>DAHWJO010000085.1:0-14304 GCA_027344105.1 Sulfobacillus sp.
CAGAGTATTCAGCACCCGGTGCCCCACGGCTCTAATGCTCTCCCCGCCGGGAGGAGGATTGCGGTCGGGATCCTGCCGCCAGGCAAGAAACGGGGCCGACTCGGCGGCTTCCAAGTCAATCAGCCGCTGCCCGTCCCACTGTCCGAGGTTGACTTCCGCGAGGTCAGGCAGGATTACGGGCGTGAGCGCATGGTCCTGGGCCAAGGGCGCGAGAGTTTCTTGGGCCCTTAGCAGGGGGCTTGTAACCAGATAGCGGATGGGAGCGTTATGCCAGTAGCGGGCGAGTTCCAGCGCCTGGGAACGGCCGGTTTCGGTCAAGGCCGGGTCCCACGTGCGGCAAGCAAAGCGCCCCGTGGCATTGGCTTCGCTCTCGCCGTGCCGGACCAATAGTATATCAGCAAATGAGGGCAACACAGAACCTCCTGGAAAATCAGGTATGCTCTTTATCTTACCCAATTTGGGGAAGATTGGGGAGCATAAATTGCTGGGCCGGCAATTTGTCAGTATAGGTCGAAATTGCCAATCCATTGGATTCCATGCTACCCTTAAAGAGCACAAAGGCAT
The DNA here is from genome assembly GCA_027344105.1 of Sulfobacillus sp. GTDB lineage: Bacteria > Bacillota > Sulfobacillia > Sulfobacillales > Sulfobacillaceae > Sulfobacillus. Next base: position 565 of record DAHWJO010000085.1, read on the forward strand.
CCCTGGCGCATATTCTAGCTAGGGAGGGGAGTCACCAATTGAATCGAACGCCAAATCGTGTCACCACACGAACGGGGGACCCAATTTTCGGGGCGAACGCAAGAGGGCAGCCATCCGCCCTAGCCCGTCAGCTTACCTCGTCGGCTTGGAGGCTTGGACTATGCCCGGGCTTAGCCCGGATTTTCTATTGATAGGGCGTCTTTTCAGTTGGATAGGAGATGAGAAGCAGACAAAGCGCGCAAGGAGGAACAGATATGGGCTACAGCTATATGGCGTCTGACGAAATTGAAGCAGAGAGCGCCGAGAGCGCTTTGGAGCAAAACGTGTGGAAGGCCGACAAGAAACCTTACCGGGGATATGTGCCGTGGCTGGTGGCTGCGGTGATGATCGGACTGTGGTGGGGCGTGACCGCACTGCACCTCTTTCCCCCGACTTCCCTCCCGTCTCCGGGATCTGTTGTCCACGACTTTATTGTGGTGGCTACTGTGGGGTACAGTGGGGAGCCTCTGCTGACCAGCACGCTCTACAGTTTAGGGAGGATTGCGACCGGATTTATAGCAGCAGTGGCTGTGGGAGTGCCTATTGGATTTTGGATGGCGTCCACGGAATGGATTTTTCTGGCGATTGATCCGCTGCTGCAATTTCTGCGGCCGATTCCGCCCTTGGCGTACATCCCGGTGATGATTGTGTGGTTTGGCATCGGTGAGACGTCCAAGGTGGTTCTGATTTTCTTCTGCACCATCCCGATTATCATCATCAGCGCCATGTCGGGCGTGAAAAGCGTGCAGGAAACGCGCGTGCGGGTGGCCCAGTGCCTGGGGGCCAACAAGCGCCAGCTTTTTCGCTATGTGATTTTCCCCTCCGCCCTCCCGGAAATTTTCACCGGAATGCGGGTGGGGATAGGAATTGCATGGACCTGCTTGGTCGCTGCCGAAATGATTGCCGCCTCCAAAGGGCTCGGATGGATGATTGAGTCAGCCGGCAATGAGCTGCAGATTGGCGTGGTGTTTGTCGGCATCGTTATGATTGGTCTTCTGGGCTACGGCATGGAACTGATTATCCGCTCGGTGGAGCACCGCGTCACCCCTTGGAAGGGAAAAGCATAAGAAATCCGGGGACCAATTTACCGGTTTTTCCAGACAATCCACACCAATTATCAAGGAGGAGATGCGCGTGCGCAAAAGAAAGATGGCGGGACCGTTAATGGCAGCGCTGATGGTGCTGCCATTAACGGCTGTGGTGGCGGGGTGCGGCACATCCCAGGCTGCCTCAGAACCCACGGTGACGATTGGGTATGAAAATGCCCCGGACCCGGAGTCGGTCGCGATTGAGCAGGGATTTTTTCAGAAAACCATGCATGCGCATGTGGTGCTCAAGTACTTCTCATCCGGCCCCGATGCTTTGACATCGCTGGCGTCGGGCTCTTTGGACTTTATGACGACTTTAGGCAACCCGCCGACCGCGGCGGCGATTGCCCGCGGGGTGCCGCTGAAAGTCGTGTGGGCCATGGAGCGCTACACGACCGCGGAAGGTCTGGTGGTCAAGAAAGGCAGCCACCTCCATTCCGTGAAAGACCTGGAAGGGAAGACCGTGGCACTGGTGACAGGATCCACCTCGCCGTTTGAGCTGGACACCGCGCTGCAGATGCGCCACCTGCCGCTGTCTTCCGTCCATTTCAATGACATGTCCCCGCCGGACATGGTGGCGGCATGGAAGACGGGCCGGATTGACGCGGCCTATGTCTGGGCGCCTTTTCTCAATGAAATGCAGCAGGACAACGGGCGCGTGCTGATTTATGACGAGAACCAGGTGGCGAAGGCGCCTATCTTCAATTTGGCCGTCGTGAATTCGCAATTTGCGGCCAAGAATCCTAAACTAGTGGACCAGTTTGTGGAAGCGGAAGAGAAGGGAGTGCAATTCTTTTACAAGCACCCGGCGACTTCTTTTCAAGACATCGCCAAGCTCAACGGAATCTCTGCCGCAGAAGCTAAAAGCCAGGCCGCGGGACTCAGCTTCACCACTTTGGCGCAACAGTTGACTCCAAGGCGCCTCGGCACCGCCAGCACGGTGAAAAGCTCCCTTGTCACCCGGTCTCTGACGTCGGCGGCCCAGTGGCTCCAGCAGACCGGACAAATCCCCAGTGTGCCGAAAAATCTGAGCCAGTATGTGGATCCCAGCTTCTGCGAGACGGTTTACCACAGTCAAAGTCAGGGGTAAAGGGGTTGGCACCATGATTGTACTGAAGGAGATCAGCAAATTTTATCCCCCCACCGCCCGCGGGGCGAAACCGGTGTTGGCCGTGGACCATGTCAGCGCCGAGATTGAGGAGGGAGAATTTGTCTGCATTGTGGGACCGTCCGGCTGCGGTAAAACCACCGTGTTGAATATGGTGGCGGGATTTGAATCCGTTTCGCAGGGAGAAATCCTGGTCGGCGGAAACCTGGTCAGCAAGCCGGGCCCAGAGCGGGCGGTGGTTTTCCAGCAGCCGTCCCTGCTGCCTTGGATGACGGTATTCGACAATATCGGATTCGGACTGACCCTGCAGGAGGAGCGCAAGACCCGCCAGCGTGACAAAGTGGCTCAGATGATTGCGACGATGGGCTTGGGAGGATTCGAAGGCCACTTTCCTTACCAGCTGTCGGGCGGCATGCAGCAGCGGGCGGCGATTGCCCGCGCTCTCATTACGGAACCGGAGATCTTGCTGATGGATGAGCCTTTTGGGGCCCTGGATGCTCAAACGCGTACGGATATGCAGAAATTTCTTCTGGCTGTCTGGGAGCGCTTGCGGCCCACGGTCCTTTTCATCACCCACGACGTGGAAGAGTCCATCGTGCTGGCCGACCGCGTGATTGTGATGACACCGCGGCCGGGACGCATTGCCGAGACCATTGATATCGGACTGGGACGGCCGCGCAATTGGGACATGATTCTCTCTCCGGAATTTCTGCGATACAAAAAAGAGGTGCTCACCATCTTGCGCCCGCCGCGCGACGGCCCGCAGAGCGCGGGGTAGGGAGAGAAAAAGAAACGAGAAGAGGGGGAGCCTGAGGCCTTCCCCTTTTTTCTTTTTTTCGGGATGGAACAAGCCGTCGTGGAATCTACCGCTCTTCCAGGATGGATGGTATGCTTAGCTTAAGGATTGAGAGGAGACGGCAGTGGACCAGGAAAAGGCAGAATCTTTGTTTGATGGGGCTTTTCGCGTACTGCGCATGATGGGGCGGCAGTTTTCCCATGACCGGGCGCCGTGGCATATTACCCCGACTCAGTACCATGCCCTGTACATGATTCGCGATCAAGGCACGCTGACCCTGATGGACATGGCGAAGCACCTGCAGGTGTCTGCCCCCACCGCCACCCGCGCGGTGGATGCGCTGGCGCAAAAGGGGCTGTTGTCTAAAGACCGGGACCCCCAGGACCGGCGTATGGTGTGGCTGAGACTGTCCGAGACCGGGGAAGCACTCTTGACGCGGGAACGCCGCGAACATGTGGAATATCTGGCTCTGAGGGCCGATGAACGGCTGACTGCGGATGAACAGGACCAGCTTATCGGGCTGTTGAACAAACTCATTCCCCCTGAACCCACGACGAAGAATAGGTGATGCAACCGTGACGACAATTGGTTTGATTATCAATCCCATGGCAGGGCGCGACATCAGGCGGCTGGTAGCGGCAGCCTCTTTGCAATCGGCCCCGGAGAAGATGCTGACGGCAAGGCGGCTCATGGCCGGAATGGCCGCTGTGGCCGGAACTGAGGTGGTGATGGTCAATGACTACGAAGGGTTCGGGCGCTACGCCTTGCATGAGCTGGGCGACCTGTTGCCGGTGCGGCTGGTGGAGGCCGACCGGGAGCCCAGCAATGGCGCCTCGACCACAAACTGGGCCAGGCGCCTGGAGGACGCGGGAGCCCGGGTCATTGTGTCCGTGGGAGGGGACGGCACCCAGCGCAATGTTGCGCAGGCCAGTCTGGCCGTACCCGTCCTGCCAGTGGCTGGAGGGACCAACAATGTAGCCTGCTGGACCGGGGACCAAACAGCGGCGGGCTACGCGGCTGCACTGTACGCGGCTCGCGGCGACGACCCTCTGGTCGTGGGACGCCAGGCCAAAATGATTCATGTGCAGCTCGAGAGCGGGCACGAGGAAGTCGCGCTGATTGATGCGGCCCTAGTCCGCCAAACTTATACTGGAGCCCTGGCCGTATGGCGGGCTGAGGATGTGGAGCAACTCTTGTTAAGCATCGCCGACCCCGTGCGTCCCGGCCTGTCCAATGTCGGGGGATTTTTCCAACCCGTCTATGCGGATGACGATGCGGCCCTGCGCCTGGCGCTGGCCGGCGAGGGAGCTGGGCGCCAACCCGTGCTGGCGGTGATGGCGCCCGGGCTGATTGTGCCATTTTATGTGGATTCTTCGGAGCGGGTGGCGCTGGGAGCTCAAGTGCCGTGGTCGCGCGCGGAAGGGGGATCGGTGGCGCTTGATGGCGAGCGCACGGTGGTGCTGCGCCCTGGCGAGCCGGTGTACCTGCGCGTGGAGCGCGACGGCCCGTTTGTCCTCGATCCGCGCAGAATTCTCGCCGAACCTGCTACAGTGTGACCCGCTGGCTGGTCTAAATCCTCCGCTTTCCTTCTATGAATAGAATCAGGAAGAGAAAACCGGAGGAGGCTCGCGATGGAATCCCCAAGCTTGAGTCCCGAGACGGCCCGGGCGATTATGCGCCTGGCCGCGTTGCGGCGGGAAATAAGGCAGTTGGAGACGGAAGAGCAGAGGCTGCGCCAGGAGGTGACAGTCCAGCTGATGCCATGGCCCGGCAGCGCCTTTCCGTTAAGTGTGGGAACCTGTGAGGTGCGGTTGACACGCCGCAAGGGGCGGGTGGACTACGATGCGGCGGTGGCGGTTCTAAAATCCCAAAATCTGCTGCCGAGCGCCCCGGAGGAGGCAGCCGTGTCCGACCAGCAGGCGTGCATGGCCTTGCGCCGGGGGATTGCCGAACTGCCAATGCCGCCTTTAACCCAAATCGTGCTGGAAGGGCACTGCCAGCAGGCTATCGCCTGGCGCCCAGTGATTGCGGCGGAGTGGCTGGAGTCCCTGTCCGGGACTGAGGCGCTGGACACGGAGGCCTATGCGCGCTGTTTTAAAGACCAGAAGCCGGTGGTTCCGGTGCTGGTAGTGCGGTGACCGGCCAGAGATTGCGGTTGGCAGCGATGATGCGGCGGTAGAAGTCAGCACTGGGACGCAATGTGCGCTCTTGGGTGCGGTAATCCACGGCAATCAGACCGAACCGGGGCCGGTAGCCCTCCGCCCACTCAAAATTGTCCAGAGCCGACCAGTAAAAATACCCCCGGACGATAGCGCCCTCAGCTTGGGCCCGGCCAACGGCTTGCACATGGTCGGCGATGAACTGCACGCGCCGGGAGTCGTCCGCGGCAATCCCGTTTTCCGTCACCAGGATGGGCTTGGCAAAGCCCTTGAGGTCGCGCAATAGCATTTCCATGCCTTCGGGGTACACTTCCCAGCCCATGTCGGTGACCTGAGCGCCCGGTTTGGCCGGCACCGGGGTCAGAAAGTGGGGGTGGCGGGTGTATTGCCGGCTGTAATAGTTGAGGCCGATGAAGTCCTGGGTGCTGTCCGTCTGCTGGATAAATCGGCGATTGAACAGGTAGTGCATCACCTTGCTGTCGGCTTGGTCCAGCCGCGAGCGCGGGTCATAAGGCTCAAACGCCAGCATGTGGTGAGCCAGACCGACCCAGGCGTCAGGCTGCGACTCCTTGATGGCCCGGTAGGCGCGCTGGTGGCTGGCCAGAAGCCGCGGGAGGAGTTTCCAGACTTCGGTGAGGCGTTTGTGTCCCGGCGGCCACGTCCCCAGACCGTAGCTCATCACCGCATAGATCATCGGTTCGTTGATTGTCACGTAAAACCGGACCTCATCGCCTAGCGCTTCAACGACACGGCGCACAAAACGCTCAAAGAGCGCCGGGGCATCAGGATTGAGAAAGCCCCCGCGACTGGCGAACCATATGGGCAGCGTGAAATGGTGCAGGGTGAGAACCGGTTCCATCCCCTGTGCGCGGCAGGCGGCGATGACCCTCTGATAATGGGATAGGGCCGGGGCGCTAAACTGCCCGGGCCGAGGCTCAATCCGGCTCCATTCCACAGATAGGCGGTAGGCGTTGATGCCAATCTGCTGGAAGAGCTGGAAATCTTCCTCAAAGCGGTGGTAATGGTCGCAGGCCTCTCCGGACGGGACCCGGCCGGAGAGGCGGCCCGCCTCTTCCCACTGGGTCCAGTTATTGTGATTGCCGCCCTCGACTTGGTGGCTGGATGTTGCTGCACCCCAGAGAAACGGGGGAAGATCAGCGGGCCACTGGCGCATGGTGTCTCTCCCTCCTTGCAGGGGGCTCGGGAACAGCCCCTGGGTGGGGTCAGTTCCCCATATGCACGCGAATCGCCTTGGGAATCGTTGTGACGTGAACCGGCAGGTGCCCGATAAGCTCGCCGTCGGCATGAACCCACAAACCGGGTGGACCTTCGACAGTCAGTTCGGCTGCCGCAAACGTCTTCACTACGGGGCGGGTGACGTGCGTGCCCCGGAACACGCGGGCTAGCAGAGGCAAAATCTGCCAGGGTTTGATGCCTTCAATCCAGACCACGTGGAACTCCCCGTCATGGGGGTCCGCCTCGGGGCAGATTTTCATTCCCCCCGCAATATACTTCGTATTGCCCATGGCAATCATAAAAGTATTTTGAGTGGTGCTCTGTCCCTGCACCGTGACCGTCATGGGCTGGGGCCGGTACCCCATGGCATTGTAGAAGATGCCCCGGATGAAGACCCAGGTGCCGTGGCCCTGTTTTTTGCGCTTGTTGACCCATCCTGCCACTTCGGCGTCAAATCCGGCGCCTGCTACAGTCAGGAAATACTGGTCGCCGATCTCGCCCAGGTCAAACCACCGCTCCGTCCCGTGAAGAGCTGTCTCAACAATTTGTTCAGGCTGCTGGGGATAACCCAGAACCCGCACGAAGTCATTCCCGGTTCCGGCCGGAATGACCCCAAAAATTGTTTTTCCAGAAGGCATCAACCCATTGATGACCTCATGGTGGGTACCGTCGCCGCCGAGCGAGACCACTGTCAGCCCGTCTTGGTCGGCCACTTCCCGGGCTAGCAATGTAGCATGACCGGGTCCTTCCGTCGTGACGATGTCAATATCAGGACCGTCCAGAAAGGGTCTGACGGTTTCGAAAATCTTTACGGCCTTGCCATTGCCGGCCGTAGGATTAAATATGATCCGCGCTGCCATAAATTACGGGATTCCCCCAATTAACCAAAGTACCTTGCTTAAATTCGACATCACGGGGAAAGTTCCTGCTTGGGATCCAACAGGGCGCGGCACTGGCGAATTTCGGCAGCGTACTCGGCTTCGGACTCCACAGGAGTTTCCAGATAAAAGGGAATATCGCGAAAATGCTGGTCGTTGAGCAGGGCGCTCATCAGGTCCATTCCCAAAAATCCCTGACCGACCAGTTCGTGGCGGTCTTTATGGCCCCCAAAGGGAATCTTGCTGTCATTGAGGTGTATGGCTTTCAACCTGGTCAAAAACTTGGCCGAGGAAAACCCTGAAAATCCCTCCAAGTTCTCCGGTTCCAAAATTCCTGCGGAAAACGCATGCTGGGTATCGAGGCAGAAGCCGACTTTGTCTTCCGGGAAAGGCGCGGCAATGTCCAATAGCTGCTGCACCGTCGTGCCAATTTCTGAGCCTTGGCCCGCAGTGTTTTCCAACAGGATCATGGTGTGCTCCGTGGTATTGCGGTCCAGGACCTGAGCCAGTGCGGAATGCATGCGCTCAATGCCGAAGTCCAACCCTTTGTCTTTGGGTTTGCCGCAGTGCACCACCACTCCGTAGCTGCCGCGCGCTTCCCCGATGACCATATCCTGGATCAGCGCGTCAATGGAAAGCTGCAGCAGCTCATCATCCACGCTGGCGAGATTGATCAGGTAGGGAGTATGGCCGATAGAGACCAAATCCAGTTCGGCCGCAAGGGCCCGTCCCCGCTCGGCATCTGGCACATTCAGAGGTTTGGCCCCGCGGAAGCTGCGGGGATTCTTGGTAAAATACTGGAAGCAGGTCGCTCCCAGCTTGGGAGCGGTTTCCACCGCTTTGGCAAAGCCCTTGGCCACACTTAAGTGGCACCCAATCCGTGTCATCTATCTCCCGCCTCATTCCCTCAATAGCATTCATCATGACGAAATGTGAAAAAGACGTCAAGCCGGGGCGAAACGGTCCGGAAATTTAGAGGAATTCCTGCGGCGGAACGAGAACAGATATAGCGCAGGAGAGAATAGCGTATCCGCATGCGAAGGAGGCTCAAAACCGTGACAGAAGCAAGGTATTGGACTTACCAGGAGATGACGGCCACCCTGAACGGGTGGCAAACCGCTTACCCGGATCTTTTTCAAGTGGAGGCTATGGGGAAGAGCCGGAGCGGGCGAGACTTGTGGGCGGCCACCATATGCAGTGATGTGCGCCACGCGGCGGATTACCCAGCGCTCTTGGTGGATGCCAATATCCACGCTGGCGAGGTCGCTGGCAACGCGGTGGCTATGCACTGGATTGGCACGCTGCTCGAGGGGTACCAGAAGGCTCCGGCTATTCAGGAACTTCTGCAGACACGGGCGGTTTATGTTGTCCCCCGCATTGCGGTGGATGGGGCCGAGGAATATCTGACTTCACCCAACCGCCTGCGCTCGAGCCCGCACTGGTATCCTCTGGATGATCCCCTTCCGGGGTGGGTAGCGGGGGACGTGGACGGCAACGGCCATATTTTGACGATGCGCATGCCAGGCGCCGACGGGGCCTACGCGGTGGATGAAATCGACCCCCGGCTAATGCGGCGCAGGCGCCCGGGAGAATTCGGAGAGCAGTACTACCATGTTTTTGTCGAAGGCAAGGTTCAGGCGCCAAAGCGCCAGGGAGCGGCGCTGCTTGCAAGCCGACTCGACTTGAGTGTGCCCCAGGGGATGGATTTCAACCGCAATTTTCCTGTGCGCTGGGCCACCGAAGATTCTCAAAAGGGGGCGGGGCCGTTTCCGCTGTCTGAGCCCGAAATCCATGCGCTTGCGGGATTTGTGGCATCTCATCCCAATATTGCCGCGTATGTGGCCCTGCACACGTCAGGCGGGGTCATTCTGCGCCAGCCCTCAACAGGGGACGACAGCCAAATCCCGGCGACGGATGCGGGGCTGTTCAGTAGGATGGCTGAGGAAGGGGCAAGAGTCAGCGGGTATTTCGCCCGCTCGAACTTTGAAACATTTCACAACGGCTATGATGCGGTGCTGATGCCGGGAGCGGCTGACGACTGGATGTACGACCACCAGGGCGTGTTGGGGTTCACGGTGGAAATCTGGGATTTGCCGCGCCATGCCGGGGCCAGGGGCTATGCGGAACATGGGGTCAAGGGCTTGATGAAACTCTCGGACGAGGAGCGCCAGGAGGACTTGCGCAAGGTCGTGAATTTTGTCGAGGAAAAAGTGCCTACGCAGGGATTTTTTCCGTGGACAGATTTCGAGCACCCAGACCTCGGCCCCGTACAAATTGGCGGGCTGGATCCCAAATTTGTGGTGCAGAATCCGCCGCTATGCTTTCTTGAAGAAGAATGTGAAAGGGTGGGGCGTTTTCTAACCACTCTCGGGCTGAGCACGGCTAGCCTGACAGCCGGCCCGGTGCGGAGTGAAAAAATTGGGGATAATGTGTACCGTATCACCGCCATGGTCAGGAACCAGGGATTTCTGCCCACATCAGGCACTGGGCGCGGGTGGGGTATGAAGAGGGTGTCAGGCGTCCAAGCCCTTCTGGAGGGAGACTATGAGATGATTTCCGGGGAATCTCCCAGTCGTCTGGGACATCTCAGCGGGTACGGGAGCCTGGAAGCATCGGCACCGCCAGGGGACAACCGCCGCACGGCCGAGTGGGTGGTGCGCGCGCCGCAGGGCTCAAGTCTCTCTGTCGTGTTTTCCGCTCCGCGGGCGGGCACGGCCCGCGTGCAGATTGACTTATAGCCCCTTGAAGCGGCAGGGAGAAGAGGAATGGAGGGGTAGGTGTGTTTGGGGAAGATCTTCGGCTCTTGGTGCCAGCCGCCATTCGACAGACGTACCTGAATACCGGAACGCTGGGACCGACCCCGACTCCGGCCGCGGCCGCGGCCTGCGCCGCCGAACTGGAGTGGAACGAATTGGGCCCGGGACATGTCCCCTACTACATTCAGGCGCGTGACAAGTCCCGCCAGTTTGCACTGCGGATTGAACAGGCGATGCCCAAGGGCACCGTCAGTCTTCTGCATAACAACACCGAGGCGATTGGACGGGTTTTGTGGGGGCTGCCGTGGCACCAAGGCGATGAAATTGTTACGACGGACCATGAGCATCCGGCTTTGCTCTTTGCGCTTGCCACCCTGATCCGCCAGTTTGGGGTCAGGGTGAAGGTATTGCGGGTGGACGCCTCGGCCCGGCTGGCCGATCAGCTGGAGGAGGCGCTCAGCACCCGCACCCGCCTTCTGGCAGTGAGCCATGTCTCCTATCTCACGGGGTGGCAATTGCCCGTGGAGGCGATGGCCAAGGTGATGCGGCAGGCGCCTGATGCCCGCATTCTCGTGGATGGGGCGCAGGCTCTCGGCAACATTACGGTGAATCCCCTGGCAACGGGTGCGGATTACTATGTGTTCTGCGGCCATAAATGGATGATGGCCCCTGCCGGTTGGGCAGGGCTGTGGGTCCGGAACACCAGACTGCAGGAACTGGCTACCCTGTGGCCGGCGGACGGCGACTATGACCCGCATGATTTGGAAGCTGTCCAGTCCCCCGTCTGGCCGCTTGATGCCAGCACGGGCCAGGGGCTGGAATATGGCAGCCGGGACTGGCTCAGCGTCGTGGGGTGGTCTGTCACCTGGGATTATTTCGAGGAAGAGGGGTTCGCGGCTCATGCCATCTACCAAATGGGCTTGGCAATGCAGGCGGCTCATGCTATCGCCCATATTCCGGGCTTTGAGGTGGTCCCTTGCCCCAGACCTGAATACGGGCCGACAGCTCTGTTGACCGTGCATTCCCGGCGTTACGGGGCTGGCCTGGCGGAACGGCTTTGGGAGCGCAATATTGTAGTCAAGCCGGTTAATCAGTATGGCGGTGTCCGCGTCTCCTTCGCAATATTCAATACGCCAGAAGATGTCCACGCCCTGGCCGCCGCTCTGAAGAGCCTCAGTTGACACGCCCAGATTCTCCCCCCGGGAGCCTAGGTCGGGTCCTCTGGTCCAGGATCTTGCGAAATCGCCAGGCGGTCGGCAATCAGCCAAGCCAGGTCGGGGTCCAAAACATGGGGATCGATAGGACCGGAATAGCTAGCCCATGGGCTTCGTATGGCGTCTGGCACATCCGCATGGCCCAAAATGAAGGTGCGAAAATCAGGATTGGCAAGAAAGCGTGAAATCGTCTCAAAGGACAGGGGGGCGTGTGCGCTCAGCAGGGCGTGGCTGACGTTCGCCAGCCACTGCTGGCAGGCGGCCGTGCTGTGCTCCGGGTAGAGCAGGTCGACCAGATCCAGCACAGCCTTGACGCCTTTTTCGGGATCGCTGGTGTGGGGTCCAAAACCCATAATTCTGCCTCCTTTCTTCGGTGCCTCGAGCAAGGGCCCAATGGGAACGGTCTGAACCCTTTTGCCGTATGCTACCACAAAGAGGGGGAAAGGGCATGATCCAGCATCCTGCCATGCGCCACGGGATTTTTACAGACAGCTGGCCACTTCTTGAACGTGTTGCGCGCTTCATGGCTACGCGAGCGGATACCGCCAGGATTTGGAGCTTCTACCGCGCTCAGGGATACGCCGTCCATAGTCTGGAAGATGTTGCCGCGGTGCCCTATGCGGTCCGCGAACACAAAGTCAGCTTGCTGCGCGCCCATTACCGGGCGTGCATTGTCGGTGAGATGGCCACCGGACAATTGGCGGGTCCACTGTCACCGGCTGTCGGCGTTCCTCTTTTGGTCCTGATTTTGTTGGACTGGGGGTCGCAAATGGGATGGGCGTACGGCGTGGATATGCACCAAAGCAAAGCCCAGGCTCTCTTGGCCGCTATTGTGTCAGGAGATTTGGCGTCCGAGATCACGGGGGCGGGCAGGAAATCCCCGGCCCAGATGGCCCTGCGGTTGCTGTTCATGGGTTGGGGCCAGGAATTATGGTGGGCAGACCGGGTGATGGCCCATGTCCGCCGTGCGTTCCGGCCAGCACCGCTATCATTGTAAGCGGTGCACCTCAGCACCCGGGTAGTGGCGTTCACACCGTCTTATGTGCCGTTCGCGGCAAACGTCTAGCCCGTTTCGGGCTGCGGGCGCACAATGACATCATCAAGCGGCGGAACTTCTACCAGGAGGTGCATGAGATGGAAAAGGAAACGCGCGAACTCGACGAGAAATTCGAAGAATGGTTTGATGTTATGAGGGAATGGTTTGATGTTGCCGAGTAACTGATGAAAAAAATTTTAATTCTTGGAAGCAGCTTCCCGCCACCACGGAGCTGCTTTCTTTTTTTATCCTGTGGAGCGCCAGCATGCTCCGCTGCGCCCAGTATGGTAATATTTGCAAAGAGGTGATAGAGGATGGATGAATGGATTGTCCGCACCGAAGACGGCGGGGCGGTCGAAGCGTACTTTAAGGCAGGGGGGCCGGTTGGCGTCATTTTGTGCCACGGCAAAGCCTTTGACCGCGACAGCTTTGTGGAGTACGGGGAGACTTTGAACCAGTCGGGTTACACGGTTGCGATTCCCAATTTCCGGGGATACGGCAAGTCGACCTCAGGATCCGAAGGGGACGACGCCATAGAGCTGGATGTTCTGGCGGTCGCCAAAGAACTGAACCAGCAGGGATACCAGGCGGTAGCGCTGGGCGCATCCCGGGGCGGGGGGGCCGTGCTGAGAGCGGCGGCATTGAATCCCGCGCACTTTCTGGCGATCGTGACGTGGTCGACCGTTGCTGTCCCCGATTTCACAGCAGCCAAGCTGGGAGAGATTCCCAAACTATTTATCGTCAGCGAGAGTGAAATGATGCACGAACAGACTCTGGCCGTCTTTCGGGCAGCCCCTGATCCCAAGATTCTCAAGCAAATACCTGGAGGGCGCCACGCCCAGAAGATCTGGCAGGGGCCTGACCGCAGCCTCATTGAAGGCGAAGTGTCCGCATTTCTCGGGGCCCTGCCAAAGGTGGCACCATGATTGCCGGGCCGGTTGACCATATTGCCGTGCGCACCACGGATGCGGATGCCCTGACGGTGTTCTTGACGGATGTGCTGGGCCTTTCGCGCCAGGGCAGCAATGCGCGCCGTCTGTTCCCGTTGCCGGGAGGGGTGACGCTGGCAGTGTTTGCGGCGGGGACGCCCGGGGGCGGGCTGGGATCCGTGGAAACGGAGAAACTGCCCGACCACATTGCGCTGAGAGTTGAGGACGTGGAGGCCGTGCGTGCCGTCTTGGCGGCCAAGGGCTACATAATGGATGGGGACATGGTTGTGGCCCCGGGCGGCCTGTGTTTGCAGTTCGTGGGTCCGTAAACGCATTCTTGTGTGGGTGCGGATCTGGGACGGTTCTCGGGTTGCATTTCATAGTTTCCCATGCGATCGCGGGGAGATGGCTTGCTCGCTGGGGGCAGGCACGTCGGCAAAGCCTTCGCCTTCAAGCCCGAGAGCGGCGTCCAAGCAGAAGGGCGCCGTTTTGCTTGAGCCC
>DAHWJO010000086.1:0-14029 GCA_027344105.1 Sulfobacillus sp.
GTACCCGCAAGCAGAGAGCGAACCGGGCCGCACCGCCACAGTTCGGCAGTGCAGCCCCGGCCTTTCAAGCACTCCCGCTCTCTTCCGCATCCCCAAAGTGGCCTGTTATTCTGGCACGTCTCCCAGCACCGTAAAGTGCCACGGCTTCGCCGCGTCTTGTCTTACCGCGGCCATGACGTGTTTCACCGTCGAGAAGTCTTCCAGCGCATAATGCGACAAGTCATGGCCGAATCCGCTCTGCTTGACCCCCCCGTGAGGCATCTCCGATGTGAGGGGCAAGTGGTCATTCAGCCACACTTCGCCGAACTGCAATTGACGGCTCATCTCCAGTCCCCGGTCAAGCTGAGTAGTCCACACCGAGGAGGCCAAACCGTAATCCACATCATTGGCCAGGGCCAGTGCTTCCTGATCAGACGTGAATGGCAGGACCACCAGAACCGGCCCAAAAATTTCTTCCTGGACACAGGGCCAGTGCTGTTCCACGTGGGAAAGCACAGTCGGCTCCACATAAAATCCTGCCGGTTGCGGCCCAGCCTGTCCCCCCGTCACCACCTGAGCTCCCATGGTGCGGGCTTGCTCAATATAACCCATGACTTTCTGCCTCTGCGCGGCTGAGATGACAGGGCCGAGGTCGGTGCGCATGTCTTCGGGATTTCCGAGGCGCGCTGATTCAAAAAGCGCTTTCACGCCTTCCACAAATCGGTCATAATGCCGGTGATGGACATAGGCCCGGGTGGCTGCAGTGCAGTCCTGTCCGGAGTTGACCAGGGCCGCCACGGCAATTCCCTGAATGGCCGCGTCCAGGTCCGCATCTTCAAAGACCAAAGCCGGAGCCTTGCCTCCCAGTTCCAGGTGCAGGCGTTTCACGCGGGCGGCAGCAGCCGCCATAATGGTTCTTCCCGTTTGCGTGTCTCCGGTCAGGGTGATCATCGCGACCCGCGGGTCGCGCACCAAGGCATCTCCCACCACGCGGCCTGGTCCTGCCACAATGTTCAGCACGCCGTCAGGAATGCCCGCTTCTTGCGCCAGAGGTCCAAGCATCAAAGCCGTCAGAGGGGTCAGCGAAGCCGGTTTCAGCACGACCGTATTCCCAGCGGCCAGCGCCGGGGCAATTTTCCACAGCGCCATCATCAGGGGGTAATTCCAGGGCGCAATCGCTCCAACCACCCCAAGCGGCTCCCGGCGGATCCATGACGTATGCAGGCCGTTGTACTCCGCTGTGGCCTGCCCTTCCAATACCCGTCCGGCCCCGGCAAAATAGCGGAGATTATCCAGACCGAATGGGATATCGGAGTATTGCACGAGTTTGACGGGCTTGCCTGACTGGACAGATTCCCAGTGCACAAAATCCGCCTGCTTGCTCTCGATTAAATCCGCCAGCTTGAACAGACAGGCGGCCCGCTCGCCGTAGGCGAGGCGGGACCACCGCCCATCGTGAAAGGCATCCCAGGCGGTCTGAATCGCCTGGTTGACACTGCGCTCTCCCGCAACCGCCAGGGATGCGACCACTTCTTGCGTCGCCGGATTGATGATCTCCCCGGTTTCCGCCTTGTCACCCTCGGCCCACTTCCCGTTAACCCATGATGTCCACTGCATTGTTTGGACTCCTTTCCCCTTGCCGAATAGATGGATCCCGCTTCTGGGTCTGGACCCGTTACACTTCACCAGGAGGCAGATCCTGCAACACCCCATCCAGTGCCCTGGTCAGCGTGTCGATTTCCCCTTCCTGAATGATTAAGGGAGGCGAGAATGTCAAGATATCCCCCGCCACGCGGATGATGACGCCGCGCTTGCGCATTTCCGCGGCAATCACGAGAGCTGTGTGCCCTGCAGGTTCCGTATTCCGGGCAATCACTTCAACGCGCCCGAGCAGTCCAATCGACCCGGGATAGCGGAGCCGTTGCGGATATTTTGCCACCAGCTCCTCCAGACGCTGCCCAAGATGGCGGCCCATGGCTGTAGCATTGTCAAACAACGCCCCGTCCTCGAGCAGTTGCAGGTTGGCCAAGGCTGCGGCGCAGGCTACTGGATGCCCGCTGTAGGTATTCCCGTGGCGGAATTCCGGCCCTTCTCCGGGCAGTGTCAGAATCGTGTTCACCACATCGGCGGAGACAGCCGTCGCCCCCAAAGGCATATAGCCGGAGGTCAGCCCCTTGGCGAACGTCATCAGGTCGGGCTGAATTCCGTAATATCGGCTTCCGGTCCATGTCCCCAGACGGCCAAACGCGGTCACCACTTCGTCGGCGATAAACAGGATGCCGTAGCGCCGGCACAGCTCACGTAGTTTCTCCACGTAGCCGGGAGGCGGGATGATCACGCCGCCTGCCGCCTGCACCGGCTCAGCTATCAGCGCGGCGATTGTGGAGGGATCCTCAAATTGGATAATGCGCTCCATCTCCGCCACGCACGCCCATGAACACGGACTGTCGGGACCGTGATAGGGGCAGTGGGATGCGTAGGGAGCGGGACCGTGGGCCACAGACGGCAGCAGCGGTTCAAATAAGGTCCGGTTCGATGTAATGCCGGCCACCGAGAGCGCCCCGAAAGTGACCCCGTGATATCCGTACTGCCTTCCTACGAACTTGACCTTGCGGGGCTGCCCTTTCGCAATCCAATACAGCCGCGCCATCTTCAGCGCCGTTTCAACGGCTTCCGAACCATCGTTGCTGAAAAACACAGACGCCATGCCGTCCGGCTCCAAGATATCAACAAGACGCTCCGACAATTCCAAAGAAGGCCGGTTGGCCGTCCCTCCGAACGATGGAAACCACGCCAACTGGGCCGTTTGCTCCTGCATCGCGCGGATAATCGACTCCTGGCCGTAGCCAACATTCACCAGCCACAACCCCGCATGCCCATCCAGGTAGCGCCGTCCCTCTTCATCCCAGACGTAAACCCCGTCCGCATGATCGACAACGAACCCCGGCTCATCGGCCAGTGTCTTCATATTCGTAAAAGGTGCCCAGCGTGCTGTCATTGTTTCCCCCTCAATTTGTTATGCCGTTGTCAATTTGCACGGCGGCGCATCACGAACCGTGCGCCCCTTCTGTGGGAAACCCGTCAGTCAACCATTTCCACCGGATCATTTGGAATGTCGCTGGCCATGGGCTGCAAGGGCCGCTGCAGGAAATACGGCCTCCCCTTGGCCCAGTATATAGCCAAAGGAATCAGGCCCAAGACCATTGATCCCATGCCGATAATCACGGTCGTCGCGCCGAGGCCGCCGATGGACTGCACCAGAAGCCAAAACATGAAAATTGCCCCGAGGAGCGGCCAGAGCCCAATAAACACCAGGTTGGCGACGGATCGAAACAGCCACGCCCGGTATGCCACGACAACGGCCAACCCCGCCAGCCCATAATAAATGGCAATCTGCAGTCCGATGGCGTTAATGGCGTCCGTCATGATCGTGCTCACCGACCCGACGAAATTGGAAAAAACAAAGAGCACCAGTGACACGACCCCCACCACAATGCTGGCAATCCACGGCGTGCGCCAGCGAGGGTGGATGGAACCGAAGACTTTGGGCAAAGTGCCGTCGCGGCCCATGGCAAACAGTGACCGCGTCACCTGGATTAGCGACGTCTCCAATGTGGCAATCGTGGAGAGCATGACGGCGAATGCCAGCAGGGTGCCGCCTACTCCCGGCCAAATTTGCTGCCCGAGCACGGACAGCACATCGCCGCTGTTCGCGTTAATCACCTTGGTCGTCAGAGTCATATTTGTCGCCACAGTGAAAAACTCAAACAACAGAAATAATACGATGACGCCATACACGCCGCCTTGACCCGGCAGTTTTTTGGGGTCTTTGGTTTCCTCGTTCAGGTTCGCGCTCACATCCCAGCCCCAATAATAGAAGGCCGCCACCAATCCCCCTGCGGCAAAACCGCTGAGGCCATGAAACCGTGTCAGGGAAAACCACGACCAGGAAAAGGGAATGTGGGTCGCGACGGTGGAATGAATGATGGCTAAAAGGACAAACAGCAGCAAAATCGCCATTTCCACAGCGGACATCATCCACTGCACCCGGGTGGTAATGCGGATCCCGATCAACACCATGACGGCCATCACCAAAAACCACAAGCCTCCCACAATGGTCACCAGCGTCACATTATTGCCCCATGCGGGATTGAACAAGGCCAGAGTCACAGAACCGGCCGGCAGCGAGCCAGCCACCATAAACAAGGTGGATGCGACCAGCAAGGCCCATCCAGCAATGTACCCCAAAGCGGGGTGCAGGGACCGCCCGACCCAGGCATAGCTGGCCCCGGCATTGGTCTGCATCTTCCCCAGATACATGAACGCCCACACAATGCCAAACATGGGAATACCGCAGTACAGCAGGGCAGCAGGCCCTTGCGTGGCAACGGCGCCAATGAGCACGGCCGTCGACGCGGCAATCGAGTAAGCGGGCGCACTGCCCGCAATCGCCATGACGATGGCGTCAAAACGGCCTAACACATTGGCATCCAAGCCGAGTGGCTGGCGACTCTTCATATCATACCTCCTTATAGATGGGGATCCTGCCTAGGATGGGACGGCTAAGGTCTCGTCCAATGCTTGCAGGACATAGTCGATTTGCGGGTAACTAATCGAGTAGGGCGGCTCAATGCGGATGACTTGCGCATTATTCAGTGTGCCGCCCACCAGCACCTTGCGCTCAAAGAGACTGCGGGCCACCTGATAGCCGGTTTCGTGATTGACGAACTCCATGCCCATCAGCAGTCCCAGGCCCCGGGCTTCGCGCATCAAGTCAGGGTAGCGGCTTTGAATGTCTTGCAGCCCGCGCAGGAAATACGCACCTTTTTCCGCGGCAATGCCCGGAACATCTTCGCTGATAATCACGTTGATGGCGGCAATAGCGGCGGACGCCACCATTGGATTGCCTCCAAATGTGGATGAGCCGAGGATAAAGGGATTGTCTTCCATCTTGCTCCACCATTTAGGCTGGGCCACCATCGCTGCAATCGGGGCCACCCCTCCCCCAAAGGCTTTCCCCAGGGTCATGATGTCCGGCGTGACCCCGACGTGGTCAACGCCAAAGAGCTTGCCCGTGCGGCCCATTCCGGTCTGCACCTCATCCACGATTAGCAAGCACTCGTAGCGGTCGCAGATCTTGCGCAGGTCGGGCAAGTAAGTGGCAGGCGGAATATTGACGCCCCCTTCGCCCTGAATGGGTTCAACAATGACACCAGCAACGGTTTCGCCCGTCAGTACCAGCTCGCGGATGGCTTCTTCAACAGCGGCCGCATCTCCATAGGGCACGTGCTGGAAGCCAGGCACCAAAGGCAGGTAGGGCTGACGAAAAAGTCCCTTGCCCGTCGCCGAAAGTGATCCCATCGTCTTGCCGTGAAATCCTTTCTCTGTAGCAATGAACCCTTTCTTGCCCGTCGCCAGGCGCGCCAGTTTGAGCGCCATTTCGTTGGCTTCAGTCCCAGAGCTCACCAGATAGGAATGGCGCAGATCACCTGGAGTAATCATCGCTACCAGTTTGGACAGATACCCGCGCAGAGGGTCAATCAGTTCCTGGCTGTGCAAGGCCTGCCTGTCCAACTGGCGCCTCACGGCCTGCACTACCCGGGGGTGGCGGTGGCCCAGCAGATACACTCCATATCCACCCAGACAGTCGATATATTCTTGTCCATGGATATCCCGAAGCACGGCTGCCTCATCCGACCATTCTGCCACAGACACGTCATCCGAATAAGATTTGCGGCTCTTCAGGATTGCCTCAGTGACATATAGAGGGAAATTTTCCAAGGAATCGGCCACAATGCGGTCTTGTTCCTCCGTACTCAGCTCGGCGGCCTCAATATAGCCGAGAATCCGGGCCGACTCGCTGATGACTTGCTCGTTAGATGCCCTCATGAAATCCGTCCCTTCCTTAATCGTTGTCTTGTCTTCGCCCGCTGCCGTTCAATATCCTGCCCCGTGGGCGAGGAGGAACAGCAGCTCATACGCCACACTGGCCGCAAACAGCGCAGAATTGCGCGTCACATCGAGGTCCGGCGCCAGCTCCACCACATCCGCGCCCACCACTAGAGAGGGCAGTAAGCGGAGCAGCGACAGCACCGTGTAACTCGACGGCCCTCCCGCTTCCGGCGTGCCCGTCCCACACGCGAAAGCTGGGTCGACCACGTCAATGTCAACGGACACATATGCAGGCCACTGGCCGACTCTTTGTGCAATGGCTGCTTGCACACGCTCATTGCCCTGATCCAACCACTGGTCTGTAGAGATTTGGACAATACCCAGCTCGTCTCCGAATTGGTCTTCTGCAGCTTCTTCCAGGCTGCCGCGCATCCCGACTTGGATGCTGTGGGCCGGATCAATCAACCCTTCCTCAACGGCTCTCCGGAACACCGTGGCGTGATTGTAAGGTCCTCCCCACATGGTGTCCCAGAGGTCGCTGTGAGCATCGAGGTGAATAAGCGCCAAGGGCTGCCCGTAACGCTCCCGTGCCGCCCGCAGGGGCGCCAGCGTGACAGAATGGTCACCGCCCATCATGAGAATCCTGCTGCGTTCGCCTAAAATCCGCAACTGCCGCGTCATGTGTTCAAGGGTTTGGACAATATCCGTGGCCACCACAAACAGGTCGCCCCCATCCGCCACTGACACACGATCGGTAAGCTTATGACGGTGGACGCGGTGGTACGGGTATAAGCCGTGCGACGCTTCGCGCAGAGCGCGCGGTCCCATTCGGGCTCCCGGCCGCATGGTCGTGCCGCCGTCAAATGGCGCTCCCACCACGACAATATCTGGCGTTTCTCCCGCTTGCAGCGGCGCCATGTTCATAAAAGTTGCCAGCCCGGCAAACCGCGGCATCACATTTTCGGGGACTGGATCATAGTAGGACGGCATCATAGACTTCCTTTCTGCCACCGCCAGTCAAGGCATCGCCATACACTAGTCCAACACCGCCAGCGTACGGCTGTCAGAATAATCGCAACCAGCCGTTTTGCCTAATTCTAGATGGCTGGCAGTCTTGCCGGCCACACCAGAAGCATTTGTCAAACGCCGTGAGAACACTCGCTGGGAAACCCCGGAATTAGTATTTGAATATATCGCCTATTTCTGACGATGTGTTAAGATTCTCGGTGACCATGAAAATATCCTTTGTTCAATACGCCACTTTCCAGTAGAAAATTTGTGCAAGATGATTGTTGAGGAGGCGTTGCAATGACGACGGTCAATTCGTGTCTCTCTTTGCCCGCTTTGGTTGGTGCCGAGATTTTAGCTGGGGCTCCCGGAATGGCCCGGACGGTCAGTGGCGTCCATGTGATTGATATTCCCGAAATCACTCCCTGGGTGCGTCCTGGTCTGATCATCCTGAGCACCGGCCACGGGCGGAGCGCGGAACCTGACGAATGGGTCAGTCTGGTGCAGCAGCTCGATGACCACCAAGTCGCCGCTTTTTGCATCGCCCTGGGCCGGTACACACCGTCTCTGCCAGCTGAAGCTCTGGCGGAAGCGAACGCCCGCCAGTTCCCCATCATCCGCCTGCCTTGGGAGATTCCCTTCATACAAATCACCGAGTCCATACACCTCCTGATTATCGAAGAGCAGCGGAACCTGGTGGAACAGTTCAGCCGCTGGCAGACACTCATTGTGCAGGCCGCCTTATCCGCACGCAGCCTTTCAGACCTGCTCCGCACGCTGTCCAGGATTATTGCGGCGCCGCTGCACCTATTGGATGGCGACGGGGAAGTCATGGCCGCCGCCGGCCAGCTCGAGGCGCCGTCACAAAGTATTCCCATACCGGCAGGACTGCCCAGCCGCTATTACCTGGCAGTTCCCCTCGACAGCGGGCTGACTCCCTTAATGGAATATATCGCGCTGGTGCTCGGCCTGTACTTGCTGCGCGAACAAGTCGCCGCGCGCACCGAGGCGAAACTCCAATCGTCTTTTCTGCACATGGTGCTGCGGCACGAATTCGTTGACGACCAAAGTTTGCGCGACCGGGCCTACCTGCTGGGATTTCACTTTGACCGCCCGCACGCATTGCTGGTGATAAAACTGGCGTCCGAGTCCGACCACACGACTCCGTCCCGGTGGATTGAGCGGGTGACGGCTGCGGAAGATCTGCTCCGCAAGCTGCTGGAGCAGTTCACCCCCCTCATTACGACCGTAGACGATGCCGTAGTCGTGGTGCTGCGCACCGATCCGCAAGCCGCAGCCCTCCCCATTCTCCGGCCATTTTTTGAACAGTTTCCCGGCAGCGCAGGAATTGCCACTGATGCCATTGCAGCGACGGAACTAGGTCAAGTCTACACAACCGTCGCCAACGTCTTGCCCCTGGCTCCGGCCGGAACGTTGACACCTCTCGACCACCTGCTCTTCCCCCGCATCATTACAAACCTGCCCGCGGACCTGATGGAATCCTATTGGACACTGACGTGGGGCAAGCTGCAAGATGCGGTGCTTCAGGAAACCCTCAGCGCCCTCGTGTGCCATCACGGGCAAATCCAGGCGACCGCCGAAACCCTGCATATTCACCGAAACACTCTACACTACCGCATGACCCAGCTCGAGCAGCATCTGCACCGCCCCTTAAGCAAGCGCTGGCTAAACGAACTGTACATGGTCTGGGCGTGGCGCCAAAGCCGCCTAAACAGCTAGATTGGCACGGACGCAGTTCTGTCCTTAATTCAATCCGCACCTTGTGCAGACAGCATTCACGAGATCCCGGCCGCTTCAGCACTCCAGAATCTCAGTGCATCTCGCCTAAATCACCTTCGCCAATAGTGCACAAAACCTAAAGGACTTTCTATACTATTGGCCGAATATAGCGTCTAACGAAATAGTGAAACGGTGTAGGAGCGCGCCGGTGCAGCTTTTGCTATTTCATCTGCCGATTTTAGACCGAGTTCCATGCGGGGAACGCGACGTCCTGAGGGGACAATGACTGTGGTCCCGTTCTAAACAGGCACAGCCCGCGGGCATCCTTCCCCACATACAATTCTTTGCACGGCGTGTCTGATTGAATATCCACTATGAGGAAAGAGGTGGCCACATGGAGACGAACCAGAATCAGATCGATTTGGACCAAAAGCACTTGGAACAGTTTGGCTACAAGCAAGAGTTGCAGCGCACGTTGAAATTCTTTTCCAATTTTGGTGTCGCTTTCACATATTTGTCACCCGTCGTAGGATTCTATTCCCTGTTTGCTTTTGGACTGCAAACCGGCGGTCCCGCATTTTTCTGGGGGATTCCCATTGTCGTCGCGGGACAGCTTCTCGTCGTCCTGATCTTTTCCGAGCTGGCCGCGAAGTATCCTCTAGCAGGAGCGCTGTACCAATGGGCCCGCCGCTTGATGGGAGGGGGCTACGGGTGGTTTGTCGGCTGGTTCTATGGATGGGCTCTGCTCATCACCATTACCGCCGTGGACTACGGCGGCGCCCCGTATATCGCTTCGGCCCTGGGGATGGCCGGGACACAGTCCCAACTGGTCTTGATCACTTTAGTGATGATCGTAATTCAAACCCTGATCAATATGCTGGGGATTACCAGATTGTCCATATTGATTAACATCGGCGTGGCCATGGAAGTCTTGGGCACCCTCGGCATCGGCATCATCCTGCTGTTCTTCCCACACCAGCCGGCTGCGATTGTCAATACGACGATGGGCGTGCAGGGGCATCATAGCTACTGGCCGGCATTCCTTCTGGCCCTGCTCTTTTCGGGATTTATCTTTTATGGATTTGAATCCGCTGCGGATGTTGCGGAGGAAGTCATTGATCCCCGCCGCCGTGTCCCTAAGGCCATGATTTGGGCTTTGCTGGCAGGAGGGGCGACCACAATGTTTGCCGTCTTCGCCTTCCTGCACGCTACCCCTGACATGGCCCTTGCGATGAATGCAGCAAAGACTCCGAATCCCGTCACGTATATTTTGTCCGCCACTATCGGCGCGACCTCCTCCAAAATATTTTTGTGGGTCGTAATTATCGCCTTTTTATCTTGCGGCGCCGCCGTGGAAGCGGCAGCCACCCGGGTCTTTTACTCGTACGCCCGGGACCGGGTTATTCCCTTTCACCGATTTCTCAGTCATGTATCCTCCAAGTACCACACCCCCACCAACGCCTTATGGCTCTCAGCCGCAGTCGCCCTTCTGCTAAGCCTTTCGGCACGGTTCGAGTCTATTCTGACCAGCTTTGCGGTCGTGGGAATTTATCTGGCATTCCAAATGATCATGCTCGGGGCTTTGATCGCGCGCAGCCGTGGCGTCAAAGCAGACCGCCTGTTTGACCTGAAGGCATGGGCTTGGCCGATTAATATCCTGGCACTCATTTACGGCATCGCCATGATTGTCAATCTGGCGCGTCCCACGACGCCGTCTGCTCCCTGGTATATTAACTATGAGGTGATGCTGGCCACAGCCGCCATCATCGTCATCGGGTTCCTGGTGTACTATCTTTCATCGGCAGCCCGCCAAGCGCGCCAGCTTGACAAGGAACCGGCAGCACCCGCAAACTCTGAAGCACAATAAGGAGTGGTCATGTGACTGGTTTGCCGGGGATTCCCCAAAACAAGATACTGTACGCGCCACGGGGCGAAATCCATTGCCCAGGAGGAGTGCGCGAGTGGCTATGGACCAGATAGGCGGAAGCTTGGCCGGCATCCGCGTGCTTGATCTTTCGCGGGTCCTGGCGGCTCCCTACGCCACGATGGCCTTGGGCGACTTGGGGGCGGAAATCATCAAAATCGAGCGCCCGGGCACTGGCGATGAGACACGGCAGTGGGGCCCGCCCTTTCTAGCGGAAGAATCGGCGTACTTTCTGAGTGCCAACCGCAACAAAAAGTCGTGCACCGTGGATTTAACTGATCCGGCTGGCCAAGAGCTGGTGCGCACATTAGCCACTGGGTGGGCAGATGTGGTCGTGGAGAACTTTAAACCCGGCACCATGGCGCGCTACGGGTTGGCCTTGGCGGATCTGCGCCGTGACAACCCCCGCTTGGTAACAGCCACCTTGCGGGGTTATCCTGAAGGAGATGATCGGCCCGGCTACGACTTTGTGATGCAGGCGGGGGCTGGAATCATGTCTCTGACGGGACCCCAAGAAGGTCCCCCGTACAAAGTCGGAATCGCCGTCGCTGATATTACCGCGGGCCTCTTCCTGCTGTCAGGAATTTTATCCGCCCTCTTGATGCGGGAGCGCACTGGGGAAGGACAGCATCTCGATGTCTCCTTATTCGATGCCCAGGTTGCCTGGTGGGCCAATGTGGGGTTGGCCCATTTAGTGACCGGCACGCCTCCCGGCCGGTGGGGCAACGCCCATCCCCAGCTCTCCCCCTACGAACTATTCGAGGCTGCAGACGGCTATCTGGCTATCGCTGTGGGCAACGATCTCCAGTTCCGTTCCCTATCCGAAACTTTAGGACATCCCGAGTGGGCGCAAGACCCGCGGTACCGAACCAATCCGGACCGTGTCAAGAACCGGGACAGTCTGCACGATGTCCTGCAAGAAGTTCTCGGGCAGCGCGCAGTATCCCAGTGGACCGCCGCGCTTGATGCCCGCCAAGTGCCCGCCGGCCCTGTGCGCACACTGCCAGAGGCCCTGGCCTGGCGGCAAACCTTGCCCCATTCAGTCGTCAGTGTGCTAGAGGGAATCCCGCAAATTACTCTGCCATGGACTTTTTCCGGGTCCGGTTCCATGCCCCGCACATCCCCTCCGCATTTAGGGGAGCACACACAAGAAGTATGGGCACTGTATCGGTCGCTAAAAGAGAAGCAGTGACAACTTGGCCCCAGGAATTGCGGATTATCAAACGCGCCGTAAAACCCCTTGCTTCAGCTATGCGGATATCAGGCGCGCGCCGTTAGGCGAATCTTTGCTACTTACACGCTAGGGGCATGGCGATATCCTATGGATATACAAAAGTGACCACAGACTGCAGTAGCAAAAGGTGTTCCGCCTGTGGATACCAAATGCCGAAAATGCCGCTCTCCGTGCGGGACTGGACGTGCCCTGCCTGTGGTATGCAGCATGACCGCGATGTCAACGCGACGATCAATGTGCACAGTGGCTGAGAGTTCGATGGACGGCTGTCACCGAGGTCTGCCTAACAGCAGACCTGCTCGGTGACAGCTTGTGGGGCGCCCTCCCGTGGACGACCGGCGCTAGCCCTAAGAAGCGATGGCATGATGAAGCAAGAAGATGGCCCGAGTTGATCAGTGATCATCAGACTTAGATAAGTCCATCAGAACGGAGAGTCTTCGAATGCTACAATGCATCCAGCACCCAATTCCAGACCATCCGCGTCGTCCCGGCCGCTTGTTTAAAGTTAATCTCACAAGCATGCTGCTGACAACAATGTGCGAACCATTCGTAGACAAACCGTGTGAGCCGAGCGATATGCCACAATCAGGGTGTCGACCTGCCCGGCATCGACGGCATCCATCAACGCCAGAAATTCTTTACGGCCAAAGTTCATGCCGCCGCCCACTTCTTCGACAATCTCGACATGGGCGAGTCCGGTGCCACGCCAAACTCCTCCAGAGCACGACGCTGTTTTTTCTGATCGGAGCGTTGACTCTGCTACTCACACGGCCATACGCGACCCGCCGGCTTCAAACGACCTTCGCGATCCTGGCACTGGACGATTTTCACCGTCACCTCTAATATCTTGGCAACCTGAACAACAGTCATCGTGTTCTTTATAGCCATCCTGATACACTAATCGCCACTTTACTGCTACCTATGGTGTAACTCCCTGTCCATTAATTCAGCCACCTCATGATCCACCTGACGCGGCGACCGCCGCAGTTGTTGCATTACGCCTTGGACATCTTCCGCCGACCGGTTTTGGCTCATTTTTAGTGCCCCGTCCATTTGGGTAATTTCGATGTTGAATCCCACTGCAGCCTGAGCCATCTTGGCATAAAAGCCGCTGTCAGGGAAGTCGTCCACAGCCGCATCAGGTTCATAGAAATGCATCATCTGCGTCAGGAGGATGTGGAGCTCCGAGGTGTCCGTAAGCATAGTGCAGCGTCCTCTGATATGCACGGTTGCGTAGTTCCATGTGGGCACTGCTGGAGCCCTCTGGTACCACGTGGGAGAAATGTAGGAATGCGGTCCGGAAAAGACCACCAAGACCTCCGTTTCCCAAAGTCGCCGCCAATGCGGATTGGCTTTGGCAAAATGGCCTCGCAAAATTGGAAGGCGTCCCGGAGATTCTTCAATGATAAAAGGCAGGTGGGTAGCCATGGGCTGACCAATGTAGGAAAACAGGATCCCGAAACTGTTATTCCGCACAAACTGCACCATCTGCGCAGTGGTTCCCATCGCGAATGATGATGGAATATACATTCATCTCTTCCCTTTCTTTTCAACTCATCACAATCGCCCGTACGGGTGGCCAATCGCACTGTCTTGCAGATGGGCACGGGACGGAGGATAGCGTGTCCGCCAACGTCATTGCCCTTCTACTCACCACTGTAAGCGCAGGACATGGCAGGAGCACCTCAAGGGACGCGATAAAACATCCCCAGGCCATTCCTACCAAGCCGTGCCACGCGCAACAGCGATGAGAGGACGCTGTTCTGCTCAGTGTAGAACTACCGCCTAAGCAAAGCAGTGACCCGCTAAGTGTAGTGTAATCAGGAGTGGGCGCACGTCCTATGGGCAAAACATAACGTCTATGCTAGACGTTCTGTGCAACTTGGATAGATCGTAAAATGGGAGGATTGCTCATGGTGACCGTGGCGAATTGCCTGGATCTGCCCGATCTGAGTGCCTGCAAGGTCATTGCCGGGCAGCAAGGACTTAGTCGCTTGGTAAAATTGGCACACGTGATCGATCTGTCTGACATGAGTCCACGGGCCGATGCTCATATGCTGATTCTGACGACAGGCCAGCAACTGAGCGGTTATCCCAAGTGGCCCCGGCTCATTGAGCGTTTGGACCAGCAACAGGTGGCAGGGTTGTTGTGTGCTCTCGGCCCTTACATGGTCATTTTGCCGGACGAGGCTATCGCAGCAGCCGAAGCTCACCAATTCCCCCTCATCACCGTACTGTGGTCTCAGCCTTTT
>DAHWJO010000087.1:0-14024 GCA_027344105.1 Sulfobacillus sp.
GGGCGCGTCATTGACTCCGTCGCCCACCATCGCGACTTTTTCCCCGTCCTTCTGCCACTGGCTGATAATGTGGGCTTTGTCCACGGGAGAGAGCTCGGCATGAACGTCTTGGATGCCGACCTGCCGGGCAATAGCCTCGGCGGAAGCCAGCCGGTCGCCGGTGAGCATGCTGACACGGTAGCCGGCCTGCTGCAGGCGCTTGACGGACTGCGCAGCATCGTCACGCAGCTGGTCGGCAATCGCAATCGCCCCCAGCAAGCGATCTTGAACTCCGACATACACCACCGTGGCCCCTCTCCCCATCATGTCGCCGATGGCGGAATCCGGCCACGACTCAGGCCACGCCACGCCATAATCGCGAAGCAAAGCCTCACTGCCCACGGTAATCGTGCCTGAGCCATCGGCAGCCTCGCCCACTACCCCCCGGCCTTCCTCGCTGTAGACCCCTTCGGCTGCGGCCACGGCATATCCCTTCGCCCCCAGGATGATGGCCCGGCTCAGGGGATGGTTGGCCTCGGCCTCCACGCTCGCCGCGTAAGTCAAAACCGACTCCTCTGAGGATCCGTCACGCGGAAACACTTTGACCACCCGCGGCCGGCCTTCGGTCAAGGTTCCGGTTTTGTCCATGGCTAGGCGGGTAACCTGGCTGACGCGCTCGAGAGCTTCTCCGTTGCGGTACAAAATTCCGTGCCGCGCGCCGATCCCCGATCCGACCATGACAGCTGTCGGGGTAGCCAGTCCCAGCGCGCAAGGACACGCTACGACCAGCACCGCCACAGCATGCAGCAAGGCGGGGGTCCAGTGGCCGGTGATGCCGCCGGTCATTACAAAGGTCAGCACGGCAAAACCGACAACAGTGGGCACAAAGACATTGCTAACCCGGTCCGCAAACCGCTGAATCGGCGCTTTGCCCGCCTGCGCCTCCTCCACCGTGCGGACGATTTGCGCCAGCATGGTGTCCTGCCCCACTTCGCGCGCTTCCATGATAAAGGCGCGGTCTCCTTCGTGCACGGTGCCGGCGCTTACCTTGCTGCCCGGTTCTAGGCTTTGCCGTTCAGGCTCCCCTGTCAATAGCGATTCATCAATCAAGCCGCGGCCCTCGACAATAATTCCGTCGACAGGAATCCTGTCTCCGGGACGAATCTGAATCTGCTCTCCCACCTGAATGTTCTCAACATCCGTGGCCGCGTACGACCCGTCAGCCTGGCGCACCTGGCTGGTCGTGGGACGCAGAGCCAGCATTTCTTGAATAGCCAAGCTGGTCCGGCCCTTAGCCACCGCTTCCAGATATTTTCCCACTAAAATCAGGGTAATAACCGTGGCCGATGAATCAAAGAACAGCGGCCCGCGCACAAACACGTTGTAAGTGGAAAAGCTCCACGCAGACAGGGTGCCCAAGGCGACCAGCACGTCCATGTTGGCATTGCCATGGCGGATATTCTGATAGGCTCGCCGAGTGAAGGACCATCCCGGGCCCCACTGCACAATTGTCGCTAGAGTGAATTCCAGCCACGGATTTGTGATCCAGACGGGGCCGGCATGAAAAAACATTTTGACCATAGCCATCCACAGAGGAACGGTCAGGACCGCGGAAAACACCAGGCGGCGCAGGGCGGTCCGCCGTTCCAACTCCTTGGGATCTTGAGCCTGGTCCGTCAGCAGCGAGACGGCGAAGCCTTTCTGTCCCAAGCTTTCGACAATCTTGTGAATGTCCCCAAGCCCCTGCAGCACGGTCAGGGTGGCTGTGCCGGTCGCAGCATTGGTGATCACCTTGTAGACGCCCTCGGTTGTCGCTGCCTCCTCTTCAAAGCGCGCCTTGACAGGCGCCTCGTCCAGACCGTCAACGGCCACCCGGTAAGTTTCCTGACGCACCTGGTAGCCTATCCCTGTCACGGCCTCGACAAACTGCTGGGGTGTAATCAGCCGGGGATCAAAGACAATGTTGGCTTTTTCCAGGGCCAAGTTCACCTCCGCCTGACCTACTCCGGGGAGGTGGCTGAGTTCCTTTTCAATCCGCAGTGAGCAACTCGCGCACGTCATCCCCCCTATGTCTAGGGTAATCTTATCCTGGGAGGTCACGGGATCTTGCTGAGCCATGCTTTTCGCCTCTTTCTACCGCTTGACAACCTTGCGTATCAGCGCCATAAGTTCCTGAATAGATTCCTCGCCGCTTTGACTCTGGATGGCATCGGACACGCAGCCGGTGATGTGGCTTTGCAGAAGAATCAGAGACACCTCATCCATGGCCCCCGACATGGCGGCGATCTGCTGGAGGATATCCGGACAGTAGCGGCCTTCTTCAATCATGCGCATCACGCCTTTGACCTGTCCTTCAACGCGTTTGAGACGCCCCATTAAATTGTCTTTCTGTTCAAGGTACAAGTACATGAAACCGCCTCCCTCCATAATGTATGGTACCCCTACATAGTATGTGTATCAAGCATGTCCAAAAAATATACCGGAAATCCGTGAGGTTCCGGTTTCTTAGCGGGTCCCGGAATAAAATTCTTTGCGGCCACGCTTCTGGCAGAATAATTCGTATAATGAAATCGCTGGGGATTCACCACACTGGATACAAGCCTAAGGAGGCTGATTATGCAACTGCCGATGTTGCCCATACGCTTTCTTCACCGGGCGCAGAGCCTTTATCCTCAAAAGACCGCCGTCGTGTGCGGCGGCTATGATGAAAGTTACGACGAATTCGAAGGCCGGGTCAACCAGTTGTCATGGGCGCTGGTGCATGCTGGGGTCAGCCAGGGAGACCGGGTGGCCTACCTGGCCCTCAATTGCCACCGCATGATTGAGGGGTATTACGGCATTCCGCAAATTGGGGCTGTGCTGCTCTGCCTTAATGTTCGCCTGCATGCCGATGAAATCGCTTTTATTCTGAACGATGCGGCTCCCAAAGTTCTGGTTGTGTCCACCGTGCTGCTTCCGGTCTGGCAATCGGTGGCAGACCGCTGTCCCAGTATTCGAGAGGTCTGGCTCATGGAGGATTCGGTTGAGGGCGTTGATTATCCGACCTATGATTCCAAGCTTGCGGAAGAACCGGCTGTTCCTCCGGACGTGCCCGCCATCGACGAAAACGACGTGGCCGAGCTTTTTTACACGTCAGGCACAACAGGCGCGCCGAAGGGCGTGATGATGACGTACCGCAATTTGTATGCGCATGCCATGAGCATACTGGCCACTTTGCAGCTGACTGATGACGTTGTGCAAATTGTCGGCACCGTCCCGCTTTTTCATGTTAATGCCTGGGGCTCGCCCCATTATCTTGTCGCGATTGGGGCCACCCAAGTCGTGGTGCCGCGTTTTGATCCGGAACTGTTCGGGCAGGCTGTGGAGCGATACCGTTCCACCCACGCGCTGTTGGTCCCTACCATGCTCACCGCCCTGCTGAATTCTCCGGCGATGGCCCGGTACGATTTCTCGAGTCTGCAGCAGATTATCCTGGGCGGCGCCGCCACAGCCTATCCCCTGATTGAAGAGGGCCGCCAGCGGCTGGGGTGCGAGTGCATTGTCGGTTACGGTCTCACCGAAACCTGTCCCATTGTCTCTGTCGCCTACGTCAAGCAGCCGCTGAAATCTCTCCCGCGTGAGGACCAGGATAGGCTGCAGGCATTGACGGGATTGCCGGCGGTGGGCATTGAGGTGGAAATCCTTGACAATGCCGGGAACGCATTGCCCCATGACGGGCAGCATTCCGGAGAGCTCGCTGTCAGGTCGGACAGTGTTATGAAAGGATACTGGAACCGCCCGGAAGAAACTGCCAAAGCTTTTCTCAACGGCTGGTTTGTCACGGGAGATATCGCCGTCATTGACGCCGAAGGATACATCAATATTGTGGACCGCAAAAAAGACGTGATCATTTCAGGCGGTGAAAATATTTCGAGCCTGCATGTGGAAGAGATTCTCTACGCCCACCCCGATGTTCTGGAGGTCGCTGTCGTAGGTATCCCCGACGCCAAATGGGGAGAGATTCCCCATGCGGTCGTCGTGCCCAAAGAGGGGAAATCCCTCACCCCAGAAAGCCTAGAGGCCTTTTGCCGGACCCGCTTGGGAGGATTCGAAGTGCCCCGGTCTTGGGAAGTCGCATCCTCCCTTCCCAAAACCGGCACAGGAAAAATTATGAAGCACGTATTGCGCGAAAAATTCTGGGCCAATCATGATTCACGGGTCGTCTGATATCCGCCGCCCGAGTCGTCCTAAGGCGTCTCGGCCAGGTAGCGGCCGGGCTGCCAGATCAGCGGCGCAGCCTGAACGGGGGATTCCGGCCACAAAATGGCCGCAATCCGGTTGAATTCCGCGGGAAGTCCTGTGGTGTAAAAGCGCAGAGTCCCGCCCGGTTCACGGTTCAGAGGGCCCAGAACATCCTCTAGCTGTTTGGCTGTTTCGTATCCGGGGTCAACGATCTGGGCCCGGTTTGCAATTTCTTCATAAAAAATCCGCTCCATGTGGGGAAAGTGCGTACACCCTAGGACGACAGTATCCACACCGTACGCAAATACCGTCGTCAAGCAGGCCCGCACCGCCATGCGGGCCTGTTCCGTATCGGTTGCTCCGGCCTCGGCCATCGTCACCAGCGCCGGACACGGGTGCTGCACAACTTGGGCCGCCTGATTGCTGGCCGTGATGGCCCGGAGGTAGACCCCGGACTTATAGGTGGCGTAGGTGGACAGGACGGCGATGTGGCGGTTGCGCGACACGGCCGCCGCTTTCCGGGCTCCCGGTTCCACAACTCCGATGACCGGGACGGGGGATATTCTCCGGGCGGCATCCAGGGCTGCCGCTGTCGCCGTGTTGCACGCGATGACGACCGCTTTGACCTGTTCGGCCAGAAAAAAATCAAGAAATCGCAAGAACAACCGCTGCACATCCTCCAAAGACCGCGAGCCATAGGGAAAGTGCACCGAATCCGCGCCATAAATAAAATCCTCCCCGGGATAAAGAGCCACGGCGCGTTTGAGAACAGTCAGGCCGCCTTCCCCGGAATCAAATATGGCAATAGGTTGGGACGTGGCCAACACTCCCTTCAAATTCCGCAAAAACGGTGGTCTCAGTATAGCCAAACGCGTCGTGCGATCCAACCTTGGCCTATGCCTCTTGCAAGCGATAGAGTCAGGGCGCCAGCGAATGGGATGGCCCAGAGGGTTTTCGCCGATTCCTCTCTTCCGGAGGAGCAATATTCCTGAATGCCAAATAGTATGCGGCCACATTCAGCATCATGAAGAATGCGGCTCCATAAATCGGAAAGTCCAGCATTGTTTCCATGGCGTCACCGCCTATGACGGGGGAAATCATCGCCGTCAGTTGAGACGGGAGATTGCTGAATGCCGCCACACGGCTGCGGTAGCGGCGGTCAGAGACCCCCATCGCAAAGGACTGTCTAGCGGGCATGCCAAAGGAATTGAACACCATCCGGAGAAGATATAATAGCCCAGCGGCCCAAAAGACCGGCATAAACGCCATCAACAGCAATGAGACAATGCTCAGAATCCGGGTGAAGGTGACGGCCTTCACTGCACCCAGCCACCGCGCCACCTGCGAAGCCAGCAGGTAAGGGAGGGCTGTGGCCAAATTGATAATGGTGTAGAGGACGCCCAGCTCGGCGGGCCCGGCGCCGTAGCGCCGGTAAAACCAATAGGTGAGCAGAGGTCCTAAAAATCCAAATCCCAGTCCGTTTAGGGCGTTGGTCAGGCCTAGACGTCCCGTGAGACTCCTGACGCTGATGGGCGGGGCCTCTCCCGACTCCGCAGCCAAGGTCGCCGGTGTTTCCCGAATAGGCATAGCGACGAGAATCATCAGCAAAGACAGGAAGGCGCTGAAAGCGAACAAAAGATGATAGCCGGCATTCCATGTCCAGCCATTTCGGTGAAGCCACTCAGGCACCACTGCGACCAAGGACCCCACAGCTCCCGCCATCACTCCCACAAAAGAAATTCGGCCAAACACCTTCGTGCGGTTTTCAGAAGACGCGGCCTCAGCCAGAAGCGGCTGTTCCGCCGGAAACAGCGGACCCCAGGATCCCCCGCTGCCAGCGCCCCCTCCTTTTCCTACACCACCCAGCCCAGACGACAGCACAATGAGCCAAAACGCTGTGGACGCCGCCATCGCCAAGCCGCCCAACAAAGAGAGCACACTCAAAATGATAATGGCGCGCTTGCGCCCTACTTTATCTGCGAAGATCCCCACGCCAGCCAAAAGTCCCACGCTGACCACTCCGGACAGTGTCAGGACCAAGCCAATGCGCGCCGCTGAGTAACCCGACACAGCGAGATATAAAGGAAACACCACGGTCAAAAATGCGGTCGCAAAGCTTCGCAGGGCCCGGTTGGCGTAAAGCCATGGTAAATTTTTTGACACCCGTCTCCCTCCTGCATCCTGAAAATTTCACGGGTTAACTATACCATAGGGTGGCTGTGCGGGTGGCGGCTGCCCGCCAGGGCTTGGGGCCCAGCCCTGGCGTCTGGTTCAGGACCAAAGACTGTGCTACGATGACGCAGACAGGCCTAAGGGCTCACAGGCCAGAATCGGCCATAGGGAATGGATTCCACTATGGCGATGGAGGGGGGCCGCGCACGTTTCTACACGAGTAAAATGGGCTATGACCCTCATTGCGGCGGTCCTGACTATAGGGGTTCTGGGATTTCACTGGGTCTACCATGCCAGTTGGGTGCTGTCGATTTACTTCACCATCGCCATCATGTCGACCGTCAGTGATTCCCGGCTGACTCCGAGAGGGCCCGAACAGATTGTCTTCACCACCCTGATCATCGTCTTCGGTACCGGAATTTGGCTGTTTAGTCTCTCCATCTTTGTTTCTTATTTTTTGGAAACAGATTTAGGCTATTTTAAGGAGCGGAGAATAATGCGCGACGTAAGCCGCATGCACAATCATTTTGTCATCGTCGGCGCTGGCCGCATCGGTGAAAGCATTGCGCGCGAGCTGGCGGGAATGGGGGAGCCCCTAGTCATCGTCGACTTTGAGCAAAGCCGGGTGGAGCGCGTGCGCAAAATTGGCTTTAAAGCCATGACCATTGCCAACTTCGATATGGATGCCATGAAGACCGCCAATCTGGCCGAGGCCAAAGGGATCGCCTTGGCCCTGCCTGATGATGCGCAAAACCTCTATGCCTTTCTGACGGCCCGTGACGCCAACCCTGGCTTGCAGGTCGTAGCTCGCGCACAAACCGCTGAATCCGCCCACTACCTGAAAAATTTGGGAGTGGAGCGCATCATCCTGCCGGACATTGTGACGGGACGGCGCCTGGCGCGCATGCTGGTCAAGCCCGCCGCCCAAGACCTGCTGATGGCTCTGCTTAATGAAGAAGGCGTGCATGTCACCGAAATTTTGGTGGAGGCTCACGACGATATGGCCAATCAGCCCGTGCAAAACATCAGGGAAATTTATGGCGAAGAGGTGACGCTCATCGGCTTCTGGCACGCCAAACACCTGCACATGGCGCCCCGCGCCCAGGACATTATCGTGCCCGGAGACACGGTCATTCTCGTCCAAGTCGATGAGGACACTCCGCCAATCGCCTGAGATTGGGCGCAGTGTAGGATTGCTCACTGGCGGTTGCGGGCCATGAAGCGGGATTTATGCCGGTTCCATTCAGCACTTGGACAGTTGTCTCCTCTAGTACGATCTCCCGAGTGTGAACCATTATTGGGAAACGTGTCCGACCAATTGCTGGGTGTCCGTAGATGTTCGGGGTTACCAGGTCTTTCAAACCCGGCGAGCAGTCCCCCTCTCTTTCTGCGGATACCCAGTGGACGAAGACACCTATGAGCATGATGCGTTAGGGGATCCACGGTCGGGATCGAGATGGGTTAAGAGAGATTGTTCGCGGAAGCCCCGGCTTCCCTTAGTTTTGGACCGCATGGACGCCCAATACCCACAGGGTGCAATACCAGACCATTAATCCGATCGTGATAATCAAAATAATATCCCGGCTGCGGGTTTTTTCTTGAAATACAGTCCACCCTAAGTACCACGGGCAGCTCAAGTACCCGGAGACCTTCGGGCGACCGGATAGGGCGCTTTTGGCAAACCCCTTGCGAGTAAAGCTGACGTCAAAGTCGGTTTCTCGTAAGAATCCCCTTCTTTCAGGGTTTTCAGGTCCTTAGCCGGCAGACAATGCTTCTCCCGGCTATTTTTGCTTTCAAGCTCGGGCGGTGAGACAGACCAACAGCTTTCCTGAGGATATTGTACTCGTGGCATTGGCATCGGGTTCAGATGCCGACCCCGACCTTGGCGGCTGAACTGGTTGGCTGAACCTCCCCCGGCTTTAGCCGTGGGGGGTTCAGGGTGACGGCTCATGAATCAGTGTGCCGCGGTAACTACTCAGTGGGTGCCTCAGGCACCCACTGAGTAGTTACCCGTCAGGTTCTCCTTGAAGAAGAATCTTTGAAGAAAATTTACGGTGAAGAATACATGGAATATTGTCGAAAAGTCCGTCGATACCTGTGGCACTCTAAGGAAAAAGGCTGGGGTACGTTTCAAACATATGACACCCTTTTGCTTGCCCAACGGCGTCATCAGCCAAGAATCCA
Organism: Sulfobacillus sp.; assembly: GCA_027344105.1. Taxonomy (GTDB): domain Bacteria; phylum Bacillota; class Sulfobacillia; order Sulfobacillales; family Sulfobacillaceae; genus Sulfobacillus. The sequence continues at coordinate 8,557 of DAHWJO010000087.1, forward strand.
GTCCCGATTTTTCGTTTTGACCCCGCAACTGCCACCGCTATTATGTCTGTAACCACCATAAAATCAGTAGGATAGCTAAGTTTGACTAAAAGCCCGAGATGTCCATGAAAGCGTTTACGACGACTCACTGAGTGAGAAAACGCCCAGTTCCAGACATCGTGTACTATGGAAGGTCGCCATGCGACGCCTCCATCCTGGTTCCTGGCCCTATTCGGGGAAAGTGTCCACGGATAAGATGGGAGCCATAGACGGAATGGCATGGCGATGACATGTCAGTAGTAGACAAGGGCTGTCCGCTTAACAGGGACCGGGTTCCAGGGATCTCATTGACATCTCGGGGGGGTTAGTCAAATTTGCCCATTCCATGACCCTTCCGCGAGGCTGTCAATGAAAACTTTGGGAGACCCTACTCTGACGCGATTGCGACAAGAATCCTGACGTCCGGTTAGAGTATACCTCATCCCCGCAGACGTGTCTTTCATAGGCAGGTCTATGGAGAGAACCGCGGCATATGTCAGTGATTCCCAGTAACTTGCCTGGAATCGGCCGCGTTATCAGTGAGGAGAGATTTGTTCGCCATTCTACCACGGAATAGACCATGGCCGTAATTTATTCGCCACAGTCGCACGGCGCCATGTCGCGCATGAGGATCATCACAAAATTTTTCAAACCCACGGAGGCATCATCCCATGATCAAACGAAAACAAGGGGTATTCGGCGCGGCCATTCTTTTGGGCGGTATTGTTCTCGCGGGTTGTGGCACTAGCGGACATCCCATAGCCAGTGCTCCCCGTCATCGTCATCATTCTCAGGCGGTGAGTCCAGCGACTGCCGCATCCCCTGCGACATCATCGACAACGCCGTCATCAAGTCCTGCACCTTCCCCCACATCGTCGCTCACGACATTCGTCCCCGGCTTGGGAAATCTCCCAACGGCCTCATTGTCGGACTCAGGAATTTCAGTCAAGATTCAGCACGTCTATGTGGTGGGACAACTGATCGTGAACGGACAGCCCATCAATCCGCCCAATGCCCAAGCGGAGCCCACTGTTGTGGAAATAATCATCACCGCACAAAAGAATGGCGTAATTCTTCCGGTACCGAATTTTGGCTTCGCTACAACGAATGCCATCGCTGCCCCAAGTCCTCTCGGCCAGGTGGTCTATTTTGGGGCCGGTCAGGACAAACTTTGGTCGCAATATCAGGTACCAGACCAAGGCGTTGCCCCTAGGCTGGTTCTGGGGGATAATGCCTATCCGTTTTGGGTTATCACTTGGATCGAGCGTCCGACGATCGGCAATGCTCACGTAGCCATTCTGTGGAAGGGGACTGCAAGTGGGAAACCTGGCGGAGTGATTGCAACCATTTCCGCTCAAACGGTGGCGTCTTTTAGTCTCACGACCCACTAAAAACTCACTCCTATCGATTTCCATAGAGTTAGTCCCCCCAGTTGCTACACACACCCTGTGTTGAGTCCCCTGGATCGGCTGGATGAATCCGCCGCACTGCGCCTCCTTCGTCAGCAGGTCACAGATTTGCTGCCGCAACCTACCTTGCCGGATTTGTTGTTGGAAGTCCATCGATGGACGGGGTTTGCCGACGCGTTTACCCATGTCAGGGAGGGGGGAGAACGCATTCAAGACTGGGTGATGAGCGTCTGCGCCGGGATGGAACTGCTCGATGCCTACAATGTGCTCCGAGCGGAAAATCTCACAGCATAAGCATCACCGGATTTGAGAAAGAGCTATTTGTTATATTCCACCCGCTCCGGGATGCCCAGCACTGTTTATGGGGACGCTGAGTAGTTAGTGCGCCCAGCTAAGCGGGCGATTTCGAGTCGGTGCAATTCCGGCCTTATCCGGGGGTTCTTTGACCATCTCCAACATGATTGGCTGATGACTCTGGCGTGCAACCTGCGCGGGCATGGACGGGCGTTGCTCGGTGGATGGACGACCCTCCGCAAAGAGGAGCTCAAAGGGCAGATGCGTGCGACCGAAATCGCGCGGTGCCAGCGCGTGGCCGCGCTCATTTCTCCGACGTGTCACGTCATTTTATTGGCCGATCGCGGATTTGCCAGTACGGAACTCTTTCGGGCCGTGGATGCCCTGCATTGGGACTGGATTATCCGGTCGAAAGGGACCGTCTGGGTGCAGACGGAGGGTCAACCGTGGAAATCGCTGTCCTCGTGGAGTCACGAGCGGCCCGTACACGCCGATTGGCCGCGCGTCCGTTATGGCCGGCGAAGCCACGGAGGGCCGTATCCCTGCCGCATCGTCGCCTATGGCGAACAGGGGCATCCCGATCCATGGAATCTGGTCGTATCGGCGGGCGTGACGCCCGCTCAATGGCCGGAAGAACGGGTTGTGGCGCCCTATGGGCAACGCTTTACCACCGAAGAATGCTTCAAAGATCAGAAAAACGATCCCTATGAAGGATTCCATCTAGATTGCGTGAAGCTAGGCACCCTGGAGCGCTAGGATCGATGACTGCTGATCTTTGCGCGGGCGTAGTCTGGGTTGAACGTCGCCGGATGGCACGGCGCAACGGCGGACCAGGCACCCCAATGGCGGGCAAATACGGCCAACAAACGGAAGCATGCCTTGTGGCGTCTCGGGTATTGGGGACTCGTCCATCATGATGTCGTGTGGAGGACCCTCCTGCGAACCCGCTTGGCCTTGATCCGCAGCATTCCTGCCCTAGGCCCCATCCTGCCGACGACAGCCTAGCCCGGTCAACAAACACCGATTCTTCATCCTCGCCCGGGCCAGGCCTCCCAGACGGGAGGCTCTGCACGAGCCTGGGCAAAACCAGGAGGCTCGCATCCTCGCCACCGTCCGACGGATTATTGTCAGTCCCCCAGACGGGCTGCATAGGCACGAGCCTCACGCGGGGCGGCCAATCAGTCGTCAAAAGCCGGACGACAGGCCCAAATTAGACGCATGTCCAGTAAAAACTGGATTCCTCAGGATATGTAGTGACACACGTAATTACTCCGCTGATTCGCTACCTTCTGTGATTGTGGATCCCAGAATCGAAAGCAGTCGTTCGTCAGCACCGACTGCGGGATATGTCCCCGTATGGGCACTCACGTATGTTGGCGCTCAACCCACCGATCGCCATTTTACAGGGGTGGCAGAGCCACCCACGATGTCCCGCCATCGGTAGTCTTCCACACGCCGAAGGTACTGGCAAAATAGCCAGTTTGCTTGCCGACCAGCACGATTTGTTGCGGTTCACTCGGTGTGGACAAGGGATTCCAACGCTTGTTGATAGCATCGTAGGAAAAGATCTGCGTCGGTCCGGTGCCACTGCCTGCTGCCAGGACCCACTGGAATTCGGGCGACCAATAGGCCCCATTGAGTCCTCGGCCTCCGTTGAGATTTCCCACAAGTCCAGTACTCGGCACGGGCACCGTGCGCCACGTTTGACCGTCATTCGTCGTAAACTGATCAAGAATGCGGTTGGTTGCGTTCGTGCTTCCCGGCAGGGCTGCCATGAGCACGGCATTTCCAGATCGCCTCACGTCCAGCGCAATGGCTTGGGTTCCTAGTGCCTTCCCCAGAAGGTCGGTGCGTCGGCTCCAACGTTGCCCGCCGTCCGCTGTTCGTAGGATGTATGCCTCTGGACCTATATTGGCCCCGTTGGCGAGCCACGCCGACTGATTTCCCGTCATGACGAGAGCATTAGGGCCATCCCAGATCCGGACATGGGTGGCCATTAACGTCCATGTTCGGCCGCCAGTTGTCGTGCGGCCGATGTCGACCCACATTTGTTCCGCCGCCGCCTCTTGATACCATTCGGCCATCCCGTCCTGGTTATTGTAAAAGGCAATGGCTATTGGGGCGCCTAGTTGGTCCATGGCGTTCGGGATGTGCGACACGCTGACGTATGGCCACTCGCTCACTCGGGTCCAATGGTCTCCACCGTCAGTCGTCCGAAAGATGGCAACATGATGCGCATTCGAGCCCGCGACGACGCCATCTTGGACCGATTGGAAATTGATAGCCGAAATCTGCCACGGACCCGCAGGCGCACGCGGTGAGCCGCTTGACGCACGCATGCCGGTCAGGGAGTTTGGGGAGGCGCCGGAGGTCGTCGACGTTCGGCTGCTCACGCTTGCCAATGACGTCGACGGGATGTCGGGGGCACTCGGCAAGGGATGCGGAGCAACCACAGAGTCTGTGCCAACCCCACATCCGGCTAACATCAAACTCCCAAGCACGGCAGCCCCTGCGATCGCTAAGTGCCTGACCATTTACGAATCCTCCCCTTGCTACTTCATGCCAATCAAAACGGCCACGATCCCAAAAAGGTTACCTAGGCATCGCGCACCGGCCTAGAAGGTCCCAATACCCGTGGGTCCACGGTGTTGAAGGGCCGCGCGTCTCTCCCCATCCACGCTGTCTCCCGGGAGAACACTACCCCCGTTTTGCATTGCTGCTGCCGGAAACGATGACGCCCCGCAACGACAGAGAAACAACGTTGCAAGCGCTACCTCCTCGGCGGTCAGGTGGAACGTGCGTAGGTATTCATGATAAGGAGCCGTAAAATTTTAACATACGATTCGTCATTGCGATTCATCCTGCGGCTGCGGCACGATGGTATAATTCCATTGCAGGTTGTGATTTTCATGGTGCTCTATGCGGAGTTGAGCCCATTCCTCTGGCGAAATTGTAGCCCCCATTGCCAATGTCATACGTATTTTTGTCGAAATCGCAGGAGATTTTTAAACCGCCCTGATTGGTGTGTGCGCGATCAGATTCACGACGACCTCCATGGTCGTCAAGGGACGGCCGCGCCAATTCAGACCAATGGCGAAAAGCATGCGGTGCTCTATGGCTTATGTGAAGCTGTGGGTTCTGGTAAGTTAATGGCTACAGGCCAATCGCCAGGCGAAGAGTCGTTGCAAATGCTCTCCATAATCGCTGGCAGCGGTTCGCAATTCATTTGCCTCTGTGGACAGGAATTCGGCCACTCATTGTCGGTTTGATACCCATTAATCGACCGCCCGTTTGGTATGGTGTAGTAAAACAGACTGTAATCACTCTGGAAGCTTGCCATTTGACCGCGTTCCACTGAATCGTTATGTTAAGTTCTATGAGCTGGAATTACGGTATATCTACAGTTTGCCGCTCCCACTCAACATAAGCCACAGCTTCACATAAGCCATATTGGAGATGGTCAAAGAACCCCAGGATGTCCGCTTCAAAGACTTGCCGTATGGGACGTCGCATGACCGTTTGTTCCACGGCCCGGAGGGTATCGTGGGGACTGCGGCCCGGACGGAACCCGTAGGAACTGTCGCGGAAGTCCGCCTCGTAAATCGGGGTCAGCAATCGGCTGACGGCCGCCTGCAAGAGGCGGTCCTCCACTTCGGGGATGCCGAAGGGCCGTTGTTTCTGGGGTTGTCCCGGCTTCGGAATATACACCCATCCGCTCGACCAGTTTCGCGATGCGAAATCTCCGCA
>DAHWJO010000088.1:0-14021 GCA_027344105.1 Sulfobacillus sp.
ATGTGGCCTGCGAGCACGTTGAACAGCTGCGGCAGCTCGTCCAAGCTGGTCTTGCGCAAAAGCTTGCCCATCCGGGTTACGCGCGGATCATCCGGCACTTTGAACACGGGGCCGCTCATCACATTCAGGTGTTCAATCTGGGCCCGCAACTCTTCCGCATTGGGCACCATGGTGCGGAATTTATAGCAGGGAAATTCGCGGCCATTGAGCCCCACCCGGGGCTGCACAAAAAAGACGGGGCCGGCCGGGTCGTCCAGCTTAATCAGAAGAGCTAGCAGCGCCATCACGGGCACCGCCACAACGATGCTGCCGGCAGACAGGATCATGTCCACCAGCCGTTTCGCGGCCCGGCGCGCGGACTGCTGGGAGCGGCTGGCATTCACAACCAGCACCGAGTTGCCATAAAAGTCGTACAGCGTGGACTTGTAGGCGAACGCCCCCACCTCATCAAGAATCATGCGCACTTCCTTGCCTTGGTTGCGAGCCATCCCCACCGCTTCCATCATCACATCGTCCGCCACCGGCAAGGCCAGCACCACCGTATCCACCACCGTGGAGTGCAGGAGCTGGCGCAATGTCGCAAGGGCCTTATGGCCCTCGTCCGACGAACCTAGAGGAATTTCCAGACGGTCCACCACCACCATGCCCGCTTCTGGAACGGTATCCACGGTCTGGGAAAATATCCCGACCCGCTTGGGATAGCCGATGACGACCAGTCGGCGCAGATCTTTTCTACCCAGCCGCAGGCGGTTGGTGCCCACCTTGGTCACAATATGGATCCCGAGTTGAAGCGCCAGAGCCATCAATGGCATCAGCACAAAAATCAAGCGCGAAAACCAGGTGGCTTTCACAAAGAAAATAAGGAGAGCCATGGCCAGAGTGCTTTCCAGATTGGATACCACCAGCATTTTCATTTCGGATGGCAATTGATTCCACCGTCTGGAATATCCTTTGAAATTAAACTTCAATACCACCCAGTTCAGCGCCAGTAAAACGGGAGAAAACGAAAAATACAAGGTCACAAGCTGCACGGTCGTCACATAAGGGTTAATCCATGTCAGATACACGTGCACCGCCAGCAGGTACGCGAGATAAGCCGCTCCGGTATCCACCAGCACCGCCAGCTCATCCCATCTATTGGTCCAGTGTTTGAACACATTCACACCCCATTTTCAATACCTTCATTATATCAGGTACTGGCGCAATTGAAACCGGCGGATTATGGGACCACGGGCTACTGCATCTGCAGCTGAAAGGGATTCTGAGCCGAATGGGAATTGGGCACCACTTCAATCCAAGTCTGGCCGGGAACAAAGCGCGCCGGCTGGCCATTGCTCAAATAATACTGGGTCGGTTGGCCCGATCCGGCATTTTTCCATGTGCCCTGCTCGATCTTGTTGCCCAAAATCAGAGTGGCGCGGCCGCTGCCGTGTGTCTGGATTTGAATCCAGCCCGTGCCTGCCGGGTCCGGCAAGTATTCCTCTTTGGTGTACTGAATCACAATATTGGACGCTACCACCGGCTTGCCGCTGTTCAGTCCCATCACCTGCGTATATTGGTTGCCGGAACACTCCGGACAGGAAACCCACCGGGTCCATCCGCGCGCCGCCTTGTCCCAGCGCCACTGTTCCACGGTGTTATGGGTATTCCACGTCATGGTGATGGTCTGATCTCGGGGAGCAGCAGTTCCCGCTGGAGCGCCGAACAGCCAGTGGGGCGCAATCTTGGGGTTGCCCCAGTGGTCCTGAGCCATCAGAGCCGCCTGCGGGATGCGGACAAACAAATTGTGCGGCGCCGGCCGCGACGGCGACCGGTATCCCAAGCCGTAGGCATTGGCATCTACGTCCAGATTGTGGATGTGGTCCTGCTGAATGCTGACATACCCCGGATTAGAGGCTCCCGCGTGCACATAAGCCGCTCCCGGCCAGCCGTGCACCCAGCTGACAAAATAGGGACGGGCGGAACGCACGGGCCCGACTTTATCCGGCTCATTGCCGTAATAAAGCAGCAGGTACCGGGAATAATAGAAGAATTCGGTATACGCTTCATACACAACGTCGGCTGACTCCAGCCCATACTGCGGTCGGCCGTACTGGCTATTTTCCACCATGATCGCCACCAGCGGGCCGTGATAGCGGCTAGACAGCCCCGTCAGGGGATCCGCATTCTTCGCCAGAGCTGTCTTCGCCGCCTGCGGCGACGCCTCCTGTGTGGGGAGCTTGGGGTGCGCGGGGGCCGCCCCTTTATTGGTTCCGCACCCCGCCAGCACGGTGGCGGCGCCCATAACCAGAGCCGCCAATCCTAAAACTTTCGCCATCAGGTCATCCTCCATATCCAAAGTGCGCGTCCAACAGAATTTACCGCAAATCTTTTTCGGCCTTAGCCGTGACACCAGGAGCGCATCGCCGCTCCCCCTTCCATGATACACTAAGGTTATTCAAGGAAATCGGGATCACGCGGTTTCCCCACAGGGAGGTCACCCATGGACGACGTCATTGTCATCGGCGCCGGACCCGCCGGCTCCACGGCGGCACGGCTTCTGGCCCGTCAGGGATTCCATGTCCGCGTTCTCGAACAGTCTCAGTTCCCGCGCACCAAGCCGTGCGGCGGGGCCATTACGTCCCGGGCGCTTCCCCTGCTCCCCCCGGAATTTTCGGGACAGGTGCGGTCTGCCCCCACCCAGTGGACATTTCGCGGGCGCAAGGGCTCCCGCACCATCACGACGGCCAGCCCCTACTGCTATACCGTGGAGAGGCGATCCTTTGACTTGTGGCTGGCAGAGCAGGCCCAGGAGGCGGGAGCGGCCGTCTCCTTCCAGCAAAAGGTGGTCTCCCTGTCTTTCGACAATGCCGTCTACACTGCCGCAACCCAGTCCGGGGAGCGCTTTCAGGCGCGGTGGCTCATCGGCGCCGACGGCGCCAAAGGAGTAACCAGCCGCCTGGTGGGTATTCCCCGGGCCCGCAACGGCGCCGCGGTGGAGACAGAAATTGCCGTTTCGCCCGAGCGCTTCGCCCAGTGGCAGGACCGTGTGGAGATCGACGTCACGCGCTACCCTTGGGGCTATGCCTGGGTGATTCCCAAAGGCGGCGCGCTCAATATTGGCGTCGGCTCGTTCAAAGCGGGGAAACTTCCTCCCCTGAAAGATCTGATGGCGGCCTATCTCCACCAGGTCCTGCCGGACTATTCCGCCCCCTTGGACATCCTAGCCCACCCCCTGCCCTACCGGACGCGCTATGCGCCTTTAGCGGCAGACCATGCGCTGCTCATTGGAGACGCGGCGGGACTGATGGACAGTTTTTCTGCCGAAGGCATCTATTCGGCCCTGTACAGCGCCCACGTCGCCGCGGAATCAGTAGGCCTGGCGCTGACCGGCAAGACCCAGGGCGTGCTCGGCTATGCTTCTGCCATTCGTGAGCGTTTCTGGACCCAGCTCAAACCCGCGGTCAAAATGTCTCGCCTCTTCTATCCCTTGGCGGGATTTTGGGCCGACTGGTTCGTAGGGCACACTGACCTCTTGGAGGAGTATTTACAGGTCACACAGGGCCTGTCGTCCTATGACGTTCTCCTGAGAAAAACAGAATCCGCACTCGCCCGCCAACTGCGCCTGCGCCCTTTAGCCCGTTAAGGCGCCGAGCCAGGCCGCGTTCCCGTTCTGTCTCCCAGCCTGGTCGCGGGCCATGTCTGCATGATAGAGGCGGTCTCGGGGATCTGTCACCCACTTTTCCAAGGCTCCAGCCATTCCCATAGTGTCCCCGGCACCGACCGTGACTCCCCACGGCTTGCTGCCGGTGCCGCTGTCTTTCACCATGATCACCGGAAGTCCGCACCTAGCGGCCAGTTCCCCGTCCCACCCCGCGCCATCCAGAGACTGCGGGGCCACAAAGATATCGGCCGCTCTCAGCCACGTTTCGGGATATTGCACCCATCCCGGCACAGTCGCCTCCACGCCCAGTGAGCGGGCCAGCCGCAACACGGAGATTCTCGACGGCCCGTCTCCCAGAAGCAGCAGACGCAAGGGGACCCCGCACTGGTCCTGGGCGACTTTTACGGCGTTGACCAGCACTTCCCCGCTTTTGAGCGCGTCAAGGGACCCCATCGCCGCGATTAACGGGCGGCTTGGATCCTTCAGTCCCGGAGGCGGGGGAGTTTCGGACTGCAAGGGGGGACATGGCAGCGGCACAGCCACGGTGTGGGTGCGGGGCACCCCGTAGCATAAAGTCAAATCTTCCCGCACCTTGTCTGACACCGTGACGATCCGGCCGAGACGGGGGTAGAGACTGCCAATGCGCTCCCGGAGCGCTCCTGCGCCATCTTTCCGCGCGGCGAGATAGGGGGTGAGGGGAATGTGCGCGACCAGCACCGCCCGCGCGGCCATGTTCTGCTTTCCCGAAGCCACCACCGCTTTGAACTCCATGTCGAGATCCTGGTCCAGAATAATGCGGTCATAAAATCCGTAAAGACGTTTGAAGAGGCTGCCCACATGTTTGCCAAAGCTGAGCCGCGCATTCACGGGGATATCCAGAATATCCGTGCCCGGAGTGAAAACATAAGGATAGTCCGTACGCGCCAGCGGCAAAATGTCTACCTCGTGCCCTGCTTGCTGCAAAAGAGGGCACACCCACGAAGCCAGCACCGTGCCCTCCCCGCCGGACAGCGAAGGGAGCACCCACAGCAGGCGCATTACAGCCCGCGCTCCTTGTTGCGAAAGTATTCCCACGTGGCCTGCAGTCCGCTGGCCAGGGAAGTTTCCGGCTCAAATCCCCAGGCCCGGGCTTTCTGCCGCGACAACACACTGTCAGTGATGTCCCCCGGCCTCTCTGGAGCAGAGCGGTAGCCGTCATAGGGTGCCCCCGCCGCCTTCGCCAGGGCCGTGAACAAGTCGCGCACGGAGGTGCGGCTCTGGGTGCTGATGTTGTACAGTCCGGCGGGTCCGGGATTATCCAACCGGTGCAGGAATGCGCGGGCCACGTCGCCCACATAGACAAAATCACGGGTTTGCCGGCCATCCCCGTGAATTTCCGGGACTTCCCCCAAAGCCAGCGCCTCGCAGAAAACCGCCACCACCCCGCCTTCTCCCTGGGTCCGCTGGCGCGGTCCGTACACATTGGCCAGGCGGAGCACCACCCACGCCATCTTGTGCATTTGCGCAAAATGGCGCACATACTGTTCCGCCGTATATTTCGACCAGCCATAAAAACCAATCGGAAGGGCAGGGCCGTCTTCTTGCAGGGGCAGCTCGCTCACGTTGCCGTAGACGGCGGCCGAGGAAGCCGTTCGGAATTGGGCAGCCCCGAGACGCTCCGCGGTCAGCAGCATGCGCAGTGTGCCTTCAAGATTCAGCTTCAGATCTGTCAGCGGGTCGGCCTCTGCGGCGGGGACGCTAATCTGCGCGGCCAGGTGGATCACCGCATCGACTGGCCCGACCTGGGCCGTCCAGGCGTCTGGCTCCAGCACATCCCCATAGACAAACCGAACTCCTGCCGGGACATTTTCACGGGTGCCGTGGCTCAGATTGTCGACGACCACCACCTCATGGCCCAGAGCCAGGGCCTGAACATTGATATGGGAGCCAATAAACCCCGCCCCCCCGCTCACTAATATCTTCACGCCATCCTCTCCTCTAGTGGTGCTGGTTGGCGCACCCCCTTAGCGGGCGATGCGCTGGTAGAGCTTGTCATATTGCTGGGCAATGGTGTCCCAGTTGAAGTCTTCGGCGCGGGCACGGCCCCTCGCCGCCATTTTCTGGGCGAGAGCCGGAGTGTCCAGCACTTTATTGATGGTTTGCACCCAGGCGTCCACATTCACGGGCGGCACCAAGAGTCCCGAGTCCCCCACCACTTCCGAGACGGCCGGGGTATCCCCGGCCACGACCGGGATACCCACGGCCAGCGCCTGGGCCGGAGGCAGTCCAAATCCCTCATACGTGGAGGGAAACACAAACAGGTCCGCCGTCTGGTACAGCGCCACCACTTCATGGCGGGTGAGATAGGGTGTCGCGAGCACACGGTCTTCGAGACCCAGCTCGGCCACTTGGCGCCCCACCCCCGAATTATTCTGGGCACCCACCAGCACCAATTCCCCTGCGGGCCGGCGCGCGAACACTTCCCGGCATGCCTTGAGAAGGGTCGGGACATTCTTGCGCGCATCATATCCCCCCACGTAAAGCAGCCGGGGCCGCCGGACCAACCGGTAGCGGGACGCCAGGCGCTCCATCTCCTCTACCGCCACGGGCTGGAAAAACTCCGGGTGCACCCCGTTGGGAATGACGGTGACGTGCCGGCTGAGCTGCGGGAACAAATCCGCAATGTCGTCAGCGGTGGCATGGGAGATCGCCACGATCTTGCTGGCGTGGGGCAGATATTTGCGGATCTGGCCGAAATATATGCGCTCCCGCAGCCGTGCGTGATAGGATTGCAGACGGTACGGGATAAAGTCATGCACCGTGACCACCGTCGGTATGGAAAGTGTCAGGGGAGGGTACATCATGTACGGGATGTGCAGCAGGGAAACATCCGCCGGCGTCTTCAGAATGCCGATGTTTTCCCACCACCACTTTTGCCACAGCGCGCGTTTAGGACGGGTCTCGAGCCCTAGACACGGCTGGTCCGGAAGCAGGGCCTGCCCGCTCCGCCCCATGCCCACCACTCCCGTGCCCAGGCGGCTCAGGCCCCAGACAAGTCCTTCCACATATTCTTCGGTGCCCGTCCCGCACTGCTCGATAATGGACACATCCATCGCAATCTTCATCCGGTCGAAAAAATTCCCCTCTACTCGTCGTTTGCGCTATCATACCGCATCGCGGCCCCGGTGGGTACCATGCCGGCCACCGCCAGCGCCTCGCGCACAATGCGGGTCATGCGCTCCTCAAACACCGCGGGCCGGAACTGCTCCGTGTGCCGCCGGATCTCCTCGCCATTCCAGGCAATGGCCTCGGCCCGCTGGATAGCCTCTATCAGGGACGGGGTTTCCTGCCGGTCAAAGAGCACCCCTGTCTGACCGTCACGCACGGTGTCGAGCACTCCCCCCCGGCCATAGGCTATCACGGGCCGGCCCGCCGCCTGCATTTCGACAGGAACAATGCCGAAGTCCTCTTCTCCCGGGAAGATGAGCGCCTTGGCCCCCGCCATCAGAGAAGCCGCTGCCTGGTCATTGACCGGCCCGGCAAACTCCACATGGCGTCCTGCCAGCCGGGCTAGACGGGATTTTTCCGGCCCATCCCCGGCCACGACCAGTTTGATTCCCAGCTCATTGGCGGCTGCCACCGCCAGATCCACCCGCTTGTAGGACACGAGCCGCGACAGGACAAGATAATAGGAACCGGGCTTGTCCTGGGGATGGAAGCGGTCAATGTCGACGGGGGGGAAGACCACCGTGGACGGACGCCGGTAATGCTTCCAGATGCGCCTTGCCACGGTGGTGGAATTGGCCACCAAAACGTCGGCCCGGTCGGCTGACAGCCTGTCCCACATCCGGACGTAGTGAAATACCGGGCCCATCAGCCTGCGGGTGAGACCCTTGGCTTCCCGGTTCCGGTACTCGTGGTACAAATCCCAGGCATAGCGCATCGGGGTATGAATATAGGAGACATGCACGGTCTCGGCCCGGGTCAACACCCCTTTGGCCAGGGCAGCGGAGGACGAAATCACCAGGTCATAGTCGGAGAGGTCGAACTGCTCGAATCCGTAGATCATAAACGGCAGGTACCGGTTGTACCAGCGCACTGCATTGGGCAGTTTCTGCACGAAGGTGGGATAAATCCTCCGCTGCTGCAAATACGGCGACAGGCGGGAGCGGTCAACGACCCCGGTGAAAATCGGCGCGTCCGGATACATGCGGGCGAGAGCCTCCAGCACCCGCTCCGCCCCTCCCATCGTCACAAGCCAGTCATGCACGAGAGCGACTTTCATGGATTAGGCCTTTCTGTATCTGTCCCAGGCTGCGCTGACCAGCGCCAGGGCAAGAAGCAGGGGCAGGACAACCCCTTGGTCGATGAGAAAATCCACCCAGTTGTGGATGACAAAAGCGGTCAGGGTGCCGAAAGAGCCGACCAGCACAGCATACCAGTAAGCGGGCAGCTTGGCTGCCTGCTCCCGCACCAGCCGCACCGCCGATGCCAGCCAGGTCCACTCCAGCCACAATCCGGCGATGATGCCGCCAATGCCCAAATCCGCTCCCCATTCCAGGTACAGATCGTGGGCCATGGGCGGGATCCCGGCCAGGCCTTTAGGCGGGTGGTGCTGGATAAAGAGGTGGAAGTTGCCGAGCCCCACCCCCAAGAGAGGATGCTGGCGTATGGCGGAAATGGCCGACTTCCAGATCAGAAGCCGCTGGTCGGTGTCAAAGTGGCCCGAGGGATTGATGATCGCGGTCACGGTTGTCTTAAGGCGCTCCAGAGTGTTCTTGTGGGCTCCCACGTACAGTGAGGTATGGCTCATGTCGACCTTGCCCAAGAAAAACACCAGCACGAACATGGCGACCGGAATGAGAATGCTGTACGCCGCAAATGGCTTCACCTGTCCCCATCCCCTGGTCACCCCAATCAGGATACCCATAAAGAAGACCGCTCCCGCGTCGGCCACCCAAGAGCCGCGCGAATAGGAAATAACCACCCCCAGGGCAGCAAGGGTCAAGGCGATTTTCAGCCATCCTTTTCTTAGAGTCGCCGGCCCCAGCACCACCAGCGCCGCCAGCATGGGAAAAGTCTGGTCGCCGAATCCGCCGAAAACATTGGGCTGCCCAAAGAATCCCGTGGCGCGGACATGATGCACATCGACGATATTATAGACGGGCCCTAATTGCAGCATGAACTGGTACAGGCCGTAAAGGGTGACGGCGCCCACCACTGCAAACAGCGCCCCCAGGTACCAATTCCAGATGGCCTCGTCGGTGCCGTGTTCCCGGAATACCGCCACCATCACCACAAAAAATTCGATATACTCCAGAATTTTAATCACCGTGCCGAAGTGGCTGATGCTGGTGGCGAGAGACAGCACGGAGAGCACCAGAAGAAACAGCAGGGGCCAGCGGAAAGGCCGTGGAAAAAATGTCCGCGCCAGGCCGGAAACCCCTTCTGCCCAGTGATCTCTAGCCAGTTTGAGAGCCATCACCAACGCCATAAAATCCGCCGCATAGAATTTATGGTGGTGCAGCACCATTCCCAAAGGAAAGGGAGCGGCTAAAATGTAGAGCACGGCGGCGGCTGGCAACGATACCCAGGCCAGCCAGATGTAGCCGGCAAAAAAGAGCACGGCGCCCACAGCGCCAAACCGGATAGCGACCAGTGCGCCTATTCCCGCTAAAGCTAAGGGCTGAATGACCTGCTTGGATAACATAGGATGCTGACTTGACAGTGATTCGGCTTGCATTAATGCTTCCTCCCCCGTCTTATGCGCCGGTTATTGTCCCGCGGCCCGCAGGTACACTGCCCGCGTCTGCTTGGCTGCGCGGCTCCATGTGTAGTTCCCGACATTTTCCCGCCCCCGGGTCGCCCAGACGGCACGCAGGTCAGGGTTTCCCCACAACTGCCCCATATTCTCCGCAATCTCGTCAATGCTCAGAGGGTCCACGATCACCGCCGCATTTTTAGCCACTTCCGCCAGGGCTCCCCGGTTGGAGCAAATGACAGGAGCGCCCCACCCCATCGCCTCCAGCACGGGCAGGCCAAATCCTTCATACAGGCTCGGGTAGACCAAGGCAAGACTGTGCCGGTACAAAGACGCCAGCTCGTTGTCCGACACATACTCCAGAAAACGGACCTGGGACGCAATGCCGAGACGGCTAGGAGCTTCCAGAACAGGCTCGTAGAGCCACCCTTTCCTGCCGGCAATCAGCAGGTCGACAGCCCCTTCCAGATGCTGGGCGCGGACAAGCCGCGCAAAAGCTTCAATCACCCGGGTAAAATTCTTGCGGGGCTCCAACGTGCCCACCGCGACGAAATAGGGACGGGGATTGGGGGGCGCAGACGATGGGACGCCGCGGAGAATGACCCCGTGCGGCACCACCGTGATTTTCGCCTCCGGCACCTTCAAAATGTCGTGGAGGTCCCGGGCCGTGGCCTGGCTGGGCACGATGATGTGGCCGGCCGCCCGCACTGAAAGCGCCATCAGGCGTCTTTTAACCAGAGCCTGCGCTGGCGGGAACATGTCCGGGTACTTGTACGCCACCAGATCGTGCACCGTGCTGACACTGTTCCGGACGCGTCGCAAAACCGGCACCTGATAGTCGGGGAAATGCACGACATCATAAGCCTTCCCGGACAGCAAGGTCTGAAGCTGCCACTGTTCAAAAAACATGCGGCTGCGGCTGCGTCCGAGCGGCCCGGGCGGGTAGATCATCGCAGCGCCGCCAATGGCCTGACCCCTGAGAGCAATCGCCTCGACAGTGTCTGTCGCCCCAAATTCCGCGAGGTACGCGTCAAATAGGGAGAATATATATCGGCCAATACCAGCCGATTGAGGATGGTATAGCAAGGCGTCGACCACAACTCGCAGCCTGTCTCCCCCCAGTCGTCGAAATCCACACTATTTTTTATCATACGCCAAGTCCATGAGTTTGTCTTAAACCGCAGGCGGCCAAGTTTTTCCGCGCACAACATTTTTCGACAGGCAGCCCATTTCTCAGACAAGACGTGAAACGCCTGGAAAAATAGAGGAGATTGACCGGGGTACGCCGTATAGATATAGATGAGTATTGACGCTGTCGGTTTATGCGAAATCCCGCATCCATCATTTTAGGAGGCCTTTGCCACTATGAGACAAACCCGGGCCCGGCGATATCGCCACTCCCTATTTTTTCGTCACCATGCCGCTCACCGGAGCGCAGGACCAAAATTGGCCTTGATCTCTTCCGCATTCCTGCTAGCGGCATTTCCCGCCGCCGCTTTCGCCCAGAGCCCCGTGACGCTTTCAGGCTACACAGTGGGCCAGGGGGACTCCACTATGACCTTGAGCGGGCAGGATTTTGGCTCCGTGGCCGCCACCGTCACCATTGACGGCCAGAATGCCACCGTCACCAGCTGGAGCCCTTCATCCATTACTCTCGATATCCCCGCCGGGGCGGGTCCCGGAGCAATTCAGGTCAGCACCGCCCAAGGCCTCGTGTCCAACACCGTGCCCTTTTCCGGAATCAGCCGCGGCGCGTATGCCCTGTCCTCCAACGGCACGGTCACGACCTCCGGCAATGCGCCTTTTTATGGAGATCTGTCCACAGTCGGGGCCTCTACGTCTTCACCAGCCGTACAGCTAATCCCCACCCCCAACTATCAGGGTTACTGGATTCTCACGCAAAGCGGCCAGGTTTATGCTTTTGGCAATGCCACCAGCTTTTCCTCCCAAATTCCGTCTGCATCGCAGGCCGTAGCCATGGCCGCCATGCCATCGGGCCAGGGCGCCTTTGTCCTCACCCAAAACGGCACGGTTTATGCGCTGGGCTCCGCACAAGTTTACGGCAGCGCCACGGGGCCGTCGCCTGTCAGCATTGCCAGCACCCCGAACGGACTCGGCTACTGGATTGTCACCGCGTCCGGCGTTGTTGAAGCGTTCGGGGACGCTGCGAATTACGGGAGCCTCCCCCAATCCGCCGTGCCCCAAGCCTCCATGTCCTCCTACGCGGATGGCACCTTGCTGCAGCAAACTGGCACACCGGCTGTGTGGGTGGTGGAGAACGGCGCCCTCCACCACATTCCGGATTCCGCCATCATGGACGGCATGGGATTGTCGTGGAGTCATATCCAGCAGGTCTCCTCCCTGGCTGGGATGAGTGTGGGGCAGCCCCTGGTCACCCCTTACCCGTCGGGCACTTTGCTGCAGCAAACCGGCCAGAGCGCGATTTACCTGGTCATGAACGGCGTGATGCGCCATGTGGCCAACGGAGCCGTATTCTCCCAAATGGGACTGTCGTATGGCTCTGTGGTGCAGGTCCGCCAAATCAATCCCAACTGGCCCCAAGGCCCTGCTCTGACCGTTCCCGCCGCCTACTATCCGTCCGGCACGCTCCTGCGGGCTCAGGGCTCGCCCGCCGTCTACATGGTGAATGGCGGCACCCTGCAACATATTCTCTCGGGGGCCGTGCTCTCGGGCATGGGCTACCAGTGGAGCCAGATCCACATCGTTTCCAACCTGCCCCCGTTGCCGTATGGACCCGCTCTCGCCTCCCCGGCCCGGGCCTACCCGACAGGCACATTAGTGCGGCAGGCGGGACAGCCCGCCGTGTACCTGGTGCAAAATGGCGCTCTCCGGCACATACTCAGTCCCCAGGCCCTCTATGCCCTAGGTTTCAGCTTTAACCAGGTCGTGATAACGCCGTCTCTGCAGGGGATGAAGATGGGCGCAGCCCTTGACAGCACCGGAGTTCCCGCTGGCTCCTCCTCCAGCGCCAGCGGCCAAGTTGCCGACCCTCCTGCGGTCGTGGACTTCGCGGCCACAGCCAGCGGCCAAGGGTACTGGATTCTCCAGGCTAACGGGGCCGTGACAGCCTTTGGCAACGCCCAGACCTTCGGGGAACCTCCGTCTGGCACCGAGGCCGCAAAGCTTGTCGTCAGTTTCGACCAGAAGGGCTACGACGTGATTACGGAACAGGGACAAGTTCTGACGTTTGGCGACGGCCCCTCTCTGAGTGTGCCCCCGGCGCCCGTATCCGTGGTGGACACCCCGGTTTCCACAGCGGCCGTGTCTCCGTCCGCCCCGACCACTCCAGTGTCCCCGGCCCCCTCCTCTCCCGTCGTCGCGCCTTCCGGATTTCTGTCGATGGGTTACGGGTTTTTCGTCGACAACTTCCCCAACGGCTCCAGCAACTCGTCCTACGAAGATCTCCTGCAGCACGGGACCGCACTCTCTGCCATCAATCCCGCCTGGTTCAATCTGGACCAGACTCCCGGTGGGTCATGGCAGATCACCAGCTGGTCCACATCGGGCCCCGACGCCGCCCCCGACATCAACGGCCTCAACAATATCCAGACCGTGACCGCCCAGGCCCACCAGGAAGGCGTCATGGTGCTGCCCTCCATTGGCAACTATTACAATCCCGGCAGCGGCCCCATCACCACGCCCGCTGAGGATGCCAGCCTCGTCCAGCAGATCGTGTCGCTGGTCACCCAAGACGGGTTTGACGGCATCACTGTGGACTTTGAAAACAATGGGGATGGCGGTTTGAGCTTGGCTCAGGCCTCGGCGCAATACACCACCTTCATCCAGCAGCTGGGCACGGCGCTGCACGCCGCCAACAAACTGCTCATGATCGCGGTCTACCCGTCGTCCTATCCGAATACTTTGTACAACTATGCAGCTCTAGCCCCTTACGTGAACTACATCAACATGATGACTTACCCCGAGGACAATGCCAGCACCTGGCCCGGCCCGACGGCTGGGTATCCCTGGGTGCAGTCTTTAGTCCAAGCGGCCCTCGCCGACGGGGTCAGCCCCCAGCAGATTATCTTGGGCGTCGCCCCCTATGGACACGAATGGACCGTCACCAACCAGGGCGTTAGCGGTGACAGCGCCGTCAGCAACCGGGCCGTGCAGAGTCTCTTGCAGCAGCAGGGGATCACCCCCCTATGGGACCCTGTGCAGCAAGAAATCGTCTTTACAGCCGGACCTCTGGCCCAGCTTCCACCTGCCGGACTGTCCATCCAGGACGACAGCAAGTCTTTGCCCCAAGTCGCCAACTTGCAGAACCTCCTGAATTTTACCCTGCTGGAGTACGCCATTCAGAACAACCAGACACCGCCGGCCCTGCTTCCCACCGACGGCTACTACGGCCCGCTGACCACAGCCGCCGTCACCGCCTTCCAGCAGGACTTCAATGTCAGCGGGGCAACCCCGGGGCACTATGATGCCGCCACAGCGCAGGAACTGCAGCAGCTGATCAACCAGTGGAATATCGGTCAGAACATCTACTGGGATGAGTCGTCCCAGTCCACATCCGACCGCATGCAGCTCGCCCTGCAGAATTCTCTTGGCGGCATCGCCGCGTGGCGCCTGCCTTTTGAAACCAATGGATACTGGACCGATTTGAGCCAATTGACT
>DAHWJO010000089.1:0-13848 GCA_027344105.1 Sulfobacillus sp.
AAGCAAAGAGGAAGGTGATTGTTTTGCAGCGGCTAATACGCCAAGGCCCCCATAGCGCAGAGGACACGAAGAAGACGCCCTTCGACCGCGAGGCATTGTGGGCAGAAGTCGTGAGTTCCGGGCTCTTCGATCATGGTCCCCACCTCAGCGAAATCGTCATTCACGATCGCATGGCCCGGAATCAAGATGTTACACCGCGTTCATGACGCCTTTGCATTCCGTGCCATCACTCCTCCTGTTCTTTGATACCAGTGCCGTAGGCAAGTATTATGATCCCACTGAATCCGGCCATGAGGTAACGTTGGCATTGCTCCAGCAATTTCCTTGGCGCTGTCTGATGTCGGGACTGGTCAAAACTGAAGTGCTTCGTGTGTTCCAAAAGCGCCGCAACATCGCTCTTAATGCTCCCAACGCTGCCCGTCGAAAAATCAAAAAGGGCTATCAAACCTTGGTGCAAATTTGGGAACAGGATCTTCTGACACGTTGGAAAGTCGTGCCGGATGTCGAGGGCGTGGCAGATCGCGCCACGCAACTCTTATACACCTGCGCCGGGGGAATCTGGACCCGATCAGCACCCTGAATAGCGTCGATCGGTCCCCGGACGCTTTGCGCACCGCCATTGTGATACATCACCACTGGATCACAGCCGATCTCTACAATGCCTGCACCCATCCTGATCCGATGGTGCGCACCCAAGTGCTCCCTTTCACGGTGCCAGGCTTGTGGTTGTGAGGAGGGTACCGACAAGCCCGTCCGAATAGAACGGGCTTGTCGGTACCTCTTCTGCCTGTTTCTGAAAGGAGTGTGCAGGCTCTGAGAGATCCCCAGTTGTTACCAGCAGGGACGCTAAAAAGCCCATGATGCCGCAATTTTTACCGAGTATTTCTCGCCGCGGAGCCATGAATGCCGCAGGCTTGATGCCTATTTGGCAGACTCCTCCGAATGAGCACATGCTCACGCCCACTGTTGGCGCTAATGCTAATTGGCATCACTCCGACTCACTCGGCTGTCATCAGATCCGAGGAACTCTACTGCCGAAATACCCTACGGGATTCAGTCCTGTGGACTGGGATTCGCGTTTGGCGTACGGCCAAACCTCACGGCCTACACCAAACGCGAATGAATAAGGTAAGGCCGGGTCGTGTTCCGACTATGCTTTTCAAGCTGACGACAACGATGACAACACTGTTAGTCAAACCAATGACAAAAAGAATTAGCCAAAACACCCACCCGGTCTCGTGGTGTCTTTTCGAGCCCGGGTGGGCTCGGGACGATGGGCCGCGCCGGCGGGTTTTACGTCGGCATCGCGGTGTCTCCGAACCTCCATGCAACCCTACCGTGCATTGCGAAAGCTCCCTCATTAGCGTAATCGCCCGCTTACGAAGGAATTGGCTAGGACGGTGCTCACGCTGATGACCATCGCCACCATGGCCCATGCGGGGGATATCAATCCCGTCACGGCGAGTGGAATCCCAACACCATTGAAAGCGAAGGCCAGCCCAATATTTTGAGCCGTCTTGCGGTAGGAGTTGCGGCCAATTACGACCGCCTGTGCTACTGAACCCAACTGCTCTCCCATCAGCACGACATCGGCGGATTCGATGGCAATGTCTGTCCCCGCGCCGATGGCTACCCCGACGTCGGCTTGGGTCAAGGCGGGGGCATCGTTAATCCCATCCCCCACCATCATCACGCGCTGGCCGCCTTGTTGAAGTTTTCGCACCTCCGCCGCTTTCTCATCCGGCAGCCGTTCGGCCCGAAACTCGGTAATACCCACTGCCAACGCTACGGCCTGCGCGGTCCGCGTGTTGTCCCCCGTAAGCATGAAAGGCTTGATCCCCAAATTCCGCAGTCTCTGGACTGCGTCCCTGGCATCAGCCTTAATTGCGTCAGCGATGGCCACGAGACCAATCGGCTGGTCGTCGTACATCACGCCAACGACGGTGTTTCCAGACTGCTGCAACGCCGCGATACGCGTATCAAATCCCGGCCACTCAATTCCGACTTCTGTCAGGAAGCGAGGCGATCCCACCAACAGTGGTCGGCCATCGATCGTCGCCCGAACCCCTAGACCGGGCACTGCCTCAAATTCGTCCACCTCGGGGACTGCAATCTCTTCGACCTGCGCGCGTTCGACCACAGCTCGCGCCAATGGATGTTCCGATCCCATTTCCGCCGCCGCCGCCAACGCTAGAACCTGTTCCATGGTAACATCATCCGCCGGTACCACCTGCGTCACCACCGGGCGGCCTTCGGTCAAAGTCCCTGTCTTGTCCAGAGCGACCCAGCGCACTTCTTTCAGTGCTTGAAACGCATCGCCGCTACGAATGAGAATTCCATACTCCGCGGCTATCCCGCCACCCCGGATCATGGCCAAGGGCGTGGCCATCCCCAATGCGCAGGGGTAGCCCATGACGAAGACCGCCAACATGGCGAAGATTGCTCGGTTCATCATCAAGTGGCCCAGGACGAGATACGCCCCCAGCGTCCAGACGAGGACCGTAATACCCGCCACCACCAGTACACCGGGCACGTAGAACGCCAACACCCGGTCTACCAATTGGAGAATGTCGGGTTTGCGCGCTCGGGCATCCTCGATCTGTCGTGCAACCCGTTGGACGAAACTATCCTCGCCCACTCGCGTCACCTCAACGATAAGCGTACCGGTTAAATTCATGGAACCGCCAATGACCTCCGAACCGGTGGTTTTTTCGACCGGCAACGATTCGCCGGTTACGAACGCCTCGTCAATGCCGGATGCGCCGGCAATCACTCGGCCATCGAGCGGGACGGCCTGCCCAGGGCGAATCCGCACCCGTTCCCCTAGGTGCACCTCGTCCACCGGCACCTCGCGCTCCACACCGTCGCGCAGTACCTGGGCCACCGGCGGCTGGAGTTCCAAGAGTTTCATCACCGATCGCGAGGCCTTGGTGCGCACCAGCAGCGAGGCGTATCCTGACAAAATGTGATAGGTACTGATAAAGGTAGCCGCCGCAAAGAACGCGGGTGCGGGGAAGTGCAGCCCAGCAATGTGGCCGTAGCGCCCGATTAGTCCCAATGTGCCGCCAGTCAATCCGCTAAAGGCGCCGAACTCCAGTAGAACGTGCTGGTTTAAGATGCCGCGCTTCAGCGACTGCCATGCCATCTTTAAAATGTACAGAGCTGGGCCGAAGACAGTTGCCAGCGCCAAAGCCGGCATGCTGAACGCCATGATGGGGCGAAGCGTCGAACCAGGCAGCCATCCTAGCCACAGGAGCGCCATTTGCACTAGCGCCAGCCCCGTAAGGATCCCGGCCAAAATGAGCCGACGCTGCTCCAGAGTAATCTCCTTTTGCTGCTCCTCGTACGCTTTCACCCGGCGCGGGTCGCGAATCGTGTAACCGAGATCTTGAAGGGTGTTTTTTAATTGCGTTTCGGTCACCTGCGCCGGATCGTATTCAATGAGAGCCTCTTCATGAGCGATCGAGACGTTCGCGTTAGCCACGCCGGGCATTTTGCCCACGCCCTTGGTAATGCTGGCGGCACAAAAGGAACAGTGCATACCACCGATCTTGACTTGTAGTCGTACTAAATCTTGGCTCACGCCTCGTTCACCTCGACCGCGTACCCCAACGCCACCAAACGCTCACATAGCGCTGCCTCTGTCGTTTCCGCCGCATCGAATTGGACTGTTACCGCTTGCGTCTTGTGGCTGGCTTGAGCATGGCGCACACCAGCCACGCGCTGGAGCGCGGCATTGATCCGGCTTTCGCAACCCTCACAGTGAATCTGATCTGCCCCCGTCACCACAAACGTCTGTGTCGTGATCATGCCAATCCCTCCCATAGCTCCTTTGCGCCCCCTCCTTGGCGATTTAGCGAGGGAGCGTATTTCAATGCTAAACCTTCCACGCTACTGGAATGTCAAGGAGGAGAGGAGGCATGCTGGGGACTATGCATTACGGGATCCTCGAATGCCACAGAGCACAATTCACCCTATTCCAGGGTGTACACATCTGTGGTTTAACCAAGGCTTAGAAAAACGCTAGTGATGAGACGGACGTGCCATGGACGTGCGGAGGTAGGAAAGACAGCACCGCAGCCCATAGTGGCTAAAATGCCAGTATGCCATGGAGCGGGATATCTTTGGTGAGCGGTGCGACTACGCGGTTATGACAATGGGTTTCCTCGGCGAGGAGTGGCAGGCGCCCGTTCAAGAATCGGACAGTAGCAACCATCTTCACACTCAGCGGAGGCAGAATCGGCCTCCGCGCGCAACGAAACCAGGTCTTCCTCCAATTCGTTGAGCGCGCGCAGACGCTCTCGAACGTCGCTCAACTTCTCGTCCAACACCGCGCGCACGTGACTGCACGGCGCTGTCCCACTATCGCGAATAGCAATAATGCTGCGAATCGCCTCGAGAGACAACCCCATCTCTTTAGCACGCTTTATGAACAGCAGTCGTCGTATATCTGGCGCTTGGTATACTCGGTATCCGGCATCTGTCCGCGGGGGGTGTGGCAGAATACCCATGTCCTCGTAAAATCGAATGGTCCGGGTCGCGATGCCCGTGAGACGAGCCAATTCGCCAATGCGGTACAATCGCTCTTGTGTGCCACTGCTCATCACAATCACCCCACCACCAGTTTATCACCATTCGAACCATCCCTTCATCGGACCAGGGCGAGAGCCACAGAAAAGTCTGGTTCGCCGGACGGGCCCTGAACTCATCTTTTTCCACGCGGCGTGCCTGGCGAAATGAGGCGAACGTCGTTTAAGAGTCCTGCCGCCTAGACCAGGGGGCGGACCTTCCGGGACAGCGGCCCGCGTTCTCCCCACCGTAAACGCGGACGAAAATTCATCCGACTGCCCCCCTACGATGCTGCGAAAATCAGACAAAATGGTTCAAATGCGGTAATGATGGCAGTTACTCCAGCCAGACGACCACTGGTCCCGCCGAGAGGGTTTTAGCGCTCGGCCTGCTCATGCGACGTGCTCGCGTCATAGGCGACAGCGAACTCCTTCGGCGAACTGTGTGGCACAATGAATCCAGATTTTATCATGGGAACCCGCTTTGCCGGCCATGCCCAGCGGACCCCCCGGACGGACTGGGAAGTGTCCGCGATCAGCGCCCGCTGGTGGAGCCAATATCATCAGTGGGATAGCACCCAGGCGACAGCCAGCGTCGAAAATTCGGTATAATGTTGGCGAAGCCGTCAAGGCTAAAGGAGCGACGAGTGTGTCTCATGCCAAAGATGTCTTGTCAAAATATCTGTTTGGCGCATTTCCGGAGGACGCCTTCAGTGCATTCGGGCGGCCTGGCCTGCATCTGACCCGCGCCTTGCCGACGGAATTGGTGGAAGTGTATCAGGGCACCACCGATTTTGTGTGGGAATCGACGGATCGGTCTATCGTCCACAGTCAACAACCCGCCACTTAGCGCCTCACGGCGCTTGAAGTGGGGGCTTGTAAAAGCCCTTGTTGTCTAGTTCTAGCAAAATATAGGCTACCTTGATACGGCTTATGTGGCGCTACGTTGGGATCGTCAATACGGCTTCGTGTGATTCCCTAGCACGTTTTGTCGTTCAGGCTCTGTAACAGTTCTGATGGGTAAGAACGGTCAACCTGGTGCTTCAAACGGTCTCAACATGAACGAAGGGAAACCACTCTGAAAGGAGGAACACGTCATGATCGTGTTCGTACTCAATCAACACGGAGAAAAGCTTATGCCTTGTTCTCCACGGACTGCGAGAAAGTTACTAGAAGCCAAAAAAGCTAAAATCATTTCACGTCAGCCATTTGCCATTCAGTTGCTATATGGCAGTCGTGGTTACAAACAGCCGGTGTCTGTAGGCGTGGATTTAGGCGCTAAACACGTGGGTGTGGCGGTGACGTCTGAAACGCGTGTCCTTGCCAAAGGTGAGATTGAGCTACGTGATGATGTTTCTAATTTGATCACCACAAGACGGGAACTACGTCGCAGCCGGCGCAATCGTAATACTCGTTATCGTCGCTGTAAATTTCATTATCATACGCAACGTTATTATAGCGTCAAGAAAAAGAAATGGGTAAAAAGCAAGCGGGCATTTACGTCACCACGGCCCGAAGGTTGGCTGCCGCCTAGCCTGCGTAGCCGAATCGAAAATACCTTTCGGTGGATTGACCGATTTATGGCGTGGTTGCCGAATCCGAAGCTGTCTATTGAGGTTGGCAAGTTCGACGCGCAAAAGATGATGAATCCTGACATACAAGGAGTGGAGTATCAGGAAGGGCAAACGGCAGGTTACTATGATGTGCGATACTTCGTATTTGCGAGAGACAACTATACCTGTCAAATGTGCCATAAGAAGAAAGACAAGATTCTGCATACACACCACATTGTCTATCGTTCGAAAGGCGGAAGCAATCGTGCGGATAACTTGATTACCATTTGCACCGAGTGTCATACAAGTGCCAATCACAAAGAAGGTGGCATCTTGTGGGACTGGATGCAAAAGCACAAGAAAGTCAAGCAATACAAAGAAACAGCCTTCATGAATGTGCAACGTCAGCGAGTGTTTGCCCAGTATCCTGATGCGCATATCACGTATGGATCTACCACCACACCGCATCGTAAAGAATTGGGGATTGAGAAAACGCACGCCAATGATGCGATTGCGATTTCGGGAATTCCGACCATCACGAAGCAGGCAGAAGAACCCTTCTTGATTCGACAGTTTCGAAAAAAGAAGCGATCACTCCATGAAGCGACCGCGAGAACAGGGCGCAAATGGAAGAATCGTACATCCAAGCGTAATCGGAAGAACGTGAAGCACGTGGGCGATTTCTACCTAAATGATCGCGTGATAGCTATGGGAAAAGTGGGATTCATCACGGGATTTTCAGGCGGATCAATGGCCTACGTCAAAGATGCTTATAACGAGTACATTGGTGATCCTGAAAGGAGCTACAAAAAAGTGAACCTCACAGAGTTGCGGCTTCTCAATCACAACAACAACTGGCAGTATATCGCTGCCATTAAGAAAGAGGGAAACGGCATTCCTCCCACCGCCTAAGAGGCGGGAGAATCCTGCCGCAATCATGTTGAATTTCAAGCCCAAAGAGAACCGACGCTGTATCGCTTTTTAGTGTATGACGCCCTGCTCACCCAACGCTACCGTCGGCCCATCCGCACCCTCGTGCTCAATATCGGGCCGGTCATCACGGCCCCCGAGTCCTTAGACAGCGGGAGCATCCGCTACACCGTGGACAATCTCTATCTCAATCGGATTGACGGCGAGGCGGTCCTGGCCCTCGTCACCGATCATTTGGCCACGGGCCACTGGACGCCGGAAGACCGTGTACGCTTGGCATTTGCCTGGCATCTGCGGTATGATAAGCATCAGAAAGCACCCGTCTTTGACCGCATTGTCCGCTTGATCCAAACGATTCCCGATTCCCAAGAGCAGACGCGGGTGACGGCCTTGCTCTTAGGTTTGAGCGCCCCGCAGCTTTCGGCGCAGCAAACCCAGCAACTCAAGGAGGCGTTGAAAATGAATCCGTTGGTGCGGGAAATTGAACAGGATGCGGCGGAAAAAACTCAACAAGCGATTGCACGCAAGATGCTGAAAATGGGATTTACGCCGCAACAAATTGCAGAGGCCACCAAACTCTCGTTGGAGCAAATTGCCGCTTTGCCACACGCGTCACCGTCATAACTCCTTCCTGACAGCGTACCTCGCAGTATGATGCCTAACCCGTCCTTCCGGACGGGTTTTTTTATTCTCCCAGAGCCCACTCATCCGAAAGCGAGGAGATTTCCCCATGGACAAATGTCTCGTCTATATCACCTACACCGACGCGACGTACCACGTCAAGTCTTTAGACATCGAGGAAGGGCTCACCCACTTTGATCTCCTCAATCCTGCTCACATCACCGCACTCTATCAGCACCAAGCCCTACCGCTGAATGACCATGCCTTGCTGCACGTCATCGACGCCCAAGAGTTTCGCAGACAATGGCTGTTAGCCCTGAGTCAATGGTTTACGCGGAATACTTTCCTGACCATGACGCCACAGCTGCAAGCCTTTGCCCCCGTCTTAACCGAACCCTCCGCTACTTTCGCGGCGGAATATCCCGAGAAAATGCGGCGCATTCTCGAAGACTTTCTGGAGTGTTGGTGTGATTGAGACACGATGCCTAGCCCGTCCTCCCGGACGGGCTTTTTTTGATCCGACTTATGAGGAAAAAGGATGTGATGTGATGCGTTTTGCCGGCCAAGCTCAACTCGGCTACTATCCCACGCCACCCGCCATTGCGCACGCGCTCGCGCAGGCGTGCCGTCCCTCCGATCCCGTCAAGCCGTGGACGGTCTGTGACCCCTTCTGCGGCCCGGGAGACGCCTTACACGCCTTCACGACGCCCCACCGCTACGGCATCGAACTGGATGACGGCCGGGCAGCCCAAGCCTTGGCCACGGAGGCCACCATTCTGTCCGGCAATGCATTTGAGGCGCAGATCGCCCTGCACAGTCTATCGGCGCTCTTCCTCAATCCGCCCTACGATTATGACCCTATTCGCCACATCCGGTATGAAGCCCTGGCCCTGCATCAGTTTCTTCCCGCCCTGAAGCCCCACGGCCTTGTCCTTCTGATTTTCCCCCGCTCCAGCTGGTCCGCCGTGTGCGAGGCGTGCATAGCCCTACCGCTCCCCTGGGCCTCTGGCGCTTTCCCGATCCCGACTACGACGCCTTTCAGCAAATGGTGCTCGTCGCACACAAACTGGGGATACGGGACAATATCGACGCGGCGCATTCCGTGTATCGCCACCTGCGCTATCAGTCTGTCTTCTACAGTCCTTGGCCTCTCACCGTGCCGCCCCTGTCCGTGCCCGCCGCGCAGCCCCTGACGCCAGAGCAATTCACCTGGCATCCGCTGCGTGAAGACACGATTTTCGACGCTCTGGCCCATGACACGCATCTCCAAACCTTGGTGCGGCCCCCGACACTCCTGCCGCCAACGCTATCCCTCGACGCCCCGATTGCCACGCCCATGACGCTCCACCGGGGCCATCTCGCCACGCTGTTGACCGCCGGCCGCCTCACCGGGGTGATTGGCGAAGACTCCGCCCGGCACCTCGTCAAAGGCCGCGTGGTGCAGCACACGGTCCCCGCCTAACAGACGGCGCGAGCCAGCTTTCAAGGCTTTGTTAGCGGCTTCGCGCAAGAACGCAATGGCCGTTGTGACCCAACGGTCTTGGTCCTCATCCATGGGCACCCAGCGCACGGTGCCCGCATACTCAGTTTTGGATTTTAGTCGAAAGAAAGGGGGGATTCGATGACGTATTGTCCCTTATGCGCGTCGCCTTTGCTGCTCATACGCGACCCCGCCACGCACGATTTCTGGCATGGATGCCCAGACTGCGGCTGGATGACGCCCGATGACCGCTCCCCCTTTAGTTTAGTCGATTAAAGACGGCACGACTCCACCCCGCAATGCGTTCATAGGAAAACAGGCCCCATTCTCTCGGAGGAAAACCACCGGGGATTAGCGGACCCCTGCCGCATCTCTCACAGAAAGAAGGCCAACCCATGTCCATCCAGATCCTCACACAGCACGCCTATCCCCTACCCGACCACACCTATTTATCACTCGTGCTGGCTCATCTGCCGCACGCCGCCTACCGTCCCTATGTGGTCTGGACTTTTAATGCCTCGACGGACACCTATCAGCGCGGGGATTACTACCCCGACGAAGCCACAGCCCGCGCCGGTTTTGCCCAGCGTTATCGCCGCCTTTGCCGGGCCTATGCCATGTAGTCCCAAGGGCCGTCCCCAATGACTACCTATAGCCGGTTGAACCAGGTCATTCCACACCTGCTGCACCGTTGCTAAGCTCGTTTGTTACTATCTATAGTCGCTTGAAACCGTGCGTTCGCCTCTACGCAGGCTCCGAAAGAGACCGCTTGTCACTACCTCTATAGCCGCTTGAAAATCCCGCAAATATGTAGCGGATTGACAAGTTCATAGTGTAAAATTATGGAAGGGATGAGATGATGTTAGTCCTCAGAGTTCACGGTCTAGACGGCGAGAAGGCCACCGTCTGGCATCATAAAATGCAGGATGATCCGAGCTAGCCGAACCGGGAGCAGCTGGCCGCCAATGATCAGAATTTGCTGATGGGAATCGTGGCGATTATCGATTCCTAGAAGGATCGTTGGAAGCAAGAGGGGTGGGTTGCCGTGCAATGTGTGGATCTCTTCCGGTCTTTGGTGGTATTCTCCTTCGAATTAGACCATGTTCCCCCATCGACATGGCCATGGCTGAAAAATCAGGTTCAAACGCAGGTCCAATCACAGATAGAAAGGGGTCAGTAACATGAACAAACTCGCACTATGGGGAACAGTCGGCATCCTGTCAATGAGCGCGGCGGGCATGGGCGGCATGGCGAATGCCCAAGTGGTAGGAGGATTGTATCAGCAATATGGACAGAACGCCGTCTACCGGTATTACAACGGGGCCTTGCATCAGATTCCATCCGCGCCGATGTTTAACGCCATGGGCCTGAATTGGCAGGCGATTCAGCACGTGCCTAGCTTGCCCGGTCCGGTCGGTAATCCCGTGCGGCTGATTCGCCAGCGCGGGCAATCCGCCGTGTATTTGATAGCGGGCGGTCAACTGCATTGGATCACGTCCGGCGCGGCTTTTGCGGCCAATGGGTACCGCTGGCCGTCCGTGCAGCTTGTCAATTACCTGCCGCTGCCGGTAGGATCGGACGTGGTGGCTCCTGTGGCCACAGCACCATCGGTCACCTACACTACGGCAAACTGGGTGATTCCGTCTAATGCCTCCTTGCAATTCGTCATGTCCCTGCCGGATAGCTTCACATGGGTGTCGGCCCCGGATCCCTATCGACCGGTTGGGGCGGTCTGGAATGCCGACGGCGGTCAAACACAAGTGGCCGTATCATTGAACCCGACGCCCATAGCGGACTGGTCATCGCCTCCCGGAACGATTTTGCACTCCGGCGGCGACAGCGGGGCGCAGGCGTGGATGTGGATCGGATCGGGCGGCCGGCTGCACGGTACGGAGTTAGTTTCCATGGGCACGGCGCAGTATGGATGGGATGGTGTACTCGGAGATCCCGCGCAGGACGAAACGCTTCTGCTGAACGTGACCCTGCCGAATGCACCGAGCAATCAAGCGATTGTGGAATCGATGCTGGCCGACTGGTCCATCAGTAATGTCGCCAATGGCGCTACGGATAGCGTATACGGACCGGGATTGCCCGCGTGGCCCGCGAATCCGCTGATGAACAGTAATGCGCCCTCGATGCCCGCGTGGTTGGTGCAAGGCTTGTCGGAATAGGAGCTGACAAATGAGTCCGATGCAGGTGTTGTTAGGGTTGCTAGGTTTCATTCTCATCATGGGCATCATTGGGTTTATCACCAGTCTGTCATCGGCCATGCGCGGTCGGGAAGAACGCAAACGCGATAAAGAACGGGAGCAGACGCAAGCGGAACTTGCGTATCTACGCGGTCGACTGGATGAACGGAATAAAAAGGGAGACTAAGAGACCATGAAGAAATCACTGTTATGGGGCGCGGTCGGCGCGTTGGTGCTTACGGGAGGCTATTACGCCAGCGCCGCGTCATCCCCGTGGAAATACACCGATTACGGGTATGTGAATCCGGTCACCGTAAAAACCACGTCCTATGCGCCGGGTACGCCAAGCGAGTATGAATATCCGAATTCGCCGTATCAGATCGGCGGAAAACTGGGACCCGCGCCGGGCCAGACATGGCAGCAGAAGTATGACGCGGGGACGGCAGCGGAAAATGCAGCTCAGTCGGATAAGGCAGCTACCGTGGCTACACCGAAAACGTCTCAGGCACCTGTCCAGACACCTTCTGTAGCGGGAGCGTCTGGCGCGCCCGTCTCGCCGATATCGGAGAACGCGAATCACGGAACAATGGCGGGTCCAAATGGATCCGCATGGAACTTCGTGAGTTTCAACGGAGTATATTTCCCGGTTCAACCCTCATGGCACGTCTTGCAAGACTCGGCAACAAACGTTGATTACGGCGGCAATAATGGTGGGGTGCAGATCAACGTCGTGAATGGCCCGGCGGTGTACGGTGATTATTGGCAGGGGGACTTGACGCATGATTTACAATTTGCCTCAAGCCTCTATGCCTATAGTCCTGCCTCTTATGCCATCACGAATACCCCGCATTACGATGCCGGAGTCGTACAGGTGAACGTCAAGGGTACAGGGCAAGTGGCGTGGGTTTGGGTGACTACACATCACGTATACAGCATTACCTATTTGGGGTCCCATCCCTCTTGGTACTTCGATCAACTGTCTATAGGATCCAAGGAAATGTATCTCATGCCATAAAGAAGAAAGCCCCGGTGATGGGAGGCTTTATATTTTTGCGAGATACGTGGCCCAATTGCCGGTCCACGTTCCGTTCTGGTTATAGGACGCGACGGTATATTGACTATTCACCGCCTTGCCGTTCGAGGCGTTGAGGGTATGGCCTAGGGAAACCCAGACGGCATTATAGGGTAAGGCCTGAGGAATCCCCAGTTTTTACTGGAAATGCGTCAAATTTGGGGCTGGCGTCTGGCTTTTGACGACTGATTGGCCGTCCCGCTTGAGGCTTGGACCTATGCGGCCCGTCTGGGGGACTGACCAGAATCCGTCGGACGGTGGCGAGGATGCGAGCCTTCTGGTTTTGCCCAGGCTCGCGCAGAGCCCCCCGTCTGGGAGGCCTGGCCCGGGCGAGGATGGAGAATCGGTGTCTGTTGGCCGAGCTAGGATGTCGTCGGCAGGATGGGGCCCAGGGCAGGGATGCTGCGGATCAAGGCCAAGCGGGTTCGCAGGAGGGTCCTCCACACGACATCATGATGGGCGAGTCCCCACTGCCCGAGATGCCACAAGGCATGCGTTCCGTTCTTGGCCGTATTGGCGCGCCACTGGGGTGCTTGGTCCGTCGTTTCCATATGCCATCCGGCGACGTTCAACCAATAATACGCCCACACAAAGATCAGCGGTAATCGGTCCCACCGCTCCGGGGTGCCCAACTTCACGCACTCTAGATGGAACCCTTCATAGGGGTCGTTTTTCTGATCTTTGAAGCATTCTTCGGTGGTAAAGCGTTGCCCATAGGCTGCGACCCGTTCCTCCGGCCATTGGGCGGGCGCGAGGCCCGCCGACACGATCAGATTCCAGGGATCGGGAGGCCCCGGTTCGCCATAGACGACGATGCGGCAGGGATAAGGCCCGCCATGGCTGCGCCGACCATAACGGACGCGCGGCAAATCGGCACTTCTTCATTCGACAAGGGGATCACTCTTTCCTGTGCGCAGAATATTCCGACGATAGATAAACTACCAGTCCTGCTCTTTGGCCGGGAATCGACCCAGCGGCGGCGTACCGTCATCACGCCGAGGGGTGAGACACCCCCTACGGGCCAAAAAAGAGGGGCGGCAAAACCGCCCCCTAGCTCTCGCTGTGTGATAGACATGATACACATGATACACACTCTGAAAAAGGCTGAAGAACAGCACCGAAGCGACGGGGCGTTTTTCGTGCGAAACGTGACCGTTTCCGATTGAAGCCACACCTCTTGCGGGGGAAACGCCGCAACGCTCTGTGCCTCCGCAAGAATGTCGGGCGAGAATCCCAGGAACTCAGAAGAGACCCCGCTTAAATCATGGGTTTGGTCCTACGTCATTCAACAGGGGCGTGCTTTTTCTTATGGTCCCAATATTCTGATAGCTGCCAAATTAAAACTGGGGATGCCTCAGAGTGTCGCCAATAAAGACGGGGTGGACAAAACGGACTCGGTCCATGCCATAAAAGGCCCGCACGGTCCCCGGGTCCA
>DAHWJO010000008.1:0-47763 GCA_027344105.1 Sulfobacillus sp.
CATGCAGCCGGTTAGCCGCAATGATGGCCTGCTTTTCCTGTTCCTGTAGGGCCATCGGGTTCCCCCCTTTCTGAATAACGTTAATGCGCAGTCAAGACCGCGCCGGATTCCTCATCTTGTGCCAAGATGGAGAGCAATGCGTCTTGATAAGCCTGAACTGCCGGTTGGGTAACTCCTGCCCGCCGATAAAGCTCTTCGAGTTGACGCTGCAAGCGCTTGAACTCCCCGGTCACACAAATGGCAGAAACTTTCCCCACCATTTCCCGCCAGGTATCCGTTTGCATTAAGCTTCCTCCAGTCCAAAGACAGCTTATTGTAGCACGCTACTGCTAACTCAGCAACTGACGGGCTTTTTCGACATCCCGCCGGATCTGCGCCACCAGAGTGTCTACGCTGTCGAACTTTTTCTCTGGACGCACATAATCCGCAAAATCAAATGCCACACTGCGCCCGTGCCAATCGGGCAACTGCCCGTCGATAACATGTACCTCGAGCACCGGCACAGACTGCCCAAACGTCGGGCGGACGCCCCAATTGGCCACAGCCGCCCACACCGTGTCACCCTCACGCAAAAACCCGGCATAGACCCCGTATTCCGGCATCACCTGGCAGACTGGCGGCGACAGGTTAAGAGTCGGGATCCCAATCGTGCTTCCCCGGCCCTCCCCCTTTTGCACAACACCTTGGACGGCAAACGGATGGCCAAGACGCCGATTCGCATCCCCGATGCGGTTTTTTAGGATATCCCGGCGGATCGCAGAGCTCGACACCACTCCCTCCCCAAACTCCACAGGGGAGACGATGTCCACAGCTACGCCCGACACACGGCCCCATTCCAACAACGTTTCAGCATGTCCGGCTCCCCCTGCTCCAAAGGTGAAGTTGAATCCGACCACCACCGCCTGGGCATTGAGAGCCGCCTTCACTTCCAAGGCCAGAAAAGGGAACGCCGGCACTGCGGCCAGGGCATGGTCAAAGTGCAAAACCTTGACATAGTCCACGCCAAAGCGCTCGAACCAGTGCAACTTCACATCCGTTGGGGTAATCAGATAATGCTCCGGCGGCACCGGTTTCAACACACTGGCGGGGTGGGGGTCAAAAGTCAGCGCCACAACCGCCCACCCGGATTTTTCCGCCAATTCCCGGCCACGCCGAATTAATGCCTGGTGCCCACGGTGGACACCGTCAAAATTCCCAATCATGACAACGCTCGGGTGATTAAATGCTGCGCCGACAATGCGCTCCATTTATTCTTCGTCCTTTACCAGTACTTTGCGAAAACGCCACGGGGGACCATCCACTACTGCCACGATCTCCCCATCACAAAACAGGGCAACAGGACCCTTTTCCCTTAAAGCGGGAATTCCCTCGCTCTTCCCGCGCCGCAAACTCTCAGCCTCGGAAGAGGTTACCGGGTGAGCCGCGATATCCAGCATCTGGGGCCCAAACACCAGAGCGTCCCTCCAGCGGCCCTCTTCCGCCTCCAGTTCACCGAGCGTCCACGCCTCGTCTACCGAGAATTTTCCCACGCGCGTCCGTTCCAGCGATTCCAAGGCGGCCGCATGCCCGATGATAAATCCCGCGTCCCGTGCGAGAGCCCGGATATAGGTGCCGGAACCCACCACGGCCTCAACGTACCACCTGCGGCCGGCTCCGTCCAGTATTGTGATGCTGTCAATATGCGTGACGCGAGGGTCCAGCCACACCGAATGTCCCCGCCGCACCATATCATAAGCCCTGCGGCCCTGTTGTTTCAGGGCTGAAACCTGCGGCGGAAATTGAAGAATATCCCCCGTCAGCCAGCGCAAGGCCTCTGCCATGCTGTCACGTTCCGGAAAAGGCGGGCCAGATTCGCCTACCACCATGCCAGACTGATCTCCGGAGTGCGTGAGGTGCCCGAAAACAATGTGCGCCCGGTAAACTTTTGGAGTGAGCGAGGCCCATTCCAATAGCCGCGTATATTGCCCCACCGCAATCGGCAACACCCCTGTGGCGTCCGGGTCCAGCGTCCCCGCGTGCCCGACATGGCGCTCATGGGTCAGCCGCCGGATCCTCTGAACCACCTGCTGTGACGTCATGCCGGCCGGTTTATACACATTGACAAAACCGTGGGGCACTTCCTGCTCCTTTCACCGCCCGGCGCCTAAGACTCGTGGTCCGGCAGTGTTTTGATAATTTCCTGGATATGCATGCTCTCGACAATAGACTTGTCCAGCCGGAAATCCAGCTGGGGAGCCAGCCGCAACCGCAAGCGGCGCCCAATTTCCCCCCGCAGGAAAGGTGTCGCGCTCTTCAGGCCAGCGAGGCTGGCTGCTGCCTCTTCAGGTGTCCCCATATGGCTGACAAAAATCTTCGCCACTGATAAATCGCGGGACAGCTCCACATGGGTCACACTGACGAAGCCGATGCGGGGGTCTTTCACATCCCGCAAAAGCATCGCCCCCAGTTCCTGCTGGATGGCCAGAGCAATACGGTCAGCCCTAGCTTTGTTCACTGGCATTTCCCCACTTTCAGCTTGCTTTGACCTCTTCTTCACTGAAGGCCTCAAAAATGTCTCCGACCTTAATATCGTTAAATTTGTCGAGACCGATACCACATTCAAATCCTGTCGCGACTTCGCGCACATCGTCTTTGAAGCGTTTCAGGGACCCAATGCTGCCTTCGTGAATGACTGCGCCGTCACGCACCACACGCACTTTGCCAGCGCGCAGGATTTTGCCGTCCGTAACGTAGCACCCGCCAATCGCCCCAATCTTCGGCACCCGGAACACTTCGCGCACTTCGGCCCTTCCCAAAATCACTTCCTGATATTTCGGCTCCAGCATCCCTTTGATGGCTTTGTTGATGTCGTCTATCGCATCATAAATCACGCGGTAGCTGCGAATATCCACATGCTCTTTTTCCGCAATTTGACGGGCTTTGTTTTCGACTCCCACACCAAATCCAACAATGATGGCACTCGATGCCTGCGCTAGCATGACGTCCGTTTCGGTAATGGAGCCTACTCCGGCATGCAGCACCCGCACCCGCACTTCTTCATTGGATAGTTTGACCACTGACTGCGCCAGAGCTTCGGCGGACCCATGCACATCCGCCTTGATCACGAGATTCAGCTCTTTAACCGCCTCATCTTTCAAACGCTGCAAAAAGTCATCGAGAGACACACCGCGTGCATTCGGCTCGGCCTGCCGCCGAATCCGGTCCTGCCTCGAGTCCGCGATGCTCTTGGCCTGACGTTCATCAGCCAAAATCACGAAATCGTCGCCCGCTTCGGGGAGTTGATTGAATCCCAGCACTTCGACAGGCATTGACGGTCCCGCGCTTTTCACCCGTAGTCCGCGGTCGTTGATCAAAGCCCGCACACGTCCATACACGGCTCCCGCTACAAACACATCCCCGACATTCAGCAGTCCCCGCGCTACCAGCACGGTCGCTACCGGACCCCGGCCCTTATCCAGTTTGGCCTCGATAATGGTTCCTTGCGCTGCGCGGTGGTTGTTCGCCTTCAGTTCCAGAACGTCCGCCTGCAGGATCAAAGCCTCGAGCAACGCTTCAATGCCCTCGCCGGTTCGTGCCGACACCGGGACCATGATCGTGTCGCCGCCCCACTCTTCCGAAATCAACCCGTAATTGCTTAGTTCTGTGCGGACTTTTTCGGGATTCGCACCGGGCAAGTCGATTTTGTTTATGGCAACCACAATCGGCACGTTTGCAGCTTTGGCGTGATTAATAGCTTCCACTGTCTGCGGCATGACCCCGTCATTAGCGGCCACCACCAGCACAGCAACGTCTGTCACCTGCGCACCGCGGGCCCGCATTGAGGTGAACGCTTCGTGGCCAGGGGTATCCAAAAATACCACCTGCCGATTGTTCCACTCAATCACCGAGGCGCCGATATGCTGGGTAATCCCGCCGGCCTCGGACTGCGTCACGCGGGTCGCCCGGATGCGGTCAAGCAGCGAGGTCTTTCCGTGGTCAACATGTCCCATTACGGTCACTACCGGCGGCCTGTCCGTCAAACTCTCTGGACTGTCGTCCGCGCCTTGCAAAATAATTTCTTCCTGCTCTTCTTGCGTCGCACGCTCCTCCACAGTGGCCCCGAATTCTGTGGCAATAATGACAGCCGTTTCCCGGTCCAGCTCTTGGTTGACCCCCGCCATGACACCCAACCCAATCAAGCGCTTTATCAGCTCATTGGCTTTCACACCGAGTTGGTCGGCCAAGTCCTTTACCATGATGGCGCTAGACAGGATAACATGCCTCTGTACGGGCGGCATCGATGTGTCGAGCTGCCTGGCGGCATTCTTCTGCGACTTAGAGCGGTGCTTGCTGCCATATCCTTCTTCTTCCCACGGCTTTTTCCTCCGCCCCGTGGGCGGCGGAGTCGTGGCCCGGCGGTCCTTGTTATACGGACCGCGGCGGTTCTGGTCACGCGGCGGGCGGCTAGTCGCGGGGGCCGCAGGCGCGCCGGCCGGGCGGGTGCCTGGCCGGGCCGGGGCTGCCCCTGGACGGTTTTGGGAAGGCCCCGAAGGAGCTCCCCCAGGACGTCCTGACGGCCGCGGCGAGTTGTACCCACCCTGAGGGCGGGGGCCTGCGGGCCGCGGAGCCCCCGTGGAGGGACGCCGGTCACTGCTGCCTGCGGGCCGGCTTCCCTGATTATAGGAGCCAGCAGGTCTCGGTCCCGCGTTATAGGACCCAGCAGGTCTCGGCGCTCCGGACCCGGGACGGCTCCCTCCGCCTTGAGGCGATGACGAGGCTGGGCGCCCGCTATACCCTTCGCGGGGTGGATAGGGACGGTTCTCCCGTCCGTTGCTGGGACGGGGCTGCCTGTTTTCTGGACGCCCTGCACTTGAAGATGGCCGCGGCGGCGCACTGGAGACTCGCCTCTCCTCAGTCCGAGCCGGTGCGGGGGCTGCTGCCCTCGGAGCCGCGCCTGCCCCTTCGCTATGGTCGGGGACCGGGGTTATGGCGCTCGGAAGGGTCTCCGGTTTTTTCGGGGTCTCGGTCGCGGCGGGGACCTGCGGCTTTGGCTCCGGCGGCAGTTTTCCCTCCATGATGTTCTTCACGGTTTGCACCGCTTCCGGTTCCACGGTGCTCATGTGGTTCTTGATGTTTTCTACGTGCAGCCGGTGCAGCAGGTCGATGAGTCGCCGACTGTCCAGTTTCACTTCCTTGGCTAGTTCGTAAACCCGTACTTTTTCTTTTTCTGTCAAAATTCATCCCCCCTGATGGCACTCCAAACTGGGTGGCTAGACGGCTGGCGATTTGTTTGTCTAAAATCGCAAGTACCGCGTGCGGCCCCATCCCCATAGCCCTGCCAAGATCGGACATGGATCCGGCTTGTAAAAGAGGTACATCTAGGTTCTGGGCCCACAGGTGGTACTTGCGATACACTGACTCCCCTGCATCTTGTGCAATAATCACTAGATGCGCCTTATTATTAGTCAGGGCGATCTGCACCTGATTATGGCCGGGAGCCAGCTTGCCGGCTCGTTTCGCCAAACCTATCCAGTTCAACCAGTTATCCACTGATGTTCTCCTTTGCGACCAGTTGCCTTAATTGGTCTACAATGTCCGAATCCAAAACCACTTCTAGCGCATGCTCGAGTTTCTTGCTCTTCACTGCTTGGTCAAAACATTCCAGCGTGGGGCAGATATATGCGCCGCGCCCGGATACCTTGCCTTTGCGGTCCACCACCACAGCTCCTGAGGGGGTCCGCACCACCCGGATCAATTCCCGTTTGGGTTTGGTGGCCCGACAGGCGACGCAGGTGCGCTGTGGAATTTTCCTCGTCTTCATTACCACAAGCCCCCGCCAGATACCTGCGACTCCGAACGGAGATCCACCTTCCACCCCGTCAGTTTTGCAGCCAGCCGGGCATTTTGCCCTTCCTTGCCGATGCCCAGCGACAATTGGTTGTCGGGCACCACCACCCGGGCCGCGCGGGTGTCGGGTTCCACTACGACCTCCGTCACCTGGGCTGGCGAGAGCGCGTTTGCCACAAACACGGTAGGGTCACGGTCCCACCGGATGATATCGAGCTTCTCTCCATGGAGTTCCTGGACGATGGCTTGCACCCGCGTGCCCTTGGTTCCCACACAGGACCCGACGGGATCCACGTTGGGGTCCTCCGCCCAGACCGCAATTTTTGTGCGTGCGCCAGGCTCCCGCGCAATCCCTTTAATCTCCACCACGCCATCGTGAATTTCGGGGACTTCCAGTTCAAATAACCGTTTAATCAAACCCGGGTGGCTTCGGGAAACGAAAATCTGGGGTCCCTTGTTGGTCTTCTTGACCTCTACCACGTAAAGCTTCACATGTTCGTTGAGATGCAGCCGCTCCCCGCTCACTTGTTCGCCCGGCATCATTATCGCTTCGGTGCGGCCGAGGTTGATATAAATCAGCCCGCGCTCACTGCGCTGCACGGTGCCTGTGACGATATCTCCCTCACGCCCGATAAATTCCTCGTATATGAGTCCCCGCTCTGCCTCGCGGATCCGCTGCACAATAACCTGTTTGGCTGTCTGCGCGGCAATGCGGCCAAAATTTTTCGGGGTCACCTCGAATTCAACAATATCCCCTTCAATCGACCCAGGCCGTATTTCGCAGGCCTCCGCCAACCCCACTTCCAAACGGTGGTCTTCCACCTCAGCCACAACGGTCTTCTGCGCCCACACCTGTGTCGCGCCACTCGCACGGTCAATCCGCACACGCACGTTCTGCGCAGAGGCGAAATTCCGCCGATACGCGGAAATCAGCGCGGACTCAATGGCTTGAAACAAAATTTCCTTTTCAATGCCCTTTTCCCGTTCCAGATCATCGAGGGCGCTTAACAGCTCCGCATTCACCAAACATCCCCCCTCAAAGGGGCCCTAGCCCCTGTCAAGCGAAAAGAGTGGGAAGCTCCCACTCCAAGTCCGGTCCGAGACCGGCCTGCCTCTTAAAGTTATCAAAACTGTCACAGCAATATCTTAGCACATCTGTCTAGGAGAGAACAACCTCTTTCTTTGCACCGCCTCCTAGACTGCAGCCAGCGCACCCCAGATCCATGAGCCGGCCATACTGAGAAAGAGCAGCGCCGCCCCCGCTCCCAGCGCTATTTTAGGGCCATAGGGGAGCAGGTAACCGCTTAACAGGGCCATAAAGAACGAGCCCAGCGTACCCGATGACTGAAAAATTCCTTGCACCTTCCCCCGCGTCGCGTCCGAAGCGTGGCTCATCACGTCAGCACTGAGGGCAGGTGTAATCAGACTCATCGCGACCGCTTCGGCCACTGACAGGGCGATGGACAGCCACGGGCTGTCCGAGACTGTATACAGGATCACAATGACGCCATTGAGCGCCGCCCCAAAGTAAATCAGCGCCGAGCGCCGGGCCGCATGGTCTGCCAGCCGGCCCGCCAGAAAATTAAAAAGAAGGTATGGCAGCGCAAAGAGCGTCCACGACAATCCTATCACAATGTGGGTAGCACCAAGACGGGCCATGTAGATACTCCAGGTCGCATCGTACATGCCCCCCAATCCCATCCAGCCGAAGTTCATAATCAGCCACCGCCCCAGCTGGCTCCAAGGAATGGAAACCGGGCCGCCGTGCTGGGCGGCCCGGGAGGCAAACCGCTGCACCGCGCCCGCCTCGCGCACCCCGAACACCACAGCAAAAGTCGCGGCCAGATTCAGCACCGCTCCGACCTCAAAGGGGGTGCTGAGCCCGCCAATGGTGCTGGCCAGTCCCCCTATCATCGGTCCCAGGGCAAATCCCGCCATGTAAAACGACGAGAGCAAGGCAAAAGCGCGGCCCCGCCTGTCGGGCGCAACGCGGTCGGCCACCAGCGCGTTGGCAGCGGGTATAAAAGCCGCTACCCCCAGTCCCTGCAGGGCCCGGAACAGCAAGTAATAGGCCGGTGCTACCGGCACGAGGAACAGCACAGTGCCCACTGTGCTCAAAAGCGTCCCAGCCACCAACAGGCGCTTTCGCCCCCAGGAGTCAGACAGCGGCCCGAACAGCAGCTGTCCGATAAATGCCACCAGCGCATAGATCGCTGCCATTAAGCCCAGCCAGCTGAGGGGGAGGCCGCGGTCCTTCACAAACAGGGGCAAAAGTGGCAGAATCGTGCCGAATCCGCTCTGCACAATGAGGGTGGCCACCAAAAGAGGCCACAGAGACTGTTTGCCTGCCGGTTCAGAAGAATGCAAGCTGATTGGTCTCCCCAAGATTTTTCAGTGCTCCCTGGGCCCGGAGCAGGTCAATGACCCCTTTAGAGAGATGGGCGCGCTGGCGGAGGTCATCAATAGAGAGAAAAGGAACGCCGGCCCGCGCCTGGATAATGTTTTCGGCGGCTTGCGCTCCCAGGCCCGGCAGCGCGCCGAACGGGATCCGCAAACCATTGTCCTCAATTTGGAACCGTGCGGCATGGGAATTTTCCAGGCTGACCGGGTGGAATTGAAATCCCCGAGCCAGCATCTCCCGCGCGATCTCCAGCATGGTGGTGAGCCCCTTTTCTTTTGCCGTAGCTTGATTTCCCTTTTCCTCGATATCTGCCAAGGCCTTGTTGATCCCCTTAATGCCTCCCAAAACCGGCTCGGGATCAAAATCCGAAGCCCGGACCGAAAAGTACGTCGCGTAAAATGCCAGAGGGTGATGGACCTTAAACCAGGCAATGCGCCACCCCATCATGACATAAGCGGCGGCATGCGCTTTCGGAAACAGATAGCTGATTTTCCGGCAGGACTCCACATACCAGGACGGAACCTGGTGCTCCCTCATAACACTCTCCTGCTCTGGTTTCAGCCCTTTGCCCTTCCGGACTGATTCAGAAATGCCGAACGCGGCCTGGGGTTCCAGATTCTTGCTGATGAGGTACAGCATAATGTCGTCGCGCGTGGCAATCACATCTGACAGCCCGCCGAGGTTTTGGCGGATAATGTCCTGGGCATTGTTGGCCCACACCTCGGTGCCGTGGGACAGCCCCGATATGCGCACCAGCTCAGCGAAGCTCTGGGGTTTGGTGTCGACCAGCATGCGCCGCACAAAGCTTGTGCCGAACTCCGGGATGCCCAAACTTCCCACCGGGGTGCCAATATCATCGGCCTTTACCCCGAGCGCCTTTACCCCTCGAAACAGACTCATCGTCTCGTCATCCTGAAACGGCACCGATTTCGCATCAATGCCCGTCAGGTCCTCGAGCATACGGATAGCCGTCGGATCATCATGGCCGAGAAGATCCAGTTTCAGCAGCCGGCCTTCAATGGAGTGATAGTCAAAGTGGGTGGTGATGATGTCCGATGTCTTCAGGTCGGCGGGATGCTGCACCGGACAAAAGTGGTGGATATCCTCATCGCGGGGCACGACCATCAGACCCCCGGGGTGTTGCCCGGTGGTCCGCTTCACCCCGGTTATGCCGGCCGCCAGCCACTCCAACTCTGCCCCTGAAACCTCGCGCCCATTTTCGCGGGCCCATGCCAGCACTAGTCCAAAAGCGGTCTTCTGGGCGATGGTGGCAATGGTGCCAGCGCGGAATACATGTCCTTCTCCAAACAGC
Organism: Sulfobacillus sp.; assembly: GCA_027344105.1. Taxonomy (GTDB): domain Bacteria; phylum Bacillota; class Sulfobacillia; order Sulfobacillales; family Sulfobacillaceae; genus Sulfobacillus. Next base: position 9,540 of record DAHWJO010000008.1, read on the forward strand.
ACCTCAGTGTACTTGTGAATCTCAGGCTGGTACTCCCCGGAGAAGTTCAGGTCAATATCTGGCACTTTGTCGCCCTTGAATCCCAAAAAGGTCTCAAAAGGAATATCCTGACCGTCTCCTGCCATAGGATTCTGGCATTGTGGGCAGTTCTTGGGCGGCAGGTCAAACCCCGAGCCCACCGACAGGTCCGTAACGAACTCCGAATAATGGCACTGCGGGCAGCGGTAATGCGGTGGGAGCGGGTTGACTTCGGTGATATCCAGGAATGTCGCCACGAGGGACGAGCCCACCGAGCCCCGCGACCCCACCAAATATCCATCGTCTAGGGACTTTTTCACCAGACGGTGGGCAATGTAGTAAATGCTGGAGAATCCATTGTCGACAATGGAGCGGATTTCCTTGTCCAAGCGGGACTGCACCAATTCCGGGAGGATCTCTCCATAAAGGCTTTTGGCCCGGGATACCGGCACTTCTTGGACCACCCGTTCCGCTTCTTCCAACTTCGGTGAAAATAGGCCGTCAGGCACAGGTTTGATCACGGGGCACTGGGACGCAATGGCCAACGTGTCCGCCACCACCACCTTGTTTCCCAGCTCACTGCCGAGCCATTCCATTTCTTCCATCATAGACTGCGTACTGCGGAAATGCAGCACGTCGTCGCTGTCGTGCAGTTCGCCCTTGGCTGTGGCAGCCAGAATGTCCCGGAAAGCCTTTTGGTAGGGATAGAGATAGTGAGCATCTGATACGGCTGGCGTCGGTTTCGCTTGCGTGAGGCCCAAGGCGATTAAGTCCCGAACCCAGTCTTTGACGGCCTCATCCCCCCCCAGGTTTTCTTCCCGGGCCATATGCCGCAAGGCATCCGGCGGGCCCACCTCCCAGTAGTCATAGAAGCTGCACACGCGGTTCACATCCTCGGGCCCGGCGCCTCGGAACAGCGCCTCCTGAACCTCCCCGCCATGCAGGGGAGACCCCAACAGCCAGTGGGCCCGGCCAGCCTCCAGCACCGAACGGTAAACCCGCGGCACGCGGTGGAATGTTTCCAGGTGAGACTGGCTGATCAGGCGGTAGAGAGCGCCCACACCCTCCTGGGAGCGCAGGAGCAGGGTGACCGGAATAGGCCGCCCGATAGTGAAGGGCTGCGGCACGGCGTCCCACAGAGCATCCAGAGACTGCACCGTGCCATCTTCGTTTTGCAGAAGTGTCAGTAATAGGAGGCCCGTAGCTTCCGCGTCGGCGAGAGCGCGGTGATGCTGCGACAAAGGGATTTTCAAAGCATTGGTCAAAGGGCCCAGCCCGTAAGCCTTCAACCCCGGCAGCCGGATTCTTGCCAGTGTCAATGTGTCAATGACCGGGAACTCCCACGCTTTGCCCGGAAACAGCTGCCCAAAATATTTGGCCAGGTACCCCATGTCGAACCGGGCGTTATGGGCCGCTAAGACCGCCCCGGATGCAAAGGCAAAAAATTCCCGAAAGACCTCATCGGCGCCTGGAGCTTCTGCCACTTCATCGGGGTGTATCCCCGTGATCTTCTGGGTTGTCTGGGATATTTTCCGCGTCGGCCGGACCATGCGGTGAAATTGCTCGGTTACTGCCCCGTCCACCAGTTTTACCGCGCCTATTTCGATGACTTCGTGCTCGCGCGGCGACAGGCCCGTCGTCTCAACATCCAGCACGACGATGGGCATTCCCTCCAACGTCGCGGCGGGCCGGAATCCGCTTAAGGCGGCCATAAGGTCCTCCACCATGTTGATCTCGACACCGTAAATAGCTTGCACTCCTGTTTTTTGACTCAATGTCTCCAGCTCGGGATATGTCTGCACGACGCCGTGGTCCACCACCGCCACATGGCTGTGTCCCCATGTCTGAGCCACCTGGAATAGTTCTGGAAGCGAAACGAGCCCGTCGCCGCCGCTCATTTTGCTGTGAACGTGCAATTCCACCCTCTTCTCGGGCCAATCATCCGCTGCGGCTGGCGGAGAAGGCACACGGCCCCCGTCCCGGATACGGAGGACACGTTCTTTGGTATACTTGTCTTCCTCTAGAATTCCCCGCACTTTAAGGTACTGCCCGACCTTCCACGATTCCACATCTGCAAAAGGCTGTCCCCGCCGTTCCGAGTAGCGGATGCGCAGAGCGTGGTGAAAGTCTGTGATGACGGCGCTCCAGTGGTGAAGATTGTCGCGGCTCAAGCGCATGTCGGCACTCACGACTTGGCCGTACACCGTAACGTCTCCGGTTTCTGGCAGCAGACTTAAATCGTACGGTTCCCCCTCGGGAATGCCTTTGCCGACCATGCTGCTGCCCCTGTCGTCCGCGCGCACTCTAGGGATATCCACCGGCACCACTGGATCCGGCTCCGTAGGCGGTGCCGCCAAAATCTCCTCGTGCCACTCAGGCATCTCTGGCCACAATCGCCGCAGGCGGGCGGTTCCTCCCCACTGGGTAAACAGACCGTGGGCCATCTGATTGGGAAAAGAGACATGAAGCCCGCGGAAATCCACAGCGACATGCTCTTTTGCGAGCAGTTGGCCCACCCCGGAATTGCTCAAGGCAAAGATTTGCTGCAGCCGGTCGTAAGGATCAGGAGCCCAGGGGTATTCGGCCCACTCGACTTTCCGTTCCCATTCCATCTCGAGGCGCGCGGCCAGTTGGCACAAAATCTCCTCATCCTCAGGGGCTTTGCGGACCAGGACAATGCGCGCCTGTTCAGAGCCGATATCCACCCATAGCGGGTCAAACTGGCTGAGACCCGGCGCCCCCGCCTGTCTCAGCCAGTTTTGGAGTTGGGTCGTCATCATGGCTTGTCTTTCACCCCGCTTGTTGACATTTTCTGTGCGTGCCTACATTCTGGGAATTTCCCGAATAATCTCCCAGTACATGCGCATCCGTGCTGCAAACCCTTTGGCTAGACCGAGCTTCTCTTCTTTCATAACCTGAGACACATCTTTCAAGATCACTTCCCGGGGCACTTTCCCCATCCGCTTTAGCTGCCGGTGCAGTTGCAGTTCCACCCCGTACCGGGATTCGTTCATATGGTCGACCCCGGTGAGAAGAGTCCGGCGGATGACGCGCTGGCCCGAGAGAAATGGCGCCAGCGCCTGCGCCCAATCGGTGCTCGTGCGGCCCCCGTCAAAGATGCCAACAGTCGCTTCCGTCTCCTGGTCTATCACAGGTTGAAGCAATTGCTGCACATGCTTAATGGTCAGTCCAATAAGATCCGCATCCAAAAACAGCAGAATGTCCGCGTCGGCCGCTTCCGCGCCAGCCTTAATGGCCGCGCCCTTGCCCTGATTCTCGATCTGGTCCACCACCAGCACAGAAGGAAAACTAGCCGCCACGGCTGCTGTGCGGTCGAATGAGCCATCGTTGACAACAATCACCTGATCTATTTCGGGCACCAGGCACAGCACCTGCAACACTCCGGAAATATTGGCTTCTTCGTTATATGCCGGCACGATCGCGGCCACGCGTTCTTTCGGCATGCCACCCACACCCTCATTTGCAAGAACTTAATAGGCCCGGGCAAACAATGCACGGTAGCGGGTAGTCTGACCGCATACAATGCACTGATCCGCAACTGGCGTTTCGTTAAATGGGAGGCAACGAATCGTCATGCCCGTTTCCGATTTCAAATGCGCGGCGCATTCCTCGCTGCCGCACCAGTCTCCGCGGAACAATCCCCTATACCCATTCTCTTCCATTTCCTGGTAATTTACAATTGAAAAAGTGTGCGCTTCCCGGTAAGCCGCGGCCTGCCGGAACAACTCCTTTTGCACTTCGTCGAGCAACCGCGACACGGCCACGCCGATTTGTTCCTCGGGCACACTGATTTTTTCGCCGGTGTCCCGCCGTGCAATGACCACCTGCTGTTTCGCCATGTCCTTCGGGCCGATTTCAACACGCAAGGGCACCCCCCGCATTTCCCAGTCGTTGAATTTATACCCGGGAGTGAATTCGTCACGGGCATCGAGTTTGACGCGGCACACGGGAGACAGTGCCGATTCCAGCTCACGGGCGTGGGCAACCACCGCCTCCCGCTCAGCCCCCCGGCCGATAGGCACAATCACTACCTGAATCGGGGCGATTTTAGGAGGGAGGCGCAACCCCTTGTCATCGCCATGGACCATAATGACCGCCCCAATCAGGCGGGTGGAGCTCCCCCATGAGGACGTCCAGCCATATTTCAGCTCACCGTCTTCATCAAGGAATTGAATGTCAAAGGCCTTGGAAAAATGTTGGCCAAGGAAATGAGACGTGGCTGACTGCAAGGCCCGCCCGTCGCCCATCAGAGCCTCTAAGGTATACGTGTCGACGGCGCCGGCAAACCGCTCGCCAGCACTCTTGACGCCAGCGATGACGGGGACAGCCAGATAGTCTTCAATCACTTCCCGGTAAATCTCGAGTTGCTGAAGGGTTTCCGCGAGCGCCTCGTCCGCTGTCCTGTGCACCGTGTGGCCCTCCTGCCAGAGGAACTCAGTGGTGCGTATAAAGGGCCTGGTCGACTTTTCCCAGCGCAGCACATTGGCCCACTGATTGATCAGCACGGGCAAGTCCCGGTAAGAATGTATCCACTGGGCATACATAGCTCCGATAATGGTTTCAGATGTCGGTCTGACCGCGAGCCGCTCGGGCAGCTGCTCATTGCCGCCCATCGTCACCCACGCCACCTCAGCGGAGAATCCTTCAATATGTTCTGCCTCCTGCGCCAGCAGATGTTCTGGAATCAGCAGGGGAAAATAGGCGTTCTGGTGGCCCGTCTCTTTAAAACGCCGGTCCATCTGCTCCTGAATAAACTCCCATATTCGGTAGCTGTACGGCTTCATGACCATGAAACCCTTCATGGGAGCGTAATCCACCAGATCGGATTTCCGAATTACATCCACGTACCATTGTGAAAAGTCACTCGACTTCGGGGTGATCTCCTTGAGAACTTTTTCCACCCGCGCGAACCTCCTCGGCAGCATCCAAAATTTCTTTCCACAGCTCTTCCACCATGTCCTCCTGATCAACGCGCCGGACAACCTCTCCGTGCCGGAAGATCAGTCCCATGTTCTTTCCACCCGCCAACCCGACATCCGCTTCCCGGGCCTCGCCGGGCCCATTGACCGCACATCCCATGACAGCCACGGTCACTGGCTCTTTAATCGTGGCCAGGCGTCTCTCGAGTTCATTAGTCACCGGCCACATATCAAATTGCAGGCGGCCGCAAGTAGGACAGGCGACGATATTGGCGCCGCGCTCCCGCAGTTTGAGGCTCTTCAGAATCTCCCAGGCGGCACGAATTTCCTCTTCGCCCGGCGCTGTCAGCGACACGCGGATCGTGTCCCCAATCCCATCGGCTAAGAGCGCGCCAATGCCAATGGCCGACTTAATCGTCCCCTGAAACAGGGTCCCGGCTTCGGTCACTCCCAAGTGCAGCGGATAGTCATACGTCCGGGCCATCAGCCGGTACGCGGCCATCATCGTGGGCACGTCCGAGGCTTTCAGCGATACCACGATGTTATCGTAATCCAAGTCATTGAGGATTTGGATGTGATGGGCCGCGGATTTGACCAGCGTCTCCGCCGTGCGCCCGTAGTCGTGAAGGAGTCCCTTTTCAATCGAGCCCGAATTCACCCCGATGCGAATGGGAATCTGGCGCTCCTTCGCCGCCCGCACCACTTCCTCCACACGCTCGCGCGCCCCAATGTTGCCCGGATTGAGGCGCAACTTGTCCACGCCCCGCCGAATCACCTCGAGCGCTAGGCGGTAGTCAAAGTGAATGTCAGCCACGACGGGAATCGGCGAGTGCCGGACAATTTCCCCCACCGCCTCAGCTGCCTCGTGGTCTGGCACTGCAACCCGCACCACCTCACAGCCGACGTCGACGTAGCGGGCAATTTCTTCGAGCGTTCCCCTCACATCGCGCGTGTCGGTTTTGGTCATGCCCTGCACGACGACCGGCGCGCCCCCGCCTATAATCACGTCCCTTACGCGCACTGCTTTAGTCATATTGGCCCGAAGACAGCACCATTCGGACACACCCCCCTTTTCACTCGGCACACTCTCCTTATCTTAACACTCGCCAGGGAATCAGGCATGGAATAAATGTTCGACTTCGCGGAACGTTACAAACAGCACCAGCGCCATCAGCAGGATGAATCCTACGAAGTGAATCATATTCTCATGGTCGGGGTCCATTGGTTTGCCCCGGATGCCTTCCACAATCATGAGAAACAGGCGGCTCCCGTCCAGCACCGGTATGGGCAGCACATTGAACAGCCCGAGGTTGGCGGACAGCGCGGCCGCAAGCAGCAGCAGCTGCACCAGACCGGTATGGGCCGCCTGGCCGACCAGCTCCGCAATTCCCACCGGGCCTGTAAGGTCAAACGGGCCCTGGCCGTCAACCAGCCGGTACAGAGCCTGGAACCAGGCTCCGGAAAGGTCTACGGTCTGAGTGATGCCCGAGCCTAGAGCCTGCAAGGGATTTTGCCGGACAGGCATGAAAGTGGGCTGGATCCCAATAATGTACTCTTTAAGCTTTTTGTCGTACCGCGTCGTCATGGGAAAGGTCTGCAGCGATTGGTGACGCTCCACGGTCACGTTCATCACATGGGTTTTGTGGGCAATGATGGCGCTGGCGAGATTCTCCCAGTCCGTTACCCGGGTGTTATCGATCTTGACAATCCGGTCGCCCGGACGGATGCCTGCCTCGTACGCCGGATAGTGGGGAAGGGCCTGCGCTACGGTGGTGGTGGGGGTGGGAATGCCAACCGGCCCGAAGCAGATGGCATAGAGCACGGCGGCCAGCACCAGGTTCATGATGGGTCCGGCCAGGACGACCAGAAACCTCTGCCATAATGGCCGGTTGGGGAATTCCCGGGGATCGGCGCTCTTATTGCCTTCCATTCCCGCCAGGCGGTTGTACCCGCCCAAGGGGATAATGCGCAACGCATACAGGGTTTCACCAAACCGGTGCTTGTAAAGCGCGGGTCCAAACCCCAGAGCAAACTCATCGACACGCATGCCAAAGGACTTGGCAACCAGAAAGTGCCCAAGCTCGTGAACCGCTACCAGCACGCCAAACACCAAAACGATGGCGATTACCGTCGTCATCGGCTGCCCCCCTTACTGGCGATAGCGCATCGCCACATCTGCCGCCTGCGTCCGTGCCCACTGGTCGGCTTCCAGGATCTGCGCCAACCCGGACACTTCTTCATTGTCCGCGAAGTCGTTCAGCACCTCTTTAATAATGTCAATAATGGAGAGAAATTGAATGGACCGCGCCAGGAACAACGACACCGCCACTTCATTGGCGGCATTGAGCACTGTGGGCATAAGACCCCCGGCCAGTCCTGCCTGCCGGGCAATCGTCAGCGCCTCAAAAGTGCCGGTATCAGGGGGGTCAAAGGTCAGCGGCCGGCGTGTCAGGTCAAGCGGCAAGGAATCCATAGGCCACCGTTCAGGCCAGCTGAGCGCCACCTGCACGGGCACTGCCATATCTGGCCAGCCCAATTGCGCCATAGTTGCTCCGTCCACAAATTCGACCAGAGAATGCACGATGCTCTGGGGGTGAATCAGCACCTCCACCTGTTCATAAGGCACCGAGAAAAGGTGGTGGGCTTCGATGAGTTCCAAGCCCTTGTTCATCAGGGTCGCTGAGTCTACGGTGATTTTGGCTCCCATCGACCAATTCGGGTGGTGGAGCGCATCTTCCACCGTTACCGACCGCAAATCTTCCCTGCTGCGTCCTCTGAAGGGCCCACCGGAACACGTCAGCAAAATCCGCCGCACAGGCTGGCCGGGAGCCAGGCACTGGAAAATTGCCGAGTGCTCGCTGTCAACCGGAATAATTTTCCGCCCGGACTCATGAGCGACCTTCTGCACCAAGTCTCCAGCTGCCACCATCGTTTCTTTATTGGCCAGCAAAATGTCCTTGCCGTTCTCCAAGGCCGTAAGGGTGGGCAGCAACCCGGAAAAGCCGCTCATGGCCCCAATGACTTTGGTGGCTGGGGACGCCGCTATCTCGGCCAGAATGTCATCCATCCCGGCCGCAATGCGGGGCGCGCCCGAAGGATGCTGCCTCCGGAGCGCTGCCCCTGCCGCACCGTCGGCCAGGCCAATCCAGCGCGCCTGCAGCGCCCGCCCCATGGCCCAGAGTCTCTCACCCTGGGTGTTGGCCACCAACCCATCGACGGACACCCGCTCCGGCTCAGCCTGCACCACCCTAAAGGTTGTCTCCCCAACCGACCCAGTCGCACCAAGTATGATGATTTGCGTCATAGTCCCCTCATCTTTCCAGTTTCACAACCGCGTTATGTGCCGATATTGCCGGCCGGAGGATCCAGAACTTCGGCCAGGACCCTTATCACCACAGCCGAAATGGGCCCGACAATGAACCCCACTGGCCCAAAGAGACGCACCCCAAAATATAGGGCCCCAATGGCGACCAGCGGGTGCAGTCCCATATTCTGCCCCACCAGCCGCGGTTCGGCAATTTGCCGCAAGACGGCCACCCCGAACATCACTGCCAGCACCTCGGTACCCTGAAGGGTCCTGCCAGAAAGCATATCCACGGCGGCCCACGGCGCCAAGAGACTCGCCGGCCCCATATAAGGGACAAAATCAAGGATGCCCGCCAACACCCCAATCAGCACCGCATAGTTAAATCGGAACACCACAAGGCCCGCCATGGTGCCGAAAGCGGTCAGCGTGACCAGCAAAACTTGGGCCTTCAAGAAGCCCAACGCCCCTGCCAAAATATCATCATGCATATGGTGCACATAAGGCCGGAGTGGAGGCGGGACCCACTTGACCCCGACTTGGAGTATCTGCTGCTTGTCGCGGATCATGAAAAAGGCCGCGACTAATGCTACCATTAACATTAACATGCTGTCGGGCAGGTGGACCAGAAAGTTTGCCATTGTCCGCAGCACCGACTCCAGCATACGGACCAAGGCCCCCAGCTGCGCATGCCACTCCTCCGTGCTCAGCCCCAACACCCGACGCATCCGGCCCAAACCCGCCAGCATGCGGCTAGACAGCTGTTCGGCCGGAACCGCCAGCGATGGCAGCGCGCGGACCACCTGCGCCAACTCCGTGGCCATAACACTCAGCAGCAAAAACACAATGGATAGCAGCGCCACAATCGAGGTTCCCAGGGCAATGACCGCCGCCACGCTGCGTGACAGTCCCCATCCTTCCATCCGGTTCACGACCGGTTCAAGCCAGACAGAAAGCACAAATGCGCCGAGAAAAGGCATGAAAATGGCGCTGTACCACTTCCAGAACGCGTACATGCCAAACAGCAGCCCCGCCCAAACCAGGAGCATGCGAATATAGCTGACCATGGCATTGCCTCCATGCTGCTAATGTATGCCCAAGCCCACCAACAAATAATAGGCAATGGGCAAAGCCAGCAGGGAAGAATCAAAACGGTCCAGCACACCGCCATGGCCCGGCAAAAGCGCCCCAGAATCCTTGACGCCCGTGTAGCGTTTAATCGCCGATTCCAGCAGGTCGCCGATCTGGCCCACAATGCTGACCGTGAACCCAAAAACCAATCCGTGCCAGAGAACCATGTGCGCAATCCAAAACGCCACCACCGATACCGCTACACCGCTGACCGTGCCGCTGGCGGTGCCTTCCCATGTCTTGCCGGGACTGACGCGGGGCATAAGCTTGTGCCGTCCCCACTGCCGCCCTACAAAGTACGCGGTGGTGTCTGTCGCCCAAATGACGGCAAAAAACGCATACGAAAAGACCTGACCATGACGCAGCGCGCGGATCATCGGCAGGAATGCAAAGAACAGTCCCAGATACACGGCCACCCAAGTGGTGGTTACCGCACCCTGAAAGCTTTCTTGAGGAGAGCTGAGCAAGGACACAATAGCCACAATGGCCGCCCCCAGGACAAGAACGGGGAGCAACCCGCGCCCTATCCCCACGGCCGCCATAATGGCCCATATCCATGCTACGGTCAGCCAGGGGTAAAACACAATCCCACGGGCCCGGAACATGCGAGAAATTTCCACCACACCAATCGCTGCTAATATGGCCACACCGGCAGTCAGAACCCAACCGCCCAAATAGATGAGGAGAATGACTACCGGAATGCCAAAAGTCGCCGTGAGTATCCGCAGTCCCAGCACACGCGTAACCCCTTATTCCCGAAGGCCGCCAAAACGGCGCACCCGCTGTTGGTAGGCAACAATCGCCTTGTGTAGCTCCGCCGGGTCAAAATCTGGCCATAATGTTTCCGTTACGTAGATTTCAGCGTATGCCAGCTGCCATAGTAAAAAGTTCGATATCCGCATCTCACCGCTAGACCTTATCAGCAGGTCCGGATCGGGAAGTCCAGCCGTGTCGAGGTGGGACGCCACTGCGTTTGCAGTGAGGCAGGTCTCCTGACCCAGCGGCCGATTCTCGTCAAGCCACCGGTTCACGGCCCTCACCAGTTCATCGCGGCCACCGTAATTCAGAGCCAGATTCAACACCATGCGCGTCTGGCTGGCTGTGTCCTGGGTGGCGGTGGCCAGGGCAGCCTGGGCGCCCGCTGGCAATCCCGCCACGTTCCCAATCGTCTGGATCCGCACTCCCTGGCTTTTCAGCTCAGCAGTCTCAGAGCGGAGGAACTCGACCAGAAGAGCCATCAGAGCATCGATTTCCCGTTGGGGGCGCGCCCAGTTTTCAGTAGAAAAGGCATATACGGTCAGCACATCAATCCCGATGGCGGAACATTCCTTGACGATAGGCTTAAGAACTTTTACACCCTCGCGGTGACCCTCTGCCCGGGAGAGCCCCTTTCTGTGCGCCCACCGTCCGTTGCCATCCATGATAATCGCGATGTGCCGCGGAAGATTGCCGGATTCAATTAGTTCTGGGGAATCAGCCAAAGATTCTTTCCGAGAATCAGTTTCCATCCAGCCTCCAAAAATCTCGACATCTCGCAATGACCAGGTTCACGGTGTCAAAATGTCTTTTTCACGATGGTCAGCCAACGTATCCAAATCTTTGATGAACCGGTCGGTAAGTTTTTGCACATCCCCTTGTCCCCGGTGCTCATCATCTTCCGTAATGGTATGGTCCCTTTGCTCGTCTTTTAGCGTTTCCAGAGCATCACGGCGAATATTGCGGATCGCCACCTTCTCTTCTTCAAGGCGCCGCCTGAGCTGCTTGACTAGATCCTTGCGCCGCTCTTCCGTCAGAGCGGGAACATTGACCCGGAGCATCGCGCCATCTGCCCGCACCGATACCCCGATGTCCGCCTTCACAATAGCCTTTTCAATCAAGGACAAGGTGCCGGGGTCGAACGGCTGCACTATCAGCATGCGCGGCTCCGGCACCGAAATGGCGGCGATGTGCTGGACGGGGGTCATAGCCCCGTAATAGTCGACCAGGATTTTTTCCAAAAGGCCGGGATGGGCGCGCCCCGCGCGCATTGACGATAAATCGCGCTCAAAAGACTCCACCGTCTTCGTCATTTTACTCTCTGTGTCGGATAAAATGTCCTTAACCACGATGTTCGCTCCTTACAAAGGTTCCAATCGGCTCGCCTAATACGACCTTGCGTATATTTCCATACTGGTTCATGTCAAAAACGACAATCGGAATATCATTGTCCATGCACAGCGAAGTGGCCGTCGCATCCATCACCCGCAAGTTTTCTTTGAGAATATCCAAATAGCCAATTTCATCCAGTTTCTTGGCATGGGGATTCGTGCGCGGATCGGCATCGTAAACCCCAGACTCTTTCGTCGCTTTCAGCATCACATCGGCCTCAATTTCGGCGGCCCGGAGAGCGGCTGTGGTGTCGGTGGAAAAGTACGGATTGCCGTTCCCTGCGGCAAAGATGACCACACGGTCTTTATCCAAGTGATTAATGGCGCGCCGCCGGATATATGGTTCCGCAACTTCTTTCATTTCAATGGCGGTCTGCACCCGCACCGGCACTCCGTGCTTTTCCAGCGCATCCATGAGTGCCAGGGCGTTGATCACAGTAGCCAGCATCCCCATGTAGTCAGCCGTCGCCCGGTCCATTCCCTTGGACGAGCCGGAGAGACCCCGCCAGATGTTGCCCCCGCCGACAACCACCGCAGTCTGCACACCTAAACTTAACACGTCCTTGATCTGACGGGCAATACTGTCTACGACCACGGGGTCAATTCCGTACCCAGCGGTCCCAGCCAATGCCTCGCCAGACAGTTTGAGAACAATGCGATGATATTTGGGCAGTTCGGCCATTGCAGTTCCTCCATTGAACCAAGATAAGAGGGGCGATAATATGCCCCTCTCCACTCATCCAGCTAAACCGGCGCTTCAGGTAGTTCCTCGCCCCGTTCATAACGCACGAAGCGGCGGACAACGATGTGCTCCCCCAGCCTGGCGATATGCTCTTTCAGCAATTGGTCAATAGTCACGTCGGGGTTCTTCACATAAGGCTGATCCAACAAGCAGATCTCCTTATAAAATTTATCCAGACGCCCCTCGACCATCTTTTCCACGATGGCGGCGGGCTTCCCTTCATTCTGAGCTTGAGCCATCAGCACATGCCGCTCGTGCTCCATGTCTTCGCTGGACACCTGCGCACGACTCACAAACCGGGGATTGGCGGCTGCAATGTGCATCGCGATATCATGCGCCAGATTATGAAAATCCGCGGTGTTCGCCACAAAGTCTGTCTCGCAATTGATTTCCAGCATCACGCCGATGCGCCCTTGAAGGTGAATGTAACTCTCAATCAATCCCTCATTGGCATCCCGGCCCGCTTTCTTCGCGGCCTGCGCCAGGCCACGCTCACGTAGAATATCAACCGCCCGGGCGAAGTCGCCTTCAGCTTGTTCTAGGGCTTTCTTGCACTCCATCATGCCAGCGCCCGTCTTCTCTCGCAGCTTCTTTACCTCACTTGCGGGTATCACAGAGTATCCTCCTCGTAATGAGAGCGACCTTGCGGTCGCCCTCTGGTACCATTGAATTGGCAAAAACTACTGGGCTTCGGCAGTCTCTTCTTCAGTCACCCCGCCTTGGCGTCCCTCAATCAAAGCGTCAGCCATCTTGGCTGTCAATAGCCTCACTGCCCGGATTGCGTCATCATTGCCCGGAATTATATAATCAATTTCGTCCGGATCGCAGTTGGTGTCCACAATGCCGACAATGGGAATTCCCAGTTTGCGCGCCTCAGTTACGGCAATATGCTCCTTGCGGGGATCCACCACGTAAACGGCTGCTGGCAGTTGGGTCATCCCTTCGATGCCCCCCAAATACTTTTCGAGCTTTTCCTTTTGCCGCGTCAGCATGCTGACTTCTTTTTTCGGCAACCGGTCCCACTGGCCCGAGGTCTCCTGCTCCTTCAATTCTGCCAGCCGCTTGACGCGCTTCTTGATGGTGTCGAAGTTTGTCAACATCCCACCAAGCCACCGCTGGTTGACATAAAAATCTCCGGAACGCTGAGCCTCTTCCGCGACGGCTTCCTGCGCCTGCTTCTTCGTGCCAATAAACAGCATGCGGCCGCCGCTTGCGCCGACTTGTCGAACAAAATTGTAGGCATCATCGACTTTGCGGACGGTCTTCTGCAAGTCGATAATGTAGATGCCGTTTCGTTCGGTAAAAATGTAGGGTTTCATCTTAGGGTTCCAGCGCCGAGTCTGATGCCCGAAATGGACACCCGCTTCAAGCAATTGTTTCATCGAAATAACAGCCATATTCAATGCCTCCTGGTTTATCCTCCGCCGCCCCGTCACTTCCAGTCACACCAGGGGAAAGGACAGCGTGTGTGGTAAAAAATCCTAGCGAATTATAGCATAATGGCCGTAAACCTACAAGGTTAGGGGATGGAGACCGTGACGGGAATAGCGAGAGGGCCCAAGCGCTCAGTCAACCGCACCTGCTGGGGGTGGGCCAGCAAAGTCTTCGCCAGCGGTTCGGCAAGCGCGCGGTGGCCATCACCGCGCTCCAAATAAGTCCCCACCGCCTGGGTCATTTCCCGCAGGAGACGCTCGCGCAGACGGCGTTCGTTGCGGCGGTCGATATCGAGATTAAGGCCATCGACCTGAATATGCACGGTGCCGACGATCTTGTCCACCGATCCCACCAGTTCGGGCTGCATTTGGCGTTCCAGGGAGTCGCTAAGATGGGCCCACTGGCCCTGGCTCACCCCCGCCACTTCTTTGCTGACGACTTGGGTGACGACGGCAGCCGGCACCGCGATGTGGACTCCCCGGACGGCGAGCCAGCCCACTTCCACACTCAAAGTCGCCAGCACGCCTGCGACGGCTCCTGCCAGTCCTGCCTTCATGCATTCCCGCCTTTCGCATGGAAATCTCCTTACAATTCCAGTATGGCCATATCCGCGCCTGCTCATAATAGGACTGCAATTGTTCCGTCGGACAAGAAGTCGTTCCACGCCAAAGGAGGCAAAGCATGAACAAGCGCACCATCAAACTTCTGACCACGTTGGGGTCAGCCAGTATCCTTGTCGGGGGATGCGGGCTCGTTGCAGGGCCGCAAAAACCTGCTCCCGTCAAAAAAGCCACACAGGCCACCAGAAAGGCCGCCAACAAAGCCACCACCACGGTCAAAAAGGCGGGGACTAGCGGCACCACGACTGCCCCCCGTCCCGCTCACCTCAAGGTTATCGCCTTTTACGACCAGACTATGGCACACGTGAGCCCAGACCCTTTCACGTTTGTCAAGGCGCACCCGTCGCTGGTCACGTACCTGTCGCCGTTCTGGTATGAAGTGACGCCAACCGGGACAGTCATTGCCAAGCCCGAAGGCAATGCCGCGACTCTGGCAAAAGAGGCCCACCTGCCCCTGATGCCTCTGTTCAACAACTACATGGGCACCGATGGCATGCTCTCCACCGCCGCACTGCGCACCAAGGCCGTTGATAGTATCGTGCAGCTGGTGACATCCCACCACTACGCAGGAGTTCAGATCGACTTTCAGCAGCTCAAACCCGCTGACCGGTCCCTTCTCGTCATGTTTATGAACGAACTGCACGCAAAAATGCCAGCGAGCGCAGCCATCTCCATGTCTGTCGTCCCGTTGACCGCTGGCACTGGCCAGGCTGGCGCCTATGACCTGAAGTCTTTGGCTCCTGATGTCAGCAGCATGGTGCTCATGGCCTATGACCTGCACAGCAACGGGACCCCGCCGGGCCCCGTCAGCCCCTATCCCTGGGTGAAGCAAAGCATCAACCTGGCCCTAAAGGCCGGGGTCAGTCCTTCCAAACTTTACCTGGGTATCGCCGACTACGGATATTTGTGGAAGGCAGGGTCGGACAAGGCCACGACCATTCCTTTGAAAGTCATGTACCAGCACAAATACGGGGCATATACTTGGGATCCCACAAACAAGGAAGCCTATGACCATTACACCTCCCATGGCGTATCCTACACGCTCTGGTTTGTCAACGACCGTGGGGCGGCCGACCGTATCAAGCTGGCGGAAAAAGATCATTTGGGAGGGGTAGGCTTCTGGAGAGTGGGTTATGAAGATGCACAATGGTGGAATAGGGTGGCCAAAGCCCTGAACAACACCGCTAAAAAGTCGGCACCTGCTGCTGCGGGCGCGAAGGCCAGTGCAATGGCCCCGCCAGCTTCGCCGCAGCACCGTTCCGTCACATGACCCTCAGTACAGTGCGGGCCTTCTTTGGCACGGGAGAAACCTCTTCTAGTCGTGGTCTCTTTCGTGCCCCACCACTAAAATGTCGATATTGCTCGTCTGCCTCAGCACCTCGTTGATGACCGATCCTTTGAACACCTCCTGCCAGCGCGTGCGGAGGGATTCTCCCATCACAATTTCCGTGACATGGTGCTCCGTGGCGAAGGTGACAATAGCCCGGGGCACATTGTTCTCCCTCAGCTCAAAAACCTGCGCCCCCAGTTGGCGAGCGAGATTAATGTGGGATGCCAGGGTCTGCTCGTCCTGGGGTGAAAAGGAGCTGCCATCCGCCGCACGGACGATCAGCACATAAAACTCGCCTTTGAGGCGCTGCGCAATGCGGTAACCGCGCCTCAGCAAGCGGGCGCCATTAGGCGACGGCGTTACCGCCACCATGATGCGGTCATGCGTCGGCCACGGCCCTTCTATCGCATGGCGGTTCATGTAGGTCTCCAGGCGGTCATCCGTGTCATCGGCGACCGCTCGCAACGCCAGTTCCCTCAGCGCCGTAATATTGCCGGTACGGAAAAAGTTCTGCAGGGCTTGGTCGATGCGACGGCCCTGGTACACTTTCCCGCGTTTCAGCCGTTCGATCAACGCCTCCGGAGTTAAGTCCACCAAACGAATTTCGTTGGCTTCCCGCACGATATAGTCAGGGACGGTTTCCCTGACCCGCACTCCGGTAATCTGGCGCACCGTATCGTTCAGCGATTCCAGATGCTGGATGTTTATAGTAGACCAGACGTTCACCCCCGCCGCCAGCAGGTCCTCGACATCCTGGTAGCGCTTGCGGTTTTTGCATTCGTCGGCATTGGTATGGGCTAGCTCATCCACCAGCACAACGTCCGGTCCCCGCGCCATGATTGCAGCCACATCCAGTTCCCCGACCTCCAGGCCCTTATATGTCCCTTTGGCCAGCGGCACTTCTTCCAGGCCCCGTGTCAGTTCGGCTGTCTCATCCCGGCCATGCGTGTCGATAATCCCAATCACAACGTCAATCCCCTGGTCTTTCGCTGTATGGGCATCGCCCAGCATCGTGAAGGTCTTGCCCACGCCAGGTGCCGCGCCAAGATATATCCGGTGGCGGCCGCGGCTCATGCGGCGGATATCTTCCAGAATTTCCTCGGGAGACCGGCGCTTGTAAGTTGAGGCCACGTGCTCTCATTCCCTCCTGGTTCCTAAAGGTTTGCGTGGTGGGGCGCTAAGAAGGCGCTGGAGGACCAGGAGGTTAGGCAGATGCCCCGCGGTTGCCGGCGCCCTGCCAAAACTCCCCGTCCCGTCACACCAGCGGCAGTTCCACCCGGCGTCGCGGAGACAGGCCGGACACAGGTTTGCCCGCCACTTGTCCTGTCAGATAGAAGGTTTTTGCACCCGATATGGTCACCGGAACAAAGCGGTCGATGAGGTCCTCCGCGGGGTCCCTAGCCACCAGCACGACTTTGTTGGCGTGGGTGCGGCCGGCCCACACATTGGCATTTTTTTTGCTCAGTCCCTCGATCAGCACCAGTTCAGTCTGGCCGATCAGCCGCTGGTTGGCTTCCCAGCTAATCTGGTACTGCAACTCCATCAACCGGTTCAGCCGGTCCTTCTTGACTGGGTTGGGAACCGGGTCCCGCCCTTCCCAGCGTGCCGCTGGTGTTCCCTCGCGCGGCGAATACAGGAAAGTAAAAGCGGCATCATACCGGACCGTCTTGACAAGATCCAAAGTCTGCTCGAAATCTTCTTCGGTCTCACCGGGAAACCCGACAATAATATCGGTCGTCAAAGTAGCGTCCGGAATCGACCGCTTTACCTGCTCAATAAGGTCAAGATAATGTTCCCTGGTGTACTTGCGGTTCATCCTCTTCAAGACCGCATTGGACCCTGCCTGTACGGGAAGATGCACATGATGGGTAATTTTCTGGCTGGCGGCGATCACCTCGATGAGACGGGGACTAAAATCGCGCGGATGAGACGTCGTGTAGCGGAGCCACCGGACTCCGTCAATCTTTTCCAGTTCTTCCAGCAGGTCTCCCAAGTCAGCGGGAGGAGTCAGATCATGCCCGTAGGAATTGACATTCTGGCCGAGAACGGTGATGTCCTGGTATCCTTCGCGCGCCAGCGCCTGCACTTCTTGCACCACTGCCGCAGCTTCGCGGGATCTTTCCCGCCCCCTTGTAAAGGGCACGATGCAATAGGTGCAAAACTTGTCACAGCCGTAGATAATGTTCACGAACGCCTGAACGCCTTCCGCGCGTTGCGAAGGCAATTGCTCAACGATCTCTCCCGCGCTTTTCCAGACATCAACAACCATCTCGCCTTGCTGCTCAACTTCATCCAGCAGTTTGGGCAGTTCATGGAGATTGTGCGTGCCGAAGACCAAGTCCACATGCGCCGCGTGCTTTTTCAGCCACGCCACCGTGCCGGGTTCTTGCGACATACACCCGGCCACGGCCAATTTTAACCCGGGATGCTCATCTTTCAGCTGTTTTAGCTGGCCGATATAGCCAAACGCATGTTCCTCCGCGCTGCCCCGCACCGCACAGGTATTGACGATAATCAGGTCAGCGGCATTCTCGCCATCAGCCCGGTCATAGCCCATCTGCTGCAACTGCCCCGCCATGATCTGAGAGTCCCGTTCGTTCATCTGGCACCCGTACGTCCTAATGTAAAACTTGCCTGACTTCATGCGCACACCTCTTTCTGCTCTTGGAACTGGCTCTCTTGTCTCAATATATGACGCCCTTTGCAATCATTCAGGCAGCACCGGCTGGTCGGAGAATTTCGTCAGCCATGGCACCAGCGAACGGGGTGCCCTAATCAGCATGCGCGCCCCATCTTCGGTATCATGGCGCGAGATAATAATCACGTCCTGATAGATCCGCTGCCACACTGCGGCATCTTCCCACGGCACAAAAATCCACTGGTCCGTAAAGAAGTCCTCCAGAGCACGGCCGATGGCGGTGTACAAGTCCCGAAAGTCGGGATCAAACCGGGCCGACACGCAGACCCCGTCTTGGGGCTTCAAAGCGTCCCTCGGCAATTTGTCCCACTGATTATAGACTTTTATGCGCTTGATATGATCGGCGCCTATTTCAGCCAGCACCTGCTCGATAGCCTCCTGCTGCTGGTCCAGCGTCGGAGTTGAAGCATCCAGAATTTCCAGCAGCACATCCGCTTGGGCCACTTCGTCCAGGGTGGCGCGAAAGGCGGCCACCAGTGTATGCGGCAGCCGCTCCACAAACCCTACCGTGTCGGTCAAGAGTGCTGGCCCTGTTTCGGGAATCAGAATCCGGTGCACACTCGGGTCGAGGGTGACAAACAGCGCGTCCTGGGCAAGCTGGGCCCGGCGCGTCAGGCGTCCAAACAGCGTCGACTTGCCCACATTGGTATAGCCCACCAAGGTAAGAAGGGGCACGCGGTGGTGCTGCCGCCGCCGGCGCCGGGCTGACCGCTCCCGCGCTAGGCCGGCAATAGACTCTTCCAGGGCCTTAATGCGGGCGCGGATCTTGCGGCGGTCCATTTCCAGGTGGGTTTCACCCGGGCCCCGGGTTCCTATGCCCGCGCCAGACCGGGACGGGGCACTTCCGGTGTAGCGCAGGCGTGGCAATAAATACCGCAATTGGGCCAACTCGACCTGAATGCGGCCCTCCCGGGAAAGGGCACGCTGGGCAAAAATATCCAGAATGACCTGAGTCCGGTCGATTAGGCGAGTGCCTTCTCCCAATGTCCGGGCCCAGTGGTGCAGCCTGGACGGGGCTAAGTCGTCATTAGACACCACGAGCGGACTGTCGAATTCCTCCACCTTCCCGGCCAGATCCTGCAGCGCGCCGGGTCCCAGACCTGCCTCCGGATTGTCGCGGGCTTGCAGATATTTATAAACCACGGCTCCCCCAGCTTGCTCCACCAGAAGAGCCAGTTCGTCCAGTTCCTGCAGGCCGCGGCGCCTGGCGCTCTCTCCTTTTTCAGCTGTTCCCACCAGAATTGCACGTTCGGCGCTGATCATAAGTTCCCCCCCAGACATGTGTATCATCAACGGGTCCGTCTCAAGGCTGGGCACTGATAGTTTGGGGCAGAGACTGCAGGAGCATCCACGGCGCAGCACTCTGTGGACTATCATGCAGCGCCTGGCGGATATTGCTTTCCGCCTCGGATATCTCGCCCCAGTGCACATCCACCACACCCATGTCGTAGTATCCCTGCCACCACTGGGGATTCGCGGCGATGGCATTTCGGTAATAGCTGGCGGCGGCGTTCCAATTGCCTGAGTTCTGCTCGATCTGTCCGTACAGGGCATAAATCGGCCCTTGCGGGCCGCCGCTAGCCAAAGCCGCCTGCGCCTCACTTTGGGCAGCTGTAGGATAGTGGCGGGCGAGATCCAATTGCCCTAACCCAACATCTGCCTGCCAACCGGCCGGGTTTTGCTCCAGGCTGGCTTTGTAGGCGGACTCTGCCGTCGCCCAGCGGTGCATGCTGAAAGCCATTTGGCCCAGGTTGTTCCAGTCAACAGCAGAGTGGGGAGCCAGGTCGCAGGCTCTGTGCGCCTCCGCCAGGGCGGCAGCGGGTTCGTTGGCATCCCAAAACAGCTGCGCCAGCCGACTGTAGCCTTCAGCCCAGCCCGGATCTTTGACCAGTGCGCTCTCTTCCGTGGTGATTGCCCTCTCCAAATTAAACTGGACAGCGTTGTACCTTTGATCGACGGCCTGCTGGTCAGCCGCCACTTGGGCGCTGCCCGGCTGCGAGCCCGCAGGGAGCAGGTAGTCCGCTGATCCGCATCCGGTCAAGGTGCACAAGGCCGCCGTCAGCCCCCCCAGCCACAGCATGCGCGTCATAGACATAAATACGACCGAACCTTGGCATCCTGAAAAAACACCGACATCCCGGCCGCCCATGAAAACTGGCCGAGATCATCAGGCGAAATCCACCGGGCTTCCGCCGCGTCCGAATCGGGACGGAGGAA
Source organism: Sulfobacillus sp. (assembly GCA_027344105.1). Taxonomy (GTDB): domain Bacteria; phylum Bacillota; class Sulfobacillia; order Sulfobacillales; family Sulfobacillaceae; genus Sulfobacillus. The sequence goes on from DAHWJO010000008.1 coordinate 30,121, forward strand.
TTCGCTGCCCTTTATCTCCGCCGCAAAATCCAGAACAATAAAATGAGCGGAGGGGATGATGATTTCGGCGACGTGCAACAAAGGGCCAGGCACAATATCTATCTGCACTTCTTCATACACCTCGCGGCGCACAGCATCCGCCAGCGACTCTCCCCATTCCAGGTGACCTCCCGGCAGGGCCCACCGTCCTTCTTCGGGAGCGTGACCGCGGCGCACCGCCAGAAACTCGCCGAGATGATTTTTCACCGCGGCAGCGACCCCGATCTTAGGGCTGTCCGGCATGGTCGGAAATATCATAGATAGTCAGTTCGTTGTCATCTCCGAGCTGCCGCAGGCCGAAGATGACACCCCGCTCTTTTAATATTTGATTGAGGAAAGTTACCACTTGGTACGGAGTAAATCCCGTAAACCGCCTTTGCCCCAGCGCGACGAGTTTTTCATGGTCCGCTGATACCTTCATCCGTGACGCCTCCACTCACAGTCTCTTCCGTTATTTTGATCATATTATAGCAGTTTCCTCAGATATTAAAGAAGAGCCCGATTTATGCCCGGCAAATCTGCCTTGTTGTGTCATGATCATCCTAACATGCCCTAAGACTGTTTACGGCATACTAATCTCGTCACACAGACATGAGATGGGGAGGGATGAGATTATGGCACGCAGCAACCGGGGCCCGTCAGTTCTGTCACCACAGATTCGCGATCAGTTCAAGTACGAAATCGCTGAGAATCTTGGCTTGACGGATGAGATTCTTACCAAGGGCTGGGCAGACATGCCGTCGCGCCAACTCGGCAGAATTGGCGGCAAAATTGGCGGCAATATGGTGAAAGTTATGATCCGGGAAGCTGAGGAATCCATGGCACGCAAGCCCGATTGAGTCCCCTTTCCGGCCCCCACTCCCAGATGGGCTGACCCCATCTGGGAGTAATATGCACTAATGTCTGCGACGTTATCCCCCGTTTGCCCAGATCTGTCCCAACGTCAAAAATACGAAGTGATGCAACCCCAGTGTCTGGAAGAAGCTTTCCCATCCATTTGCGGAAACCGGGCCATATGTGCTTCCCACAACCCCTTCCGGATGGTCTAGAAGATCCGCGGGCGCGCTAGTCCCCCACGTGCTGGGCCCCAGCGTAATCCCCGGCGATATGGCGATGACATTGAGGGCCGTGACCACTGAGGTGGCCGGTGCCGTGAATGGCACGGGCTGGCTGATGAAGACAGGCGTCTGCCCGCTGGTTTGGGTGATCGCTTTCTGTGACCACGACACTTCCTGGCGGATGCCCCAAGCTGGGAGCCCGTTGAGCGAGGTCCCGGAATATCCCCCCATGATGACCTCATTGCCAGTTTTGGCGACAGCGCCCATCAGACTGCTGTGAGTCAGGGCCCACTCGCCTGTGACCGCGATATCGATGAGGTCATGGGGGTAGAGTTTCTGGGCGGCAAGCAGCGCCGTGAGAACCTGCGAACGGGGATCGTACAACACAAAGGCCGCGATCGGCTGGAGATTGCTGTAGACCCCAGCCGGAGCCGCCGTGGGCACAAGCGCAGGACTCGGAGAAGACAGAGATGGCGCCGGGGCCTGGTGATGGGAAACACCCGAGGTGGGTGGGAGGGCAGGCACCTCACGGCGTTTTGCCGAACCATTCGGTGACGCGGACCCTTGCTTTTTGGCAGCGGGAACATGAAAATGCACACGCTGCCCCACCCATAAAATCCGTCCATGTAGGGAATTGGACGCTTCCAACCGTTTGAGGGGAATTCCCGCAGCCCAGGCAATGAGACTCATCCGGTCTCCCGGCTCCGCAGCGTAGGCCCAGCCCCTCTCAGCCGCCATCCGGACCACAGCCAGGTGCGCCATCATTGTCAGGGTTGGCCCATTCAGACCGCCGGACGCTGGCAATCCCACTTTGTTCTGAAACTTTTGCACGGCTGCCTCCAAAGACTGTGTCATCTGGCCGCTTAGCTGTCCCCGGTAGAGCTTCCAACTCCTGAGCCACGACTGGATCGCCACCACACTGGCCCCTGAGAGGCGCGTCGGCAGATCCGGCAGACCACTCACCACCGCCGTCAACTGCGTTTCCAGGGACGTGCCGGAAGGCTGGCCAAACTGCGTGACAAAATTCGATGTTCCCTGGTAGAACCGCTGGGTCACGCGCCCGGTGACTGGCCCGGCATTGAATCCCAGGACATCCAGCTCTGCCTGCACGGTGGCGACCGCCACCGGATCATGTCCTGCGCTCCAAGAATTCGGCACGCTGCCCGGGGATAGCAAAGACAATGAGAGCGCTGTTGCAATTAAACCAGTGGAAATCGTTCCTGCCATTGCATGCATTCCTCCTCAACTTCCAGAATGCACCAAATGGAGGAATTTATTCATCACCACCTAATATTGCGTACTGGCTCCCCACATCCCGCCGATCATGCCGGTGATCACTGCCACCGTCAGCCCCAGCCACAAGTGGCTGCTGGATCCGAGGTGCATATTTTCTCCAACCACCTTGCCCACCAGAAACAATGTCACGGCCGCCAGACTGCCGTGAATCCAACCCGCATGCTCCGCCCCCCGCCCTGCGACCCAGCCGCTGACCCCTGCCACCAGCAGAATTCCAGCCCATAGCAGAGCAGACAGCACGCTCCCTGCCAGTGCCGTGTTGTAATCCACCAAAGCCAACACAAAGGCCAGCACCGCCGCCGCCAAGATTCCTGCCATGACTCCCCGCAATATCACTCCCACGCTCACCTTGTCTCGTCTCCTCTCCTAATCCAACTTACGCGGAAAGCCACGGTTCATGACAGATTTTCATCAGCAGACAATATGGGGGAATTTCTGCCAGAGACTGGATAGAGGATAAAACGGCTGGACAAAAAAATGCGCCGGCATTGCCGGCGGTTGTCAGTGGCATCGAAAGTTCTTTTCTCCCCGCGGGCTACTCCCGGGGCAACTCGTTTTCCGCTTTTTTTACCAGACGGCGAACCATATTCCCCCCGATTTTTCCGACTTCGCGGGTTGTCATGTTTCCCCAGCCTCTCTCATCGATATCATCATCGAGGCCTAAATCTTCCGCCACCTCTTCTTTCAGATGGTCCATGGCTTTTTGCGTGTCCGGGTCTGCGGGCTTCCGGTCATCAGGCATTGCATCCACCTCCACTCCTAGACTGTCCCCACCCGTTCGCCATTATCGCGGAATCTTTTACCACCTAGACAGCTACCGCCCCAGGCTGTACACTCGAACAATCACGATTCACTGGGGGGAGACTCTGATGACCAAACCTCAGCTTGACCTTGCCGCTGACAGCATGGGCCAATGCTTTTTTTGCAAGATGGTGCGTCAGGAATCCGGAATGGCGCACCACCTCCAGTCCTGCTCCGCACGCCGCCGACAGTTCCAGCCGTTAAGCGGCTCGGGTTCCCGGTCCAGCTGCCATATGATTGCCACTCCATGCGGCTCACCGCGGACCTGGTGGCATATTGAAGTGGCAGGCGACTTAACCCTGGCTGCGTTCCGCGAACAGCTGACCACGCTCTGGGCCCCGGCTGCGCATGGGGTCTTCGCCGGCAGCGTCAGTGAGCTGCTAGACACCCAGACTGTAGCCAACATCTTCATTCCAGGCCTCATTGCCCGCTGCGACGCCCCAGATGCCTGCCTGATGGTGCAGGTAATCTCCTGGTATGACGGCCAATCCGCCCCAGACCAAACCCTGGTGACCATGGCCGCCAGCCTGTCCTGAAGGGGCGCCGGCGGGCGGCCCTTCACTGCCCGCATGCAGGAGCCGCCTATCCTTAAGGCTTACACCCAAAACAATCAGGCACGGGGCCCGTCAAAGTTTGCGGGAACCTCTAAGATGTTGTGGGCAGGAATCAGCTGATACGCCGTCGCATCCAGTTGCAACGGGGTCACCGCAATAAAGCCGGAAGCCACAGCCCCGACGTCGGTATCCGGCTCATCCGCCACATCCTTAGCCCGCCCAGCCATCCAGTAGTATTCCCGTCCGCGCGGGTCCACACGGCGTTGGAAGTCATTGGAGTATTCCCGCCGCCCCAACCGCACCCACGCCATGTGGGCGGGATGTCCCTCAGCGATCTGAGGGAAATTCACATTGTACAGCACCCCCTGCGGAGGACAGGCGAAGAACGGCCCGGCAATCCACCAGCGTACAAAGGCTGCGGCCCATTCCAGGCCGCCAGAGTCGTCGCCGTCATAGGACAGGGCCAAAGACGGCACTCCGAGAAACATCCCTTCCATTGCAGCGGAGACTGTTCCCGAGTAATAAATATCGCGCCCCAAGTTCGAGCCATGATTGATTCCGGACAATACAAGGTCCGGCCTGTGGGGCATCAGGGCCTCTACTCCCAGTTTGGCGCAGTCGGCCGGTGTGCCGTTGATGCGCCACGCATGTTGCACCCCCTCCATTTCCACAGTAGCGGCATGCAGCGGCTTGTGCATGGTAATCGCATGCCCCATGGCGCTGCGCTCCAGCTCTGGCGCCACCACAAAGACCTCGGCGACAGCACTCACCGCGCGGGCCAGCCGGTTCAGGCCCACCGCCCCGATGCCGTCATCATTTGTCACCAGAATCCGTCGCAGATGCAAAGGAATTGCTACCTCCCTCTTCCCCAAAAAATTCTTGGATGAACCCGATCAGTGACGACTGGGTCTGTATCTCCACTCGTGGCCCGCCTAGAGCCTGAATAAATTTTGATCCATAGCGGCTGCGGATGACCCGGGGGTCGTAGACCACCACCACTCCCCGGTCCTGTCGCGTGCGCAGCAGCCGGCCAAAGCCCTGCTGAAACCGCAATACCGCCTGAGGCAAGGTCCTCCAGTAAAATGCCGACTTCCCGGCCTCTTTCAGCCGTTCCAGGCGTGCCTCTTCCAGCGGTTCGCCCGGGGCCCCGAAAGGAAGCCGGGCCATGACCACGAGAGAGAGGCCCGGCCCCGGAACATCCACCCCCTCCCACAATCCGGAAGCGCCAATGAGAACCGCCCGGGGCGATGTCTTGAACTGGGACACTAGGCGGACACTAGGTCCGTCAATGCCCTGGGCCAACGTCACCACCCCTAGGGCCTCCAAATCCAGGCGAATAAGGTCCGCCAGTGCCCGCAGCGTGCGGTGTGATGTGGTGAGAACGAGAGTCCGCCCCTGGATAATCGGCACCACCGCCAGCAGAAAATCCGCCAGCGAGCGAATATGGTCGGCTGCGCTGACGTCGGGAGCATCCGACGGCACGGCCAGACAGCTGTTATCCCGAAGATTGAATGGAGACGGCAATTGAATGGCCCGCATCCGGGTCCTAGGTATGCCCAAGGTCCGCGCCATATACTGGAAGTCTCCGGCTACGCTCAGGGTCGCGGATGTCAGTATACCGGTCTTGACATGGGCCCATAACGAGTCGGCCACCAGGGAAGAGACATCCACCGGTCCTTGCCGCAGCGCAATTTGCGGCAGGGTGTCCAGGTGGTGCGCCTCCCACCAACTCACCGCTTCTTCCCGCGGCGGACCCCACTGGTCTAGGTCGATGCTAAAGTGCTGCATGTCCTCCGACCATTTCTCAAAACGCAGCCAGGCCGCATCGCTTTTAATGCCGTCGCCCAAAATCGCCTCGGCGGACGCCCAGGTATCCCGAGACATCTGGGCGACGACTGCCACCGTCTGCCGGACCGCTTTGAGGGCGGATTCCGTAGGGGTTCCCAGCCACTGCGCAAACCGTTCCTCGGTCACGCGGATCGACTGCCGGCTGTAATCCGACGCCGGTGTCTGGCCCAGGAGCAGTTGCTCCAAGCGCGCCAAGCGCTCCTTAAGCTGCACCGACTGATCGCGCAAGGATTCCAATGGCCCAAATAAATCGGGATGGGCTTTCAAGTGGTCAAACAACCCATTGCGCGCGGCCTGCTCCGCAAGCACGCGGCTAAACTCGGCAATATCCAGTTCCATTCCAAATGTGCGCTCCACAACGTCACTGAAGTGGTGCGCCTCATCAATGATCACATGGTCAAATTCCGGCAGGACTCCGGGATTAACCATATGGGCCGCCAGCAGGGCATGATTCACCACCACCACATGGCTGTTCTCCGCTTTGCGGCGGGCAATTCGCATGTAACAGGAGCCAGCAAAAGGGCAGTGCGCTCCTGCGCAGGCATGCCGGTCAGCGACGACATCCTGCCAGAGTTGCTTGGCTTCATGGGATGAGGGATTGAATGCGTCGAAATCCCCGCGGTCGGTCACCGCCACAAATGTCAGCAGGCGAGCTACGGCCAGCCGCCTTCCGCGGCTCTCATTGAGCACCGTCGTCGTCTGTCTCTGCTCATCGGTCTTGAGCAGGCAAATGTACTGGCCCCGCCCCTTGACCATGGCCGCCCGGACCGGCAAATCCTGCTGGGCCATCGGAAGGTCCTTATTCCACAGCTGCTCCTGCAGAGCCAGGGTATAGGTAGCAATCACTGTCCGCTCGCCCCGCTGCAGCGACGCCAAAATCGCCGGGGTCAGATAGGCCAGACTTTTTCCGGTTCCGGTGCCAGCCTCCACCATGAGGATGGACTCATCTTCGTAAGCCCGTTCCACCGCTGCCAGCATCGTTTCCTGCGCTGGGCGCCTCTCGAATTCCTGGAAACTTTTCCCGAGCGGCGACTGCCGGCCCAACCACTCCCCCGCTTGAATATTATGGGGAAACCGCCCAAGCTCGCTAGCGAAGTTGGCTTCGGCAACAGGGTAATCGAGAGGAGAACGTGCCGCCGTCGCCTGATCCTCCACAGCCCACCATTCCCACTCGCTTCCCAGCAAATACCGCAAATCATTTTGGGTCTCTTTGGGAAACTGGGTCAAGGCGCGGCGAATTCGGTAAAGCAGGTGGTAAGTCGCCTCCACATCATTTCGGGCATCGTGAAACCCGCTGTCTTCCGGGGCCAGGCTCTCCAGACGGTAGTTAGGTTCCGTGGGCAGGGCAATCCGCGCCCATTCCAGGGTATCCACCGAGTGGGAAAAATCCAGGCCGGCCTTTTCGAGAAATGCCATATCAAATCCCACTTGGTGCCCCACTACCGGACGGTCTCCAATAAAGTCCTCAATTTCCCCCAGCACCTGGTCAATGGTCGGGTACTGGGCAAAGTCCATCTCTTGGAAACCCGTCAGCCTCCGCACAAAAGCCGGAACCGGCTTTTGTGGGTTGACAAAGAACGCGAGACGCTCTATTTGCCCCGCCACTTCGCGCAGCATCGCCACCTGAATGATCCGGTCCCAGTCGGGATTGAGCCCTGTCGTTTCCAAATCCACCACTACAAAATCTGTTCGCATGATGCTCCATTTCCGCCCTCAATCCGTCGTGACAATATTTTAACATATTCCTCCGCTGGGCCCTTTATGGACATAGATTGCCGCCGCCCTGCCCACACTAAACCCATCAAGAAGGAGGCGGGATTGCTTGGAAGAAAAAAACTTGCTGGCGTTCTTTCCTAAGATCGAGGATGCCCAGGAGTGCCAAAGCCGGCTGAGGCATGAAGGATTCGATGTGGTGCAGATCGACCCTATCCCCACCCAGTCCGCATACGACACACTGAACAATACGCGCATGCTTGAGGGGAGCATTCTTCTGGAAGACGTATTGGCAACAGGCGCGGATTCAGCCAACCTGGCCAGTCAAGGAATCATCGCGGACGCCTGGCTGTTCACAGCGGTGGTGCCCGCTGCGGAGCGCGACCGTGTTGCCCGCATTATTTCCGATCATGGGGGCCAGCTTTAAGCGTTGCGCACATATATAGGATTGCTGAGAATCCAGGGCCGCTGCTTGCGGCCCCGGAGCAGCTCTACCCGCCATACCCCCGGTTGCTTCACAGGCACGTCGATGATCAGCCCGTCGCTTTCACTCTCGACTATTCCGTCTTTAAGCACCCGCCACACCACATACACCGGACTGTTGCCTTTGACTCGCAGATCAGGGGTCCAAGGGACTGTGCTCCCCATAGGCCACCGGTCCGAGGATGACTCGGCCCACAGCCGGAATCCCTTCTCCGTTCCTTCCCGGCAGGAAAGTATAGCGGCCCTTCCTTTTTTCATGGCGTCGTATATCAGCTGTTTGTCACGCGCCAAATCGTGATAAGTGAGGGCGTCCGTTAAATAGAGCTGGGTGCGAAGCGTGAGGAAGCTCACCCTATAAGGGAAGACCGTAATGCCAAAATAACGGGTTCCGGCACGGGCAGCATGGGCATCGACCCCCGCAATGCCTACGACCGCCCGCTCGCGGCCCAACTCATCCCATAGCCGAACCGCTTCAGGATCCGGCCCCTGAAGCTTCCACCACGGGCTGAGAGCGGCCCGCAGGCCGGAGGGAATGGTCCTGACCGCAGGCAGCCAGCTTGACAGGTGGTTCCAGACTTCCAGTCCCGTGAACCCGGTGACGCTGCGCTCCGCCCACCGGTATGACGGCAGCTTCAGCAAGGCGTTTCCTTTATCCACGGGGTGCGCGACAAATGACAGCCCGCCGCCCTGGTTTACCGCCGCGACAATGTCTCCCCAAGGTTCCTTGGCTCCCGGCAAGCCGTCCGTAAAGAAGGCCAGCAGGTGGTTTTGGGGAGGAGTCACCTCCCCCCCTATCAAAAATAACAAGCGACCGTAATACCCCTCTCCGTAAGGGTCCGCGCGGGGCGCCAAGGTGTCATGGTCGGTCAGCATCAGGATATCCGCCCCCGCTTCTTGCCCGGCATGAATGATAGCGGGGAGTGTTCCTGTGCCGTCAGAATATTGCGAGTGCACATGCACCACCGCACTGTACTCAAAAAAATGAAAGGGGTCAATCATCCTTGGGGATCCCTGGGCGGCATGAAAATCCCCTCCGCCGTGACCAAAATGCCATCTGCGGACGCAATCCAGGCCTTGGCATGGGCGGCCCGGCGGTTGAACTGGGTCACGGCCCCAAAAATGTCCAGAGGCGTGTTGATGGGAACGGGGCGGCGGTACCGCACGGTCAATTGGGCCGTCATGGTGATCAGCTGGTGGTCATGGAACAAGGCGTGCCACATAGCGTCATCAATCAGTCCGGCAATGATGCCCCCGTGGACCACCCCCTTGAACCCCTGCCAGGTTTCGCCCACAGCGAGCGCGCTGTGCACGTGGCTCCCTTCCTCCTCATACTCAAAATGGGCACGCAAGCCCACCTCCGTGTGCATCCCGCAAATAAAACAGGGATTGTCGTCCCAGCTCGCCATGGCCTTGCCTCCCCGTGTATTCAATCCCGCATGTGCTACCCCAGGAGGTGCTCCAATCGGTTCCGGGCCTCCTCTGTAATTGCCTTCTCATCCAGGGTTGTCAGCAGTCCCTCCGCCATCAGAATTTCCCCCTGCACCACCGTGTAGAGAACATCGGCGCCGGTAGCGGCGTAGACAACATTGGACACCGCATCGATTTGCGGAGTCATCTGGGCATGGGTGCCATCTACCACAATGAAGTCGGCAGGCCGGCCGGGAGCCAGGACCCCCCCGGGGCTGCCCAAGATTTCAGCGGTGCCTCTTGTCGCCATGGTGAGCGCGGTGCGCGCCTGAAAAGCCTCGGGCCGTCCTTGAGAAAGCTTCTGCATCCACGCCATTGCCTTCATTTCCAAAAACATATCCAGTGAATTGGTGGAAGCAGCCCCGTCGGTCCCGAGCCCAAGCGGAATGCCGTGGCCGGCAAGCATAGCGTAAGGCATGATGCCATTGCCGAGTTTGGCATTGCTGATGGGGCAGGAGACGATCCCCCCGGTCATGCCCTGGAGATAGGGCAGGTCCTCGGGCCTCGCATGCACGCCGTGAGCAATCACCAGCCGCGATTCGAACAGCCCGGCTTCCCATGCCACCCCAATGGGTGTCTTCCCATACAGCTGCTGCATCTGCTCCATTTCCGCCGCGCTCTCCGCCAAGTGAATCTGAACGCCCAGGTCATTCGCCACCGCGACCTCAGCTACCCGGGCCAAATAGTCCGGCGAGCAGGTATAGGGCGCGTGGGGCCCCAGCATCGGCACAATGCGGCCAGACGCTTTGGATTGCCAGTCCTGGGCAAAGCGGACGCTCTGATCAAGTTTGGCAAAATCGGGATCCTCATTGCCAACCAGCCCACGGCACAGCCACCCCCGCAACCCGCTCTGCTCGGTCGCCCGGGCCACTGCGTCCATTTCGAAATACATGTCGGCAAACGCTACCGTACCCGACTTGATCATCTCGACCGCGGCCAGCAAGGTGCCGGCATAGATATCGCCGGCACTCAAGCGCGCTTCTCGTGGCCAGATGTGGGTTTCCAGCCATTCAAAGAACGGGCTGTCATCGGCGAGCCCGCGCAGCATCGTCATGGCTGCATGGTTATGCCCGTTGTAAAATCCCGGCATGACAATCCCGCCTGCCATGTTGATCACCTGGTCGACAGGACTGGTATCGCTGTCTTGGGGTCCCACACTCACAATCACCCCATGCTCCCATGTCAGCTGGCATGGCTGGAAAATATGAAACGCGTCATCTATTGTTAACACCGTGTCGGCGTGAATCCGGTACCTCATGGTGCGCATTCGCCTCCGTTCGATTCAGGCCTGAGTCTTACCACGATGCCATATACGCCTGCTGTTCAGGGGTCAGCGCATCAATCTGCACCCCTATGGCCTCGAGACGGATGCGGGCTACCCACTGATCGACTTCAGGGTCTACAGGATAGACGCCGGGCGCCAGCGGGTGGGCCAGCAGATGTTCCAAAGCCAAGGCCTGCAACCCGAATGTCAGGTCCATGATCTCCGCTGGGTGGCCATCTCCCGCCGCCAGATTCACCAGCCGCCCCTGTGCCAAGAGCCAAACCGTCTGGCCTCCCGCCAGTTGAAATCCTTCCACGCTGGCGTTTCTCCCGGCCACCGTCCCGACTGCCATGTCCCGCAGCCCTCTAACGTCCACTTCCACATCGAAATGTCCGGCATTAGCCAGCATGGCGCCCTCTTTCATTTTGGAGAAATGAGCCGGTGTGATCACGTCGCGGTTCCCCGTTACCGTGACAAAGAAATCACCATGGGCGGCGGCTTCATCCATTGTCATGACCTGGTGTCCATCCATCAGCGCTTCATTGGCGCGGACGGGATTCACTTCGGTCACGATCACCCGCGCCCCCAGACCCCGCGCCCGGTCAGCCACACCCCGGCCGCACCACCCGTAGCCCGCCACCACAACGGTCGTGCCCGCCACAAGGAGATTCGTCGTACGCATAATTCCATCCCACGTCGATTGTCCTGTTCCGTACTGATTGTCAAAAAGGTGCTTCATATCGGCATCGTTCACCGCAATCATGGGGTAACTCAGCCGTCCCTGCCGGGCTAGGGCACGCAGGCGGGTTACCCCGGTGGTGGTTTCTTCTGCCCCGCCCCGCACGTTCTTGGCCAGAGCTGCCCGCGAGGAATGCAGGCGGTCTGTCAGTTCTCCCCCGTCATCAATGATTAGGGTCGGCTCCAGGTCCAAAACGCGCTGGTGCACCATGTCAAATTCTTCATCCGTGGCTCCACGGAATGCATGCACCTCGACACCGCGCTCTGCCAGGGCCGCCGCCACATCGTCCTGAGTGCTGAGCGGATTGGAGCTGGTAATGCTGACCTGAGCGCCGCCGATGTGCAGAAGTTCCGCCAATACCGCAGTTTTAGCCTCCAGGTGCAAAGATATGGCAATGCGCTCGCCGACAAACGGCGGCTCTTTGGCATAGCGCTCGCGCAGAGCCCCTAGCACCGGCATGCGCCGGGTCACCCAGTCCATCTTGTCGTGGCCGGCTCGCGCCAGTCCCGCATCCTTGATCGTTGACATGATTCATTCCCCCCATCTCGTTTCCATTCCCTGCTTATTGCTGGGCATCTGGCCCGCACCCGCACAGGCGGTCATGCTGCAAGCGGGGCAGGGCCCCTGCTATGACACCGCGAAGTCCCGCGACATTTTGCGCCATCACGTCCAGAACTTCCTGGTGCGTCAGCACATCGGCCGCAATGCCGGCGGCATAGTTCGTCACCAGGGCAATGGTGCTGTAGCACAAGTCCAGTTCGCGGGCCAGCACCACTTCGGGCACACCCGTCATTCCCACGACGTCGCCCCCCAGCAGCCGGTATGCCTTAATCTCGGCTGGCGTCTCAAACCGGGGACCTTCGGTCGTCACATAGCACCCGCCGTCCACGGTGCTGATCCCAGCATGCCTCCCCGCCCGGGCGATGGCGCTGCGCATGTCCGGGCAATAGGGAACGGTCATGTCCGTATGTACAACCCCAGAATCCCCACCATTGTGGAAAGTCGCGGCGCGGGACTTGGTGAAGTCGAGAAACTGATCGCACAGCACAAAGGTTCCCGGAGCCATCGCCACATTCAAAGACCCAACGGCTGCGGTGGCCACGACCCGCTTGACCCCGAGTTGGTGCAGGGCCCAGATGTTCGCACGGTAATTGACTAGATGCGGGGGCACCGAGTGCCCCGCCCCGTGCCGGTTCATAAAAAACACATCGTCATCCACCCCGTCGAGCCGCCCGTGGGTCACACGCGTAACGCCAAAAGGAGTGTCAACCTCCTGCTCGACACTGTGGGACAGCCAAGAGGGGTCATAGACTCCAGTTCCCCCAATCACCGCCATTTTCAATGCTTGTCCTCCTCTTCTGCTGTCGTTATTCCGTTATTGTACCGCTTTGTCCCTGGTCCGCACGCAAGGTAATTCGGACAATTTCCGGACGCGCTCCAAAACGCACGGGCAGTTCAGACGCGCCAAGGCCCCGGGACGTAATCAGAACCGGGCCGCTAGGACAGCGGCACATCCCGCCCGCATAATGATTTCCCACCCGTGTGTGCCTGACGGGGACCCACCGCCCAAAAAACGTCACCTGGCCTCCGTGCGTGTGCCCGGACAGAATCAGGCCAAATCTCTTTGCAGGCCCGAGGAGAACCGCGTCGGGACGGTGGGACAGCAAAACACACGGTTCATCCGCCCCTCCCAGCGCTTCAGCCACCTGGGCCAGCTGCGGCTGGCCCTTAACCAAGTCAGGAATTCCCGCCAGCCACAATCCATCGGGGCCGCGCGCGATGCGCACCGCGCGGTTATCCAGCAGGCGGGCTCCCGGCGCCCACGGCTCGGTGGCCAAGCGCTCCTTGGTGTAGTCATGGTTGCCGCTGACATAGTACACCCCATCGGGCGCCGAGAGGCTGTCGAGATGCTGCGCCACGCGGGACCTTGGCAAAGTGCCCCATGAGTACAGGTCGCCCGTGACCACAATGAGATCCGCCGCTAGCCGGTGCCGGCGCAAATAGGAAAAAACCCCCACCCGCCCATGTAAGTCAGACAGATGGAGGATCGTAAACCCATCAAACGCTGGGGCCAGATTCCGCAAGGGCACTTCATAACTCACGGCTCGAATCCAGGCGGGTTCAATGCTCGTGGCATAAATCCCCAACCCCAGCAACGCCAATATCACTGCTCCTGTAATCACGGTCAGACAATTTCTTGACGGGAAAAGTACAGGGCAATTTCCCTTTCAGCCGACGCATCGCTGTCAGAGCCATGCACGATATTCTCTGTAATGGCGAGGCCAAAATCACCCCGCAGCGTTCCGGGCGCGGCTTTGACCGGATCGGTGGCGCCCATGATAGTCCGGGCTACGCTCACAGCTTCCCGGCCCTCCCACACCATAGGGACCGACGGACCTGAGGTGATGAAGGAGATAAGGTCCGGGTAAAATGGTTTGTCTTTATGCTCTTCATAATGTTTGGCAGCCAGTTCCGGACTGACCTGCAGCAATTTCATCGCCTTGAGCTGCAGCCCTTTTAATTCCATGCGCCGTACTACCTCACCCACTAGCCCGCGCCTCACGCCATCGGGCTTGACCATTACAAACGTGGTTGCCAACTCTAGGATCCCCCTGTCGTCAAATCACAGCCTCTTGCGAATGCGCATTCGTCTCAACCAAAACACCCCGGAGGGTTTCCGAAGCGGTAAAATTTTGGGCTCGGAACTGTTCGACGATATAATTACAGGCATCCCAGGGGTTGACAGAATCGCCGCAGGTAAAAACATCTACGGCGGCATAGCCGTGTTCCGGCCACGTATGCACGGCTAAATGCGACTCAGAAATGACCACCACCCCGCTCACCCCTTGCGGGCTAAACTTGTGGAAAGCCACCTCCCGCACCTCAGCGCCTGCCTTCAAGGCCGCCTGCACCATAATTTCCTCTACGCTGGTGATGTCGTTCAACACCTTGGAATCACAACCGTGTATTTCTGCCAAAATTTGCCGACCCAATGCGTTCATCGCATTCCCAACCCCCTTATTACCCGAGTGGAGCTCGCCTACAGTATCCTGTCCGACGGCCAGAATAATTTTATCAAAATTAGTCCTTATGTCAACAAAATAATGCAATAAGGCAGGAAATGGACGAGAATTTTTATATCCTGGCGCTAAAAAGTCCGTCACTCTCGGTTTTTTACGGTATTTCGCAGTTTTCCTAGGCCCCTTATCGAAATTTCGATAATATTGCCCGGCTCTACGGGCCCGACACCCTCGGGGGTACCTGAGAAGATGACATCTCCGGGCTGCAGTGTCATAAAGCGCGACGCATAAAAAACAATTTCTTCGGGGTCAAACACCATGTCCGCAAACTCCGCTTCCTGCTTCAGCACCCCGTCGACGCGGGTCTCAATGCCAAATTGGCGGTAATCGTAATCCGTGGCCACCACCGGCCCTATGGGTCCGAAGGTGTCAAATCCTTTGGCGCGGGTCCACTGCCCGTCAGACTTCTGCAAATTGCGGGCGGTGACGTCATTGCCGACCGTATAGCCAAAAATCGACCCGCCGACCGCTTCGCGGGGTGTCAGCCAATTTACTGGCCGCCCCAAGACAATCACCAGTTCCCCCTCAAAATCGATGCGGCCATAGCCTTGCGGGTAAAGAATGTCCGCGCCATGCCCGGTTATCGTGCCCGGCTGCTTTAAAAATAGCAGGGGCTCGGTGGGCACACTGTTGCCCAGTTCCTGAGCGTGGGCCCGGTAGTTGCGCCCCACCGCCAGCGCAGTGCGGGGGCTGACAGGAGCCAGCCACTGCAAATTTTCCACTGGGGCGGTTTCCCCTGTGACGTGGAAGGAGGGGTCAAGAAAAGGGGCGCTCAGAAAGCGCGCTTGATCGCCTTCAATCCGTGCATATTTCTCCTGTCCATGATAGAGCACCCGTGCGTATTGAGACATGGATACCACCTCCTATACTTGTTCGCTCTCCTGCGCCTTCACGCCAATGGCGCGGACCATTGTTTTGGCATTTTCACGAATAGCCAGTTTGGCCACGGGATTGAGAAGAT
Organism: Sulfobacillus sp.; assembly: GCA_027344105.1. Taxonomy (GTDB): domain Bacteria; phylum Bacillota; class Sulfobacillia; order Sulfobacillales; family Sulfobacillaceae; genus Sulfobacillus. The sequence continues at coordinate 45,424 of DAHWJO010000008.1, forward strand.
TGGCGAGCATGGGCATGCCAAATTCAAAAGAGGTTTCCAAAGTGACCTCCGTTCCCTTGTCAGTCGCCCGAAGCTGCCAGTAGCCTTCGAATTTCTTCAAATCCCCCTGAATTTGATGGTAGGTTATACGCCCTTCGTCCGGAAAAAACTCATCGCGTTCCGTCCATTGGAAAGTGGCGCCTTGCAGTTTGGTGCGCCACGTGGAATGCGTGTAATTGGCGCCTCTTTCCACGACAGCTACAGATTCGACGTTCTTCATAAAGGCCGGAAACTGCGTCATATCGGCAAGAATCCGGTAGACCGCCGCCACGGAGGCAGGCACAATCTCGCTTACTGTCACTGCCGGCATAAATCACTTCTCCCCCACACATAATCTCTACCAGCACGCTCACTCATCGAGCAAATCGTCCACCACCGCATCCACCGCCTGCAAGGACTGCTCCCAAACATCGAGGACCTCCTCCACTTGCTCTGCGGTAATCACCAGCGGGGGCACCATGCGGATCACCTTGTCGTTGTTTAGGGTATAGACCGCCAGGACATGGCGCTGAAACATCTCAGAAATCAGCGCTCCCCCGACCCCAGCCCCCGGCACTTCGACACCAATCATCAGACCGCGGCCCCGCACAGCTGACAGCGTCCGCGGATAGCGGGCCTGAAGGCGCCTGAGTCCTGTTAGCAGCGTATGGCCTAACCGGGTGGCTCTGGCCGGCAGATCGTCCTCCACGGTCACCCGCAGGGCTTCCTGGGCGACAGCGCAGGCCAAAGGGCTGCCTCCAAACGTCGATGTGTGGATTAGTGGCGCCGAATCAAAAAATGTCCAGGCCGAGGGCCGGCCCACCACTGCGCCAATGGGCATAACCCCCCCGCCCAGAGCTTTCGCCAAACACAACAGATCGGGCACCACCTGGCTGTGCTCCACAGCGAACAGCTTGCCGGTGCGGCCGATTCCGGTCTGCACTTCATCGGCAATCAGCAAGGCCCCGTACTGGTCGCACAGGCGGCGCAGTGCCGGCAGATAGTCATCCGGAGGAACGATCACACCGCCCTCCCCCTGAATGGGCTCCACGATAACGGCCGCCACCTGGTCATCCATCACCGCCGCTGCCTGGGCCGCATCGCCGTAAGGGACATGGGTAACATCAGGCATCAGCGGCGCAAACGGCAGGCGGTAGGCATCCCGGCCAGAAACCGACAGCGCGCCCATGGTCTTGCCGTGAAAGGCGCCGTAGGTCGAAATGATCCGCGTCCGGCCTGTCTGGATGCGGGCGAACTTCAAGGCTGCCTCCACCGCTTCGGCCCCGCTGTTGCAGAAGAAACTGTATTGAAGATCCCCCGGCGTCAGCCGGGCCAGGTCTTCCGCCAGTTCGATCATCGGCCGGTTCACCAGCACACGCGAGGAAAGCGCCAGCTGGTCGAGCTGGGCATGCGCCCTAGCCACAATGCGGGGATTTTGGTATCCCTGCACGAAGACGCCGTAGCCTCCCGCGCAGTCGATGTACTCCTGCCCCTCTTCATCAATGATGAGAGCTCCGCGGCCCGTATGCTCTACGGCATTCAGCCCCATAAAGCGAAGCGCCCGGCCCAGACCCGGATTGACATACCGTTCAAACTTGCCTATCAGGTCATCGTCCTGCTCCACTGTCCGCCACCTCCAACATTTTCCTCCCCCATATTAACTTTTTGTCCCGTATTGTGCCATTGCCGCGAGACACCCCAAGGCGTATGGCGCGAGCCTTGGGGTGTCTCGATTTTTAAACTGGGCCTGCAAAGTCAGTGGGTGACGGTCCAGCGGTTGGGGGAATTCAGATCGGTAATCGGGTTGAACCATTTGTTGACGCCGTGGATATAGTTGGCCGTTTCGGTAAAGGCCGGATTCCATGGCATCCAAATGTATGGGTAGCTCTGCGCTGCATATTGCTGGTAGGCATCCATGGCCGCTGTAATTTGAGCCGGAGTGCCGGGCTCATAAGTTTTGTTGATGAGGGCGTTCATCGTCTTGCTGTTATAGTCGCCGGAATTTGAACCGGATCCGGTTTTAAACAGACCGCCCCCGGTGGGGTAGTAGTCAGGCTGGTAGGTCCACAGCCCGAACCACGCCATCTGCCAGTTCGTCACCCCGGCCTGGTCATTGTCATTGAGGACCGTGTCAAAAGGCTGGGACTCCAGGGTGACATCAATGCCTTCTTCAGCCCAGTCCTGCTTCATCAGCTGGGCCTCGTCGGTCATGGTGTTGCTGCCCGATGAGTAATCCATCGTGAATTTGAACGGGTATCCCTGGGGGCTGGTCATCACGCCGTTGACCATGTGCCAGCCGTGGGATTCGAGCAGCTTCTTGCC
>DAHWJO010000090.1:0-13736 GCA_027344105.1 Sulfobacillus sp.
AGACGATGCGGCACCTGATCACAGGCACATTCCCATGCACGGACCTCGAACCCCGGCGAGTTCCTCACAAGTCCACTTGTCCACCGCATTGTTTCGTTTTGGGCCTGTCGCCCCCTTGCGGAAGGACAGATTCAATCCCACCGGATTTATTGCGTGTGACTTATTCTCAACTGGCTTTTTCCGGCAAGCGCCCTCCCCAAGAATTTGCCAGCAGTGAAGGGCGACTCAAGACGGGGGAGCATTCTCGTGCAGGAAAAAATCACACAGTGCCGAATACAAGAAGCGGGAGGCGCTGCGAAGTGTGGGGAATTGACGGAGGCGGCTCATCGACGCGGGGCATTGCGCTCAAGCCCAAGGAAGAGTGGGGGCCGGTCGCGAGCGCGGGGGCGTCCAATATTCTAGTCGTCGGCCAAGAGGCCGCTTTTTCCGCAGTGGACCGGGTGCTCGCGGAGCTCGAGCCGGAATCGAACGGCAGCGGGGTGGCAGGACTGGCCGGCGCGGACCGGCCGGCCGTGTTTTCGGCCTGGCAGGAGTTTTTTCGCCAGCGCCAGCTGTCAAGAGTGTGGATCGTGGGCGACTACTGGCTGCCGTGGGGGGCATACACCGGCGGGAGGGACGGGGCTGTGGCCATACTGGGAACCGGCTCGCTGTTCTTCTCGGTGTGGGAGGGACGTCTTTTGCGGGCGGGGGGTTACGGATGGAAAATCGGGGACCCCGGTTCGGGGCTGCTGCTGGGACAGCAGGCTCTGCGAGCGGCGGCGCAGTCCCTGGAAGGGTCCGGGCCGCCGAGCGCGCTGGGGGCGGCCGCCCTCGAATTTTTTGGGGCGCGCGACCTGCCCGCTCTGCTGAATACTCTGTACGCTCCAGATATGCCGTGGAGGCACGTCGCCGACTTTGCTCCGGCAGTGTTCCGCGAGGCGGCTTCTGGAGACAGCGCCAGTGCGGGTCTGCTCGCAGCCGAAGCCCGCAGCATTGTCCGCTGCCTGCAGCTTATGCCGCCAGGAGACAGGGGCTTGGGACCTCTAACGGTCGGGTTGAGCGGGGGCCTGGCTGCGGCATGGCTGCCCTATTTGGAACCGCTTTTGGCCCAGGAGGGCTCTGTATCTGTGAGCATTGTCAAAGAACTTCCCGTACAGGGGGCTGCGCGGCTTGCAGCTCTGTGGGAACAAGAAAGGCGGCCATATAATTGTGAGCAATGAAATTGAGGCCCGAGTCTATCTGGCCGCTACCGGGAACCTGATTCCCGCGCGGGTCCAGTGGAATAACCAGGGGCGGATCTCCCGGATCTCCCGGCTGGATACGAGGACAACAAGTTTGCCCATTTTACTGCCGGGATTTATTGACGAGCACATTCACGGGGCGGACGGCCACGACGTCATGGAAGCTACTGCGGACAGCTGGCGCCATATCGAACAGGCGTTGGCGCGCCACGGGGTGACCGGATTTTTGGCGACCACCATCACCGCGCCCTGGCCGGAACTGATGGCCGTGGCCGACCTGGCCCGAACCTACGAGGTCGGCAGAGACAGCATATGTCTGGGAATGCACTGGGAAGGGCCGTATCTTGACCCCGGGTATAAAGGGGCGCAGCCGGAAGAATCCATCCGCCCCATCGTCCTGAGCGAAATCGAGCACATTATTGCCCGCTCCCAAAACGCCCGCCTGCCCTTGCAGCTCATGACTGTGGCGCCCAACCAGCCCGGGGCCCTGGAGGCGGTCCGGCTCCTTGTTGCCAGCGGCGTCAGGGTCAACATGGGGCACTCGGGGGCGACCCGCGACGAAGCCTTGGCAGGGATTTCTGCCGGTGCGGACGGGGTGACCCACCTGTTCAATGCCATGGCCCCGCTTCACCACCGCGAACCGGGACTAATCGGGGTCGGGCTGACGTCTGAGAAGGCGTGGGTGGAACTGATCACGGACGGGGTCCACATTCACCCCGACATCGTGCGCATGGTCTTTGCGCTGGCCGCTCCGCGCGTCATCCTGGTGACAGACGGCATTTCAGCGATTGACTGTCAGCCCGGCCGCCACCGTCTGGGCCAGTGGATGGTGAATGTGGACGGCGCCTCCGCGCGCCTTGATGACGGCACCTTGGCGGGGAGCATCCTCACCCCCGACCAGTCCTTGCGCAACCTTCTGGACTGGGGGATTTCATTGCGGGCCATTGTGGGCGGTTGGTCCGAAGCTCCGGCGAGGCGCCTCCAGCTCGAGGGCCGGGGCCGGATCGAAGAAGGGGCATGGGCTGACATGGTGGAGCTTGATGCGCAGTACCAGGTGCGGGGAACCATCAAGAACGGGCAGTGGATATACCGGCGGTAGGGGAGATGAAGGACTGATCCCCTCTACCGCGGCTGTTCAATAGAAAGGCGTGAAATTCCACCCCATAGACCACGACCAGAAGAGTCCGAGAGCGAGCAGCGGACCGAGTTCAATACCGACGACAAACGCTGCCTGCCAGCGGGAGATGCCTAGCGTCCTGGCCATGTTTCCGATGAGAAATGCCACGGCCGCCATCCCTACCAGCGCCGGTACCCAGACCGTCGACGTCGCCACCGCCGCCAGAGCGGTGGCGGCTATCCACGGCCCTTCCGCCATGAATACCAGTTCAGTGTCTTTCACAGATTTATACATCCCCAGGCTCGCAAGCAAGGCTCCCGCGACCCGCGCCAGCACGGCCACAAAGGCGTAGCCGGCGGCGAACACCACGAAGATGCCCAGGACTGTCCGGGTAAGCGCGCGCCCCGCGGGAAGAATACTAAAGAATTGGTAGAGCGATACTAGCACCGCGGTTGCCGTGAGACTCCACCAGTATGCGTCGTGCACATTCTGGTAGTCGCGGGCCCGGGGCCGGAGACCTGATCCTCGCCAGGGCGGCCGCCAGGACAGCATCCGGTAGTTCATGGGCCCAGGGAGCAGGCGGTCTTTGCGCATGCGGTTGCCTCCTTTTCGTTTCCGGGGACTGCCGCAGCAATCCCGTTTCAGGATGTCTATGCGGAAATCCGGCGCAATATCCTTATCGGATCATTATAGATTTCTTATAGATATTTTTTAGGATTGTTGCTACAATAGGGGTGTCAGAATATCATGACTAACGGAGTGCGATTTGAGGATGTGATGCGGAATGCCGATCCACGGTCCTGACGAGCCGGTGTATACCATTGGCGTGATGGCGCGGCTGGTTGGAGTGTCGTCGCAGATGCTTCGGGTCTGGGAGAGGGAATGCCTGTTAGCCCCTGCCCGCACCGAAAGCAATAACCGTCTGTATTCGGAAAATGACTATTACCGCCTGGTCAGGATTCGCGAACTCACCCAGCAAGGGGTGAATGCTGCAGGGATACGCATGGTTCTGGGCATTACGGAGATTCCGGCGAAGCATTACATAGAACGTACTACGGACGACAAGGAGAGGAAATTGAATTATGGCCAAGGTCGTAGGAATCGATTTGGGAACGACTAACTCTGTTATTGCGGTGATGGAGGGAGGACAGCCGACAGTTATTCTCAACACCGAGGGAAGTCGGTTGACCCCATCAGTGGTAGGATTTGCCAAGAACGGGGAGCGCCTCGTAGGGCAGTTGGCGCGGCGCCAAGCTGTGATGAACCCCGAGAACACGGTATTTTCGATTAAGCGTTTTATCGGACGCCGGTTTGATGAGGTGTCCCAGGAGCGCGAGCGGGTGCCTTATAAAGTCGTGGAAGGGCCAAACAAGCAAGTCTTGATCGACTTGCCCAATTCCGGAAAAAAGATGACCCCGGAAGAACTCTCAGCGATGATTTTGGGAAAATTGAAGAGCGATGCGGAGAAATATCTGGGAGAGACAGTCACCCAGGCGGTCATTACAGTCCCGGCCTATTTTAACGATGCCGAGCGTCAAGCGACCAAAGATGCCGGAAAGATTGCGGGTCTGGAAGTGCTCCGCATCATCAATGAGCCGACGGCCGCCGCCTTGGCATACGGTCTTGACAAGCAGAAAAACGAGACCATTCTGGTTTGGGACTTGGGTGGAGGAACTTTCGACGTGTCGGTCCTGGAAGTGGGGGACGGCGTTTTTGAGGTGAAATCCACGGCAGGCGACACGCACTTGGGCGGCGATGACTACGACATGAAGCTGGTGGATTATGTTGCAGCCGAGTTCAAGCGCGAAAATGGCATTGACCTGCGGGCAGATCGGCAAGCTCTGCAGCGTCTGATTGAGGCGGCGGAAAAAGCCAAGATCGAGCTCTCATCTGTGACGGAGACCCAAGTCAGCCTGCCGTTCATCACGGCTGACCAGACGGGCCCCAAGCATTTGGAGCTGACCGTGACCCGCGCCAAATTTGAAGAACTGACCAAGGACCTGACCGAGCGCACTGTGATTCCGTTCAAGCAGGCGCTGCAGGATGCGAAACTGTCTGAGAGCCAGATCAATGAAATCATTCTGGTAGGCGGGTCGACCCGGATGCCTGTGATTCAGGAACTGGTGAAGAAGCTGACGGGCAAAGAGCCGAACCGGGGCGTCAACCCCGACGAAGTGGTGGCCATAGGCGCAGCGATTCAAGGAGGCGTGCTGGCCGGGGAAGTCAAGGATGTGATCCTGCTTGATGTTACGCCTCTGTCCCTCGGCATTGAAACCATGGGCGGGGTCTTCACCAAGCTGATTGACCGCAACACGACCATCCCGACCCGAAAGAGCGAGACTTTTACCACCGCCTCCGACAACCAGACTTCGGTGGAGATTCATGTGCTGCAGGGCGAGCGCCCGATGGCTGCAGACAACCGGACTCTGGCCCGTTTCAGCTTGGCCGATATTCCGTCGGCGCCGCGGGGCGTGCCTCAGATTGAGGTGACCTTCGATATCGATGCCAACGGCATTGTCAACGTGTCGGCCAAGGATTTGGGCACGGGCAAGGAACAGCGGATTACCGTGGCCGCGTCCACCCAGCTTTCCAAAGAGGAAGTTGAAAAAATGGTCCGCGAAGCTCAGGACAAGGCGCAGGAAGATGAAGAGCGCCGCCAGCTGGTCGACTTGAAGAACCGTGCGGAGTCGATGGCCTACTCCACCGAAAAGACCATCCGCGACTTGGGCGAGAAGATCGATGCGGCAGACAAGACGCAAGCGGAAGAGAGCATTAAAACCGTGCGGGCGGCCATCGAAAAGAATGACAAGGCGGAGATTGAGTCGGCCCTCAGCCAACTGGAAGCGGCCTCCCACAAACTGGCGGAGGCGCTGTACAAGGAGCAGGGCGCGAATCCGCAAGATACCGGCAACCCGCCTCCGGGCGACGGGGCCGCGGGCGCAGGAGATGACGTCATCGACGCGGATTTCCGGCCCACCGAATGATGATAGGGGGAGGACCCGAGACGTTGCTCTCCGGTCCTCCTATTTTCCAGGTGAGGTGAGGGTGGATGGCGGCTCCTAAGGACTATTACAAGATCCTCGACGTGAGCGAATCCGCTGACAAGACGGCAATCAAGGCGGCTTACCGGAAGCTGGCCAGGAAATACCATCCCGATGTTAGCGGTAAAGCTGGGGAGGACAAGTTCAAAGAGATTAACGAGGCCTATGAAGTGCTTTCAGATCCCAAGAAACGCGAGGAGTACGACCAGATGCGCCGCGGCTATGCCAACCGCAAGGCCCGGAGCCAGGGCCCCGGGTACGAACGCGTTTCGTACGATGGGGGTGGATTCGGGGAGTGGGGCAGTATTTTCGAGGATTTATTTTCGCAGTCCGGGGCGGACGTTGGGGGGGCCGCGCGCACAAGGACGCAGAGAGTGCCGGAAGAGAGTGTCACCCTGACTCTGGAACAAGTCGGACGGGGAGTGTCGTTGCCTATTTCCGTATCCGAACCCGTGGTCTGTCCGGTGTGCCACGGCACGGATCCAGACTGCCCCCGCTGCGGAGGGTTGGGACAGGTCATGGAACCGAAAAAGTTCACGGTCAGCATTCCTGCGGGGGTTGAAGCAGGAGCCGTTTTGCGTGTGGGCAACCATGCCCGCCTCCGTGTGGAAGTTGCTCCGCACCCGCGGTTTGCGCGCCAGGGCAGCAACCTTGTGGGGCGGCTGATGGTGCCGGTGCCGCTGGCGGCCACTGGCGGTGAGGTGCCGGTGAAACCCCTGACCGGGGAGCCCGTGATGGTGAAGATCCCAGCCCATACCAACCAGGGCAAGATGCTCCGCTTGCGGGGGATGGGTCTGCCGCAGCGGGGAAGCGAATCCAAAGGAGACCTGCTGCTGGAAGTGACGCTGCGCTTTCCGGAACCCTTTACGGCGTCGGATGATGAGCTGTACCAGCAGCTGTTGAATAACCATTCCGAAAAAGGGGGAGAAGTTCATGCGCCTCGATAAATTGACAGTGAAGTCTCAAGAGGCCTTGTCGGACGCCCAGAATATCGCGCGGGAGATGCAGAATCAGGAGATCACGCCGGAGCATCTTTTGGCGGCGCTGCTCAAGCAGACCGACGGGGTGGTGCGGCCCCTGCTGGAAAAAGTGGGGATCCCGCTGCCTTCCCTGGAATCCGGGGTGCAGCGCGAGATCAGCAAACTGCCGAAAGTTTCAGGCACCCAGCCCGGCGCCTATATGAGCCAGAGTCTGACCACTGTGGTGGAGCAGGCCGAGAAAGAGGCGGAGGCCCTTAAAGACGAGTACATCTCCACCGAGCATCTCCTGCTGGCGCTGGTTGAGCAGCCGGGCAGTCCTGCAGGGCGGCTGCTCAAGGAATTCGGAGTGAAGCGGGACACGGTGTTTTCAGCGCTGAAGGATGTGCGCGGACAGGCCCGGGTGACGGACCAGAATCCTGAGGAAAAGTATCAAGCCCTCAGCAAATACAGCAAAGACCTGACGGAACTGGCCCGCCGGGGGAAACTGGACCCCGTGATTGGGCGCGACGAGGAGATCCGGCGTGTCATCCAGGTGCTCTCCCGCCGCACCAAGAACAACCCGGTGCTCATAGGAGAGCCAGGCGTGGGAAAAACCGCCATCGTCGAGGGGCTGGCGCAGAGAATTGTGCAGCAAGATGTGCCCGAGGGCCTCAAGGACAAGAAAGTGCTGGCACTGGACCTCGGCTCCCTGATTGCCGGCAGCAAATTCCGCGGGGAGTTTGAAGACCGGCTGAAAGCGGTGCTAAAAGAAATTGAGGGCGCCCAGGGCCGCATTATTCTCTTTATAGACGAACTGCACACCATTGTCGGGGCAGGCAAGGCCGAAGGCGCCGTGGACGCGGCCAACCTTCTGAAACCCGCCCTCGCGCGCGGTGAGCTGCGGGCGGTGGGCGCGACGACGCTGGACGAATATCGCCAGTACATTGAAAAGGATGCGGCCCTGGAGCGGCGGTTCCAGCCGGTGTTTGTTGATGAGCCGTCTGTTGAGGACACGATTGCCATCTTGCGCGGCCTGAAGGAGCGCTATGAGGTGCATCATGGCGTGAGAATCCGTGACGGGGCGCTCATTGCCGCAGCCAGGCTGAGCCACCGCTATATCACTGACCGGTTCTTGCCGGATAAAGCCATCGACCTGATTGACGAAGCGGCTTCGCACCTGCGGGTGGAAATGGACAGCATGCCGGAGGAGCTGGACGAGCTGGAGCGCCGGCGCCTGCAGCTGGAGATCGAGCGGGAAGCGCTGTCGAAAGAAGATGACGCGGCGTCGAAGACCCGCCTCGTGCAGCTGGAAGAAGAGCTGGCCAATGTGCGCGAGAAGCGCAACGGCCTGATGGCGCGCTGGGAGCAGGAAAAGCAGCAGGTGGCGAAGGTGAGCCAGGTCAAGCAGCAGATTGAGCAGGCCCGCACGGAGGAGCAGCAGGCCGAGCGCAATGGGGATTTGGGCCGCGCGGCCGAACTGCGCTACGGGAAGCTGCTGTCCTTGCAAAAAGAGCTGGAGCAGGCGCAGAAAGACCTCCAGGCGCTGGAAGGCTCCGACCGGCTCCTGCGCGAAGAAGTTACGGAGCAGGATGTGGCTCAGATCGTGGGCAAGTGGACAGGAATTCCGGTGAGCCGGCTGCTGGAAGGCGAGCGGGCGAAGCTTGTTGAAATGGAGAAGCGTCTGGGGGAGCGGGTTGTGGGGCAGACTCAAGCCGTGGAGGCCGTCTCCAATGCCGTGAGGCGGGCCCGGGCAGGGCTATCCGACCCGCGCCGGCCGATGGGCTCCTTTCTCTTCCTGGGCCCGACCGGAGTGGGGAAGACCGAACTGGCTAAAGCCTTGGCGGCCTTTCTCTTTGACGACGAGAATGCCTTGGTGCGCATCGACATGTCGGAGTACATGGAGCGCCACACGGTATCGCGGCTGGTGGGAGCGCCTCCCGGCTACGTGGGATATGAAGAGGGCGGGCAGCTAACGGAAGCGGTCAGGCGGCGCCCCTATTCGGTCGTGCTGCTGGACGAAATAGAGAAGGCGCATCCGGAAGTGTTCAATGTGCTGCTGCAGGTGCTCGACGACGGGCGTCTGACTGATGGCCAGGGCCGGACCGTAGATTTTCGCAATACCGTGATCATCATGACCTCCAATCTGGGCAGCCATGTCATTTTGGAGGAGAACGACCCGGAACGGCGCCAGCAGCAGCTGGATGCGGTGCTGCGCGATGCTTTCCGCCCGGAATTTCTCAACCGGATTGACGAGGTGATCACCTTCTCCCGGCTGACGCCCGAAGAGCTGCGCCTCATCGTGCAGGTCAGCCTCAGAGAAATTCAGGACCGCCTGAGAGAGCGGGACATCACCTTGTCGGTCAGCGAGCGGGCCTTGGACAATTTGGCGGCCCGGGGGTATGATCCCCAGTATGGGGCGAGGCCGCTGCGCCGCCTCATCCAGCGGGCTATCCAGGATCCTCTGGCTATGAAGATGCTGGACGGGGAGCTGTCTGGGCGCCAGACGGTGAACATTGACGAAGTCAATGGCGAATTGACCTTTGCCATTGGCACGCCCAAGGAAACACCAGTGTTCTAAACCAAAAAGTGGAGGTGAGACGCAGTGTCTGCAACCAAACGGTGGGCGGGCTGGGCTGTCCTCTTGGCGGCCTTGGTTTATGCCGGCTTTCTTATCGGCCGCACCGCTCCGGCGCGCCACCCGGAGGCTGCCGCCAAGACGCCGCGCCGCCAGGCGAGCGTTGCCGCGTCGACGCCGCAGTACGGACTCAGCGCGGGACAATTTGCGCCGAACTTCACATTGACCGACACCAAGGGTCAGAGCGTGACCCTGTCGGATTTGCGGGGACATCCCGTGTGGCTTAATTTTTGGGCCACCTGGTGTCCCTGGTGCAACAAGGAAATTCCCCAGATTGAAAACGTGGAGGACGCGTACGCTGGCCGCATTGACATTTACGGGGTGGATGTGCAGCAGTCCCAGTCTACGGTCGCGCAATACATGGCGGCCAAAGCGGTCAACTATCCAGTACTGCTCGACAGTCAGGGGGCGGTGGCGGCATCGTACGGGGTCCAGGGGCTGCCGATGTCAGTGTTCATCGGCCCGCACGGCAAGATCCGGGCGGTGTACAGCGGGGCGCTTCTGTCCCCCGCCAGCATTGCGCCATACCTGCACAAGCTTTTGGCGCCCTCTTAAAGAAATTTGTGCACCGTGCTTCCCGTGAGCCTCAGGGACAGGAGATAGGCCATGATGGTCAGGCCGACACTGCCCGTGAGGCTCACGGCCTGGGTCAGGTGGTGCGACGATCCCCAAATCCTCCACAGCGCCAGAGTGAGCAGCACGGGTACAGCCGCTGCCAGGGGGCGGGCCAAAATCCGGCCCCAGGGGATGCTGATCCGGCTCAAGCGGGCCAGGCTGACCGCGTTGAACACCATGCTCAAGACGAACCCGATGCCGATGGCCGCCGGGATTCCGGCCTGAGCCAAACGCGGGTTTACGGTGAAGACCCAGATCAAAGCGATCTCGATCACGCTGGCCACCAGGTCGTTGCGCATGGGAATGTCGGTCCGTCCCAGGCCCCTGAGCGCCCCCGACAGGGTGATGTCAAAGTACAGGAAGAACCCGCCGAGAACCAGAGGGTAGAAGACCGCCGGGGAGATATGGGCGTGAAAGAAGAGATCGTCGAGCTTCACGCCCAAGGCGAGGAGAAGGATGGTCACCGGGACGGTAAACAGTGCCGTGGCCTCAAGACCTTCCATCAGCGAATCCCGGATTCCCTCGGTATCCTGGGCCGCATGCTTGTGGGCCATGACGGGCACCAGATTGGTCGACAGGGACAGGGTCAGGGCTGTGGGGAAGAAAATGAGGGGCAGGGCCATTCCGGTCAGCTGCCCGAAATAGCGGATGGCCAGGTACGAGCTCATCCCCGCGGCCTCCAGGCGCAGGGGAATCAGAACCGCTTCGACGACTCCCACCAGGGAGGAGAGCAGGCGGCTGAAGGTGACAGGCACGGACAGCCGCAAAATATCGCGGACGCCCGTACGGTGGCGGGCCTGCGGCATGTTCGGCGCGTAGGCCCGGATATAGGCGAGTCCGAGAATCACCAGACTGACGCCTTCCCCCAGGGGAATGAGCGCCACCGCGACCAGGGGCGCATTGTGAAAAGCCTGGCGCCCAAGAAAATTCAGGATGGCATACAGGATCACCACGCGGATCAATTGTTCGGACACTTGGGACACGGCCGGGTAGGCCAGCTGCTGGATGCCCACAAAGTACCCGCGCAGGACAGCGGAAAATCCCACCGCCAGGAGGGCTGGCGCAATCGTCATGATGAGGGGGACAAACCGGGGGTCGTGATACAGCGCCAGCGCCAGAGGCTTGGCCAGAAGGGTGACCATGACAATGAGGGGGAGACTGACGGCGGCCACGATTACGAGTGCGAGGCGCATCAACAGGCGCGGGTTGGTTTGGTCTTCCGCAATCAGCTGGGATACCGCGACGGGGGTCCCGGCCATCGCCAGGGTCACCAGCGCGATGTAAAAAGGGAAAATCATCTGGAAGAACCCCAGGCCTTCAGAACCCAAAAATCTGGCCAGAAGCACCCGGTAGATCAGGCCCAGACCCCTGGACGCAACGGCAGCTCCGGTTAATGTCAGTGTGCCCCACCACAAGGAGCGTCTCTTGCGCATGTCCATCCCTCCCCTTAGATGTATGAGTCAAGCCGCAAGAAATTGCCTCAGCTTGGAGCTTTTGGATGGGGGACGGGTCCGTTTTAGAAGTTTTGCGCGCAATGTGCTATAAAAATAGGCAGGCCACAGCAGGGAAAGAGGGCTTTAAAGAGAGTGCGCCGGAAATTTTGGCAGATGGCCTTGGTGGGGTTGATAGGGATCGGCTGGGCGGCGTGGCGCGTGGCGCCGCCCCGGTTTTTGCTGCCCGCAGGGCACCTGAGCCTGAGCTACTACCCCTACAGCTTTCTGCACAGCAGCTATTCGGATGTGGTGGCGCTGTATACCTCCCGGCACCTGTACGCCCATCCGCTGCCGTATTTTCAAAACGTCATTGAGTATCCTGTTCTCATCGGGCTCTATATGTGGGCGATGGCCTGGCTTCCGGGTTTTTGGGGGTACTTTGCCGGCTCCGTGGCCGGGCTGATGCTGGCGTTTGTGGGAGGCTTGTATGTTCTGAGGCAGGGGGCGGGGGACAGGGCTGCCTGGTGGTTTGCCCTGTCCCCTCTTTTAGTGGTCTACGGCCTGCTGAACTGGGACCTCCTGGGGATTGCCACCTGGGGTCTGGCGGCGCTGGCCTGGCGCCGGGAACGGTTCGGCCAGGCTGGGCTGTACCTCGGGTTGGGCACGGTGACAAAATTCTTCCCGGTGGTACTGATCCCCTATATGGTGCTGGCGCTGACGGTGAATGGCGCCACAAGAGGGCGCCGGGTATTTCTTGGCAGGTTTGCCCTCGGGGCCGTGGGGATCAATTTGCCGTTCGCTCTGCTGGCCAGGCGGGGCTGGTCTGAGTTTTTTACTTACAACAGCGGCCGCGGCCCGGTGCCCGGGGTGTATCAGTGGATCTGTGCGCAAGGTCTCGCACACATCGACACCATCAATGGCCTGAGTCTAGCCCTGACACTGGGGGGCGGCCTGGTGCTGCTCTGGGCCGTCTGGAAGGGGCATTTGGAAGCGCTCGGGGCGGGTACGGCCGCGCTGGTTTGGTGGCTGCTGTGCAACAAAGTCTACAGTCCCCAATACATGCTGTGGGTTTACTACGCCCTGTTGTGGGTGGACGTGAACCCCCTCCTTCTCACCACCGTGAATGCGGCTGGACTGCTCGATTTCTTTCTGGCCATGCGCTGGCTGGCGCTGGGCACAACCGGGAACCCCTTTCTGGGACGGTTTGCGCAAATGGTGCCGGCCCCCGTCATCGCCTTTCGGGACCTCACCTTGCTGGCCGCGGCGGCGCTGGCAGGCCGCGGGCAAAAGCGGGTGGGCGGCTTAGCGCATAAACCCCGCTGAGGGCGTGCAGTCTAATGGCCGAGGAGAGGGGGCGCCCTATGGCCGATTTTCAACCCATTCGGGTTGTCACGGATATGGCGATTGAAGCGCGTGACATTGTCCGCGGAGAAGCCCACGAGGAAGTGCCTGGCGTGCGCGTCGAAAAGGATGGCGACCAGCAGATTGAAATCACCCGGGTCGAGATCTTCAACAGCCAGGGGGCCCACTTGATGGGGAAGCCCGAAGGACACTACATCACGCTCGACGTTCCGGGTTTTAAGGACCGCGATGCAGGAGTGAGGGCAGCCCTGGTGGATGTGTTGTCCGACCAGCTGAAAACGCTGATTCCCGACAACTTGGCGAAAAGCGTGCTGGTGGTGGGGCTGGGCAACTGGAATGCGACTCCCGATGCCTTGGGACCCCGCGTGGTCGAGCGCCTTCTGGTAACCCGCCACCTGAGCGAACTGGTGCCCGAGGATGTCCGCGAGCGGATGCGGCCGGTGGCCGCCGTGGCTCCGGGGGTGCTGGGGACGACCGGCATCGAAACCCTGGACATGATCAAGGGCATTGTGGCCCAGGCCCACCCGGATTTGGTTATCGCGGTGGATGCCCTGGCCGCCCGCAGCCTAGACCGCCTGCTGGGGAGTGTGCAAATTGCCGACACCGGGATTCACCCGGGTTCGGGGGTGGGGAACAGGAGGCAGGGGCTCAGTCACGAGTCCGTGGGGGTGCCGGTGACAGCCATCGGGGTGTGCACGGTGGTGCAGGCGATGAGCATTGCCCAGGAAGCCACCCACATGCTGGTGCAGCAGCTGGCCGACGACGCCAAGTTTTACAAGATCCTGCAGGAAATGGGAGAGCCCAGCCAGAATGCCCTCATGGAAGAGGTGCTGGGAGACCGGCTGGGAGGGCTGATGGTGACTCCCAAAGAAATCGACCTGCTGATCAATGATATGGCCGACGTGCTCGCGGAGGCGCTCAACCGCGCGCTGCAGCCCCGGCTCGACCGCAGCGAGTGGGCCTAGTCCTGCCGGACTTGGGCCCAGCGCGCCTGGCTCTGGTGCAAGATGGGAGAGAGCTGCCGGCTGAGAGGGCTGGAGCGCAAGACGCGCAGGAAGGCGTCTAGCCACGGCGTGTCGAGATCTCCCGGCGCGCATACCCATTCATAGGACTCCGCGGACCAGGGCTCGAACTGGAGCCCGTAGAGGGCCGCCAAACTGCCCAGGGACACTCCCTGAGCGCCGTCTTGCCGAGCCAGGGCCTCAATGAGCTGCAAGTGGGACGGCCAGTGCCCGATGGGCCGTCCCTCAAGCTGCTGCCGGCGCCACAGCGCATAAGCTTCACTGCCCGGCTCCCGCAGGAACCACCCGCCGCTCTTCCCCGTCCGCGGGTGAAACACCCGCCCCTCCTCCCA
>DAHWJO010000091.1:0-13615 GCA_027344105.1 Sulfobacillus sp.
GCCTCAGATTTTTACCGTTCAAAAGCTTACACCCTAAGGTTGCTAAACGGCATTTCCTGACATATATTAAGATTAAGGAAGAAAAACCTAACACGTAATGGAGGTGGACTGTGTGTCCCCAGACAATGCCCACGCATTTCGCATCGTGCCGGTTATACACATCTCTTCAGGACGGGTCATCCGCTGGCAGGGCGATCATCCCGTGCGCTATACAGGGCCTTATGCCAATCCCCTGTCCATGGCACTGCAATGGGCATCTAAAGGAGCGCGCCACTTGCATGTCGTTGACCTCGATGCCTCCCATGGGCGCATGTCGGTAGTCCCGGCACTGCTGATGGCCATGGCCGCGCGGCCCATCAAGATCTCGGTAGGCGGCGGAATCCGGGATATTGCCACCGCCCAGCAAAGGCTGGCATATGGGGCGTCTCACGTTGTCACGGGGTCTTTGCTGGAACAAGGTGCCGTCTTGCGCAAAGTGGCCAAAGCGGCCGGGACCGGCCGGGTGTGGGGCAGTCTGCTGGTGCAAAATGGCGAGGTCAGTTCCCGCAGCGCCTCCCTGATGATCGACAATGCGCGCCGCAGCGGAATCAGCACGGTCATTCTGACCGCCCGCGCTCCGGAAAATATGGCTCAATCCAGCAATCTGCGCCTCATTGAAGCTTTTTGCCGGGAAGGGTTCAGCGTGTGGACTTCCGGCCAGATCGATGATGTCCGCGACATTGTCCCCATGTACCAGGCGGGAGCCTGCGGGGTCCTCATTGGCCGCGCCCTCCATGAGGGACTGCTGTCCGTAACCGCCATCGCCGATGCTGTAAAACGGGCGGGGGATGATATCACGGCCTAAAGGTCTCCCCAAAATATGCGAAAACCTTGCTAGCCCCTCGGACTCCCTTTGCCAGCAGTCCGGGCACTGTGTCACGTCTGGATATTTTCTGTCTGTTCCCCACGGCCTACTCCCAGCAGGTTGCCCGCTTGCGCTCTCCTGCGCCAGCCATGAGTGCCTTCGCACTGAACCCCATCTCCTGGAAGTCCCGAACCTGAGACTGCGGATGGGCATCCCATGTCTCCTGGGGAAGCGCCCCTGCGGTCCGGGGAGAGGACAGCCGTCTGGCATTAATGGCGCGTGCGCGCTATCATACCGTTATCGGCTTACCACAAGGAGCTTCGGCCGCCGCAGGACATTCGCATCCCCCAAGTAGAGGGATCCAGCGGAGAGGTCACAGACCGCACACCCCACGGAGATTCAATTTTCCTGCCAGGACGATAATGGAATACTATGATGCCGCACCACTGTCCACAGGCAGCATTGCGGACGAGCGCCTGCACCGCAAGCAGTGTCTTGCTGCGGGGTTTCACCTGTTTGCCCGCATGGGCTTTGACGAAGGGGTTGCCGGACACATCACGGCGCGTGACCCGCAATGCCCCGATAGGTTCTGGGTCAATCCCTTCGGACAGTATTTTGGCCATATCCGTGCCTCTGACCTTATTCTGGTCGATTCAGCCGGGCACGTTGTGGAAGGCACCGGACTGGTGAACCAAGCCGCTTTTGCTGTTCATGCGGCTATCCACCAGGCTCGGCCAGACGTGGTAGCCGCCGCCCACACCCATTCCATTTACCGGGGGTCGTCCTCGACCCTGCCGAGGGCCGCAACATCGCCCAGACGCTGGGCGCCGGAAAAGCCATCATTTTACAGAATCACGGCTTGCTGACCGTCGGGCAATCGGTTGAGGCGGCCATCTGGTGGTTTATTGCCATGGAGCGGTCCTGCCAGACGGAACTTGCGGCACGGGCGGCGGGGGAACCGTGTATGATTGCCCCGGCCGTGGCCCAAAAGACCCGCCATCAGGTCGGCAGTCCCATGGCGGGCTGGTTCAGCTTTCAGCCGCTATGGCAGAAAATTATGAGGCTGGAGCCGGACCTCCTGCACTAGCAGACATTAAGGTGGCCAGTATTTCGAACCACGAGAGCGTTTTTGCGGTACCATAGAAGGTGCTTCACGCGAGAAAGGCAGTGGGGATTTTTGGGTACTAATAACCGTGCCGGGAGCCACACGCTGCCCGGAAGCATCTAGCCCCAACAAGAGAGAAGGAATGGTTTATGTCACAATCCTTGCGTTCCAAAAAATCCACCCCAAAACCGGCCGGACTGGATGCGGCGTTAGCCGTTACGGACTCCGAGCGGCTAACCGAAGGCCCTCCGGGCCCTGTGGACCATAAAAAAATTGAAGACGCCGTACGGATGATTTTGGAGGCCATTGGCGAAGACCCCACCCGTGAAGGATTAATCGAGACGCCTGCCCGGGTTGCCCGGATGTATGCGGAAATTTTTTCCGGCCTGCACCGCGATCCATCGGAGACCCTATCGGCCCGCTTTCACGTTGACCATAACGAAGTCGTGTTGGTCAAAGACATTCCTTTCTATTCGGCATGTGAGCATCACCTGCTGCCATTTTTCGGTCAGGCGCACGTAGCCTATCTACCCCGCCACGGGGTCGTGACGGGACTGTCCAAGCTGGCCCGGCTCGTCGACCTTGTCGCCAAGCGCCCGCAAATTCAAGAGCGTATGACCAATATTGTGGCGGATACCTTGGAACAGGATCTAGACGCGGCGGGCGTTATGGTAGTCATTGAGGCAGAGCATTTGTGCATGACCATGCGCGGCATTAAAAAGCCGGGAAGCAAGACGGTCACTATTGCCTCCCGTGGGGCCTATGAGGTTCCCGACCGCCAGCTCGAAATTCTCCGCATGCTTAATTTAGGATAAACGAGAGGGCCAGGTGACGCACGGTCACTGGCCCTCTCTGTATATTTTCGAGAGAGCCGCTGAAAACGCAGCACCATTTTCTCTGTGCTATGATTAATAATTATACAGTTAGTTGGATTGTCGAGAGGATGTGTGAATATTGTCCAGTCCAAACACCTCCGACCCGCGCGCCTGGCAGAACACCGTTCAGCTCCTGTGGGATATTCTGCACCGTGTGGTTCGGGAGGAGGAGACGGCCCCGGTGGTGCAAAACGGCCACCAGGCATACCTGGTGGCACAGCGCCTGCGCCTTGAGCAAGTTCCGTACCATTTGCGCGGCAACCTGCTGGAGGGCGGGTCTGTCGATTTTTCCAATGCCCTCACTGAAATGGACCGCACGATCCGCATGCTGACTGAACAGATCCGCCTGCAGAACCTGACGGAGGACCTGCACCGCATTGATTTGGTAGAGGCTAGGCGCCGCGCTCCCCACCCGCCTCTGAGAGGTTCGGTCGAGGAACTGCGCAGCCAGATCGCACAAAGCGGTCCCGGCGCTCCTTTCTCGGCGCCTGCCCAAGGCCGCCTCGTCCTAACCTCGCACCCCACAGAAAGCACCCGGCGCACCATACTTCAGCACATGGCCAAGATTGCGGCTCTTTTGGAAAAGCACAAGGGCTTTCCCCTTCCCTCTGGCGCGGAGCATGATCTGCAAGAGCTAATCCGGGTCTTGTGGCGCACCCCCAATCAGCGCACGGCGCGGCCTACTGTGATGGATGAAGTGGAATTAGGCCTGTACTACATACGCAAGTCGCTATTCCAGGCGCTTCCCGCGGTGCTTGACGACTTGGACAGGAGCCTGCAGGGCACAGCTCCCGTGCGTTGGTCGATAGATTCCTGGATTGGCGGAGACCGGGACGGCCATCCCTTTGTCGATGTGGCGATTACCCAAAAAACTCTGCAGAGACATCAGGAGATGGCCATCACCCTCTACCTCCAGTCGCTGGACGAACTGGAAAGAACCCTGAGCGCCGAACATCCTTATGTTCACCAAACCGACCTGCTGGAGCGGTGGCTCGCCGCCCACGCCCGCATATTTCAGGACCAGTCGGATGATCTGCAGCAAAGATATCCCCAGGAGCCCCTGCGGCAAATGGTGGGCCTGATTGCCGCCAAGCTGCAGGTCACCCAGACGCACCGCCTCGGCGGCTACGCCAATGCCGCCAACTTTCTGCAAGATGTCCGTCAGCTGGCCTCCCATTGGGACCCTAGCCCGGACCGGTGGCCCGCGGAATTGCGGATCCTCATACGCCAGATCGACATCTTTGGGCTGCACCTTGCCAATCTCGATGTGCGCCAGCACAGCCGCGTCCATACCCAGGCCATGGTGGAAATGCTTGGGCCCGAATACGAAGACTGGTCCGATGAGGAGCGCATAGCCGCGGTGCATGCGGCATGGAACAATGCGCCGCCCTTTGTGCCGCAGAGTCCACTGACCCAGGATTTGAAAGATGTGCTCGAACTCCTCGCGCGCTACCAGCATCTATCCGGCCCTGAGGGGGTAAGCCACTATCTGGTGAGCATGGCTCACCAGCCCAGTGACCTGTTGTCCGTATTATTTCTGATGCATGCCGTGGATCCCCAGCTCTCCTTAGACATCATCCCCGTGGTGGAAACTCTGGACGATCTGAAGCGCGCCCGATCCGTGATTGACCGGGTGAATCGGGATGCTTTGTGGCAACACCACCTGAATTCCCGCCACCACTACCAGGAAGTCATGCTCGGGTATTCAGACAGCACTAAAGACGCCGGGAGTCTGAGTGCATCATGGGCTATTTTCCGCGCTCAGATCGAGCTGACCGAATGGGCTCGGGACAACGGCCAGCACCTGGGATTTTTTCATGGGCGTGGGGGTGCCTTGGGGCGGGGCGGCGGCCCGACATCCTACGCTATCTCAGGACAGCCCAGCGGCAGCGTGCGCGAAGTGCTGCGCATCACCCAGCAAGGTGAGGTGCTATCCCAAAAGTTCCTGTTGCCGGACATGGCGTACCGCAGTCTGGAATTGATGATTGTGTCCCATGCCCGGGCTGTCCTGTTCCCATCCGGAGATCCGGATGCGGCTGCCGCCGCGCACATGGACGTCTTGGCCGACCGCGCTCACCGCCAGTACCGCGCTCTTATTGACGACCCGTCGTTTTGGGAATATTTCCTGGCGGTATCACCGATTCGTGAGATGGGTGCCTTAAATTGGGGATCCCGGCCATCTTGGCGGGAGCAATTCCGTTGGGATGATCTGCGGGCGATTCCCTGGGTCTTCTCCTGGACCCAAAACCGCATGCTCCTGCCAGGCTGGTACGGCGCCGGCCAAGCCCTGAGCAGCTTTCTCGAAGAGGGCCATAAAGACCTTCTGCAGGACTGGTACGCCACATGGCCATTTTGGACTACCAGCATCCACAATATGGAATTGGCCCTGGTCAAGACAGACCTGCATGTTGCGATGGCATATCATGACCTCGTGCCCCGCCATCTGAGCGCCCAATTCTGGCCGCAAATCCAAGAGGACTATAGCCAGCTGCACGATGCCCTGCTCGCCATTACCGGCCACCGTGAACTTTTGGAAGATCAGCCCCGCCTGCAAGAAGTCATCCACTGGCGCAATCCACATGTAGACCCCTTGAATTATCTGCAGATTGAACTGCTGTCCCGGTACCGGACCAGTGGGGACGCGGAATTGCTGCCCCTCATTGCGAAAACCATGGAAGGCATCGCGCTGGGAATGCGCAATACAGGGTAAGTGCTGAGGGCAGCAGAATTCTGCTGCCCTCACGGCTCCTGCTCACCCCTTTAGGGGTGAAATGAGTCATTAAGATGGTCCGCAGCGTAACGCAGCGTTCCCCGGTACCACTCAAAGTCCTCGCCGTCCATGCCGGTCTCGGCCATCTGCCAGACCAGCCGGAATGCGGCACTGTAGTCACGATCCTGCCAGAGTGTCAGCGCATAAAACAAGTCCAGAGCCTTTTGTGGCGCACGCTGGCTCCGAGCTTTCTCCAGAACCTGGCGCGATTCATGGATGCGCCCCAGAGCCCGCAGGTCATTGCCGAGCCCAATCGCTATCCGCAGCGCCAAAGGCGCTGGCGCTTCGTGCGCCAAAGCGTCTTCATAGTACAAAACGGCCTCGTGAGGCCGTCCCAGTTCATCAAGGATGCCTGCCATTTCCAGCTCCAAATAAGGGCTATTGGGCTGGGCCTCCATCCACTGCTCAAGCTGTTCATGCGCCTCTTCGAATTTTCCACGGCTCTTAAGATGGCGTATCAAACTCAGGTCAGGTTCCTGCATCGTCTATATTTCACTCCTTATACGGTTTCATGACAGGCTCTTTTGCCTTTACTATACCACTGGGCTGATGATTAATCCCATTCAGATCCATGGATTATTGCGGCGTTAGAAGTGAAGTACTACACTTTTCCCAGAGGTGATGGCTGTGAGCGGAACAAAAGGCGTCCTGTTCCACGTTAACGACGGCGATGCGGCCAAACAGCGGGCGGCATTGCGAAATATCGAAAATCTCCTCGTGGAGATGCCTGACATGCGAGTAGAATTAGTAATCCAGGGAGACGCTGTCAATATGGCGGCTCGGTCACAGTCCCGGTGGCCTGGCGAGATTCAAGCCTTGCAGAACAAGGGGGTATCCACTGTGGTCTGCCTCAACAGCATGAAGGCAAGCAGCCTTACGGAGAGCGACCTGCTCCCGTCAATGACGATCGTGCCGTCCGCCGTGGGAGAATTGGTGCTCAGGCAGCAGGAGGGAATGGCCTATGTCAAACCTTGATATGAATCCCAGTCCCCATTTGGACTTGCCGCAATATGATACGGTGTGCGATTTTGTCGGCAATCCCATTACGCCGGACTTCACAGCATTCTTCAATGGCAACCAGTTTATGGTGCTGAATGATCTGTTTCGCGCGTTCGAAGACAACTTCCCGGAATGCCGCTCGGTCTTCTACGAGACGCTGCCCCCGGGAATGCTCGCCCAGCAAATTCTTCACGGCGGCGATTTTCAGCTGGGAACTCTCGCACTGCGCATCATTCCCGACGTGTTCGCGGCCGGGCGCAGCGAAATGGAGCAACTATCGGCGCACCTGGGAACTCCGGTGCCGTATGCCCAAAACCACCTGGCGCTGGTGATGCCCCTCGATAACCCCGCGGGAATCACCGGGCTTGATGACCTCGGCCGCAGCGGTGTGCGGGTGCTGATGCCGAATCCGCAGACCGAAGGCATTGCCCGGCTGGCGCAGCAGGCCTTGGAAATGGACCATGCCGGCCTGGCGGCGCGCGTGTTTCAAGAGAAAGTGCAAAATCGGCAGACGGTGTTTACCACCGTCCACCACCGGCAAACGGTGGACCGCGTGGCAGCAAGCGCCTTCCATGTCGGAGTAGTCTGGGTAAGCGAAGCCATGCATGCCGCGGCGCTGAACAAAGCGGTCAAGTGGCTGCCGTTCCCCGCGAATGCGAATCCGGCAGGGCGCTACTACATTGCGGGCCTCAAACAGGCTCCGCACCCCGAAGCGCAAAAGCGCTTCCTCCAGTTCATTGTGTCCGTAGACGCCCAAGAGATTTATGCCCGTTACGGGTTCGCGCCGCCCAGCGGGCCGGGCGCATATGAGGGGTTCTAAGTCGGCCCGCCTACGCATTTTGTGATGGCTCTTATCTTGGTGTCATCCACGGAGTGGGAATGGAGGGCGGTTCCCTTGCGCACTGACGGGGGATCGCCTTTCAACTTCCACTAAGTGGGAGTTGCCATATAGCGTGCGGCAAGATGCCCAATGATGCATCCGCCACTCCTGCGACCATCCCCCCACCGCAAAGGACCCGCCAGCCTGGTTATGAGAGTCACCCTGCCCGCCAATTCCCAATACTGCCATCAAAGACCGATTTCGGTCAAAGTTGCCGGAGCTAGAACGCCGGTCCGCGGAGCGCACAAGGACCCTGAGCCTGCCCCCCGGACCTATTCATGCCGCTTCGCCACCTTTCGTTTTGGAGCCAGTCCCAGCGTCATTCCAGACAGCTTCAAATACCTTGCCGAATTGACCCGAGCGACGTTCGCCGCTGCCACTCCCGGTTTCCCGAAATGCCCGCAAGTTCTCCGAAAGGCAGTCTGATTGCCGTTTCGCCGCATAATATAGGGCAAAGGAGGCGATTCTCATGACCTGGCATGAGGCTCTGAGGGAAGCTGTAACAGAGAGAAACCTCGCGGAACATGCCTTTATGCAGTCTGATCCTGATTTCTGCGACTACCACATTTACCGGCTGCATGCGGCCGAAGAAAAGGTGCGGATGATTATCCGGCAGGCGAGGGCCGCGATGGGATATCAGCAAGCCTGGCCTCTGCAGTCCCCTGCAATGGCGAAGCTTGCAGCCGGAGCGCTTTATGACCGCATATCGGATGACGGTGAGGAATAGTTTTCCCGGCGGGCCGCCAGCGCCTTGTTTCCCATCTCCTCCGCCCACAGCTCCAGCATCAGCAGGGAGTAGATTTGGCGGGACGTGGTGCCATTTCCCGGTCCCATGCCGGACAGCAGCCTCTGGATGGCCCCCGGATCGAACCATTCCTGGCTGCGCGCGGAGGAGCCCGTCAACGTATCCCACGCAATGTCATGCAGCGGTCCCGCCAACAGGTCCGTGAGGGGCGTGGGAAAACCCTGTTTGGGCCTGCGCACGACATCCGGGGGCAGGAGCTGTCGGGCGACTTCGCGCAGCACCCGCTTGTCGTTGGACCCATAGCGCCTCAGGGCCAGCGGCATGCTCAGAGCCAGTTCCACTACCTCATGGTCACAAAATGGCACGCGGATTTCGAGGTTATAGTGCATGCCGATACGGTCGGTCTTAAGCAAGGCGTCGTCGGGCAAAAACCACTGCACGTCGAATCCCTGCATCGCCTGCAGCTCTGGGAGAAAACCATGGGTAGCCCAATATTCGGCAACCGCTCCGGGACGGTCTGGAAGCTGCCATTCCGGCTTCAGCAGGCGCTCTTGCTCCTCCAGGCTGAATGTGTAGCCAACACCGCGGTAGCGTGCCGAGATGGGCACCATGGCCCGTTTCAGGGCATTTGCGCCCGGCCAGTTCTTTTTCATCCAAAATGTGCGCATAAACTCCGGGACCTTCCGGATCTGGGCCAGACTCTGCACCTCGCCGTACCCAGCGTAGCCTGCGAAAATTTCGTCCGCCCCCTCCCCCGAGAGCATCACCGTTTCCCGTTCCGCGGCGGCCCTAGCCACGCCGTCCAACGGCAGCACGGTGGGGTCCGCCATGGGCTCGTCCAGAATATAGGCCAGTTCCCGCACTCTCTGCGGAGTAATGCTCAAATCCACATCGACCCGGTGAAGGGGAATTCCGTAATTAGCCGCGACCTTTTCGGCCCACGCAATTTCATCATAGCCGGGATATTTCGCCGGAAAAGTCGCAGACCACGCCTCGATTGGACTTTTTAGCGTGCCGGCCGCAATGGCAGCCAGAAGACTGGAATCCAGCCCGCCGGACAGAAAAATGCCCAGGGGTACGTCCGAAGCCAAGTGGGTGCGCACCACGTCGACCAGCAACCCCCGTAGCCGGTCTGCCCAGTAGGCCATCTGGGCCATCGACTCTGGTTCGCTGACAGACGGCTGCCAGTACTGCCAGCGCTGCCGGCGCCCGTCCCCGTGAATGACAAGCACTTCGCCCGGACGCAATTTGCTGACATTCTTCAGCATTGTGTGCGGGGCGGGCACAAACCGGTGGGCCAGATAACTGGCCAGCATCCTCGGGTCCACATCAAACTGAAACTCCGGCATCTGGATTAGTGACTTCAGTTCAGACGAGAATGCCACCGTATCGGACATTTCATAGAGGTACAGAGGTTTTTGCCCGATCCGGTCCCGCGCCAGGATCAACTTATGCGAACGCCTGTCCCAAATCGCCAGCGCAAACATGCCAGAAATCTTGTCTAGAAAGTCCATCCCAAATTCTTCGTACAAATGGACAAGCACTTCGCCGTCTGCGCGGCTGTTTAAATGGTGTCCCAAAGACTCCACCAGCGTTTGCAGGGCCAGGTAATTGTACAGTTCGCCATTATAGACGGCGACAATCTTGCCGTCCTCAGAATAATAGGGCTGGCGGCCATGCACCACATCAATAACGGCTAGCCGGCGCATGCCAATTCCGACGTTGCGTTCAGCAAAAATTCCCTCATCGTCCGGGCCCCGGTGAATCATGGCTCTCAGCATGCCCTTCAGCTCACCTGGCGGCACCGGTCTTTCCCGGTGCCATATACCGGCTATTCCACAGATCGCAAACACCTCATCTCATCACACAACTGTGTGCCCAATATAATGCATCGGCTCCAAAATACCATGAGTCCGCCCATGAGAGATTCTCATCACCACGTGCGGATGCCATCTATCATGCCCATTTCCAGGGAAAATCCTCCAAAGAACAGCCTGTCCACCCTATTGGGCGTCTTATCACCGGGGAGGGCGGCCAGATCTTTTGGCGAAGGCAACGGGCAGAAAGACAGCATAAACCATGCCCCTGGGCTTCCGATGCACAAAAGGCCAGGCACGACAGCAGGTCCAGAAAATCCCGGCAGGGGAACAACCCCTGCTGGTCAGTCCAGATAGTCTTTAAGTTTTTTGCTTCGGGTAGGGTGCCGCAGCTTGCGCAGGGCCTTGGCTTCTATCTGCC
Source organism: Sulfobacillus sp. (assembly GCA_027344105.1). Classification (GTDB taxonomy): domain Bacteria; phylum Bacillota; class Sulfobacillia; order Sulfobacillales; family Sulfobacillaceae; genus Sulfobacillus. The sequence continues at coordinate 10,457 of DAHWJO010000091.1, forward strand.
GGATGCGCTCACGCGTCACCCCAAACACCTGGCCAACCTCTTCGAGGGTGCGCGCGCGCCCGTCATTAAGCCCAAAGCGCAGCCGCAACACCTTCTCCTCCCGGTTCGTCAGGGTGTCCAGCACTTCTTCGAGCTGCTCTTTGAGCAGCTGGTAGCCGGCGGCCTCAGCTGGCGCTGGCGCATCTTCATCCTCTATGAAGTCCCCAAGGTGGGAGTCTTCCTCTTCGCCAATCGGGGTCTCCAAAGACACGGGCTCTTGCGCTACTTTTAGAATTTCGCGCACCCGCTCTTCAGTAATCCCCATTTCCTTGGCAATTTCATCTGGACTCGGGTCACGTCCTAATTCTTGGAGGAGTTGGCGCTGCACCCGAATCAATTTGTTAATCGTTTCCACCATGTGCACCGGAATCCTAATGGTCCGCGCCTGGTCCGCAATCGCCCGCGTGATGGCCTGACGGATCCACCAAGTGGCGTACGTGCTGAACTTGTAGCCCTTGCGGTAATCGAATTTCTCTACAGCTTTGATCAAGCCCAAATTGCCTTCCTGAATCAAATCCAGGAAAAGCATCCCGCGCCCGACGTAGCGCTTGGCAATTGAGACCACCAAACGCAAGTTAGCCTCAGCCAGCTTCCGCTTCGCCTCTTCATCACCCTGCTCGATGCGCTTCGCCAGCTCTACCTCCTGGTCTGCTGTCAAGAGGGGAACCCGCCCGATTTCCTTCAGGTACATCCGGACTGGGTCATCAATGGCCACCCCGTCGGGCACACTCAACTCGCGCCCGACATCTTCAGTCTCCTCGGCATCGACTTCGTCGGGTTCGGGCCCGGACTCTTCATCCGCCGGCTGCTCACCCACGAGCTCAATGCCCAGTTCGCCAAACATCTCATAAATACTGTCAATCTGGTCGGGAGGAAGATCAATCGATTGCAGAGTGTCTACAATTTCACCATAAGACAGCTTGCCCCGCTCTTGACCACGGCGAATCAGGGATTTAACTTCATCGATTTGCCCCACAGCTTTTTTCCCCTGAGCCATGTTATCCCTCCTTTCCTATTATTCCAGCAAACGGAAATGCCGTTGCCATGCCTGTTGCCTGTTCCTGCGCAATCCGGCTTTGCACCTGCTGAATTTCCTCCAGCAACTGTGCCGTACTTTCGCCCCGCCTCAGCCGTTCGATCAAGGACTGCCAATGGACATAATCCTCACGCCGCTGAATCACCTTAACCGTATCCTTGATAACTCGCATCCCCCCGTCAGGACCATCAAAGGTTAGTGCTTCCAAAACTAAACTGCGGAGACCCGGTTCCATCGTGTCAATTTGGCTGCTGATATCAGCAGGCGACTGGCCCTCTTCAACCCGGGCGACAACGTCCCCCAAGCCGCGTTTTTCAATCCAGTCCGGCAACTCCCTTCTCACCTCATCCACGTGCTCTGGATGACGTATCAGCAGCGCCAACAGATACACATCGTAAGAAGGCCTTGCCCCTTTTGACACGGTTCTCTCCATATTATGCCTATTTTTAGGGGATGTATGCTTGAAGCCTTGCGCTACCCCAAAACTTTGTGCTAGAATATTTTGATCCAATCGCAGTGTTCTCGAAACCATCTCCAGATATCCCGCCTGCTCCACCGGGTTCTTCAATGCGTTCCATAACGGCTTAAGCTCCTCAACCAGCTCCGCTTTTCCCCGCGCTGTCTGTATGCCTGGATGGCTGAGACGCTCCTTAAACACGGCTTCAAAATAAGGTATGCGCTCATCAACCTTTTCGGCTAAAGACAAGGACCCCTTTTCTTTCAAAAATTCATCGGGATCTTTGCCAGCATCCAGCCGAATCCGGTTGACCTGCAACCCTTCCGCCGAAAGAATCAGAAAGGCGCGGCGCATCGCTTCCTCACCCGCTGAATCGCGGTCGTACAGCAAGTCCACTTCTTTGGCCTGCCGGGACAGGGACCGCGCGTGGTCGGCGGTCAGCGCCGTGCCCAGTGAGGCGACTGCCTGTCCCAGTCCGGCCTGGTGGCATGCAATGACATCAAAATTTCCCTCGACCAGCAAAGGGCGGCGCCCTTGGCGCCACAACGGCCGAGCGAAATGCTCGCCATACAGGACATTGCCCTTGTGAAACAGTGGGGTCTCCGGCGAGTTCAGGTACTTCGGCTCCTGCTCGGGCGCTGTCGCCCGCCCGCCGAACGCAATGATCTGGCCCCGGTGATTCCAGATGGGAAAAATAATGCGGTTGCGCCAGCGGTCGTAAACGCCCCGTCCCTCCCGGCGGGATACGACCACTCCCGCTTCCAGCATCTCGCCTTCAGTAATGCCGTGCTTCGTTAAGAACTCCGTGAGAGCCGTCCATGAATCAGGAGCAAATCCTAGTCCAAATCTCTCACGCGTGGCCTGATCGACCTGGCGCTGTCGCAAATAGCCATCATAGGCGGCCAAGTGTGTGCGGGCACTCTCTACAAAAAATTCCTGACTCCATTCCATGATGGCCTGCAACCGGCTGAAATGCCGGCTGCGTTCCTGGTCGCGGTCCGATTTATGCGGACGCACGATCCCTGCTTCCGCTGCCAGCATATCGGCTGCATCAGAAAAGCTGAGTCCGTCATGCTGCATGAGAAAAGTAAAAACCGTCCCGCCCACATGGCAGCCGAAGCAATAAAATAGCTGCTGTTCGGAATCGACGCTGAACGACGGCGTTTTTTCCTGGTGAAAAGGACACAGACCCCAATAATGTTTTCCCTTCCGCTTCAATCCGACCGAACGTCCAATCACTTCAACAATATCCGCGGATTCTCTCACAGCCGAAACCCAGCCATCGTATTCCGGATCAGGCATCAGGAATCACTCCAGTCCATGTGAAAAAATTCGCCACCGAGGGAAATATTCCTGCATCTTTTTGGTTTCTGATGCGAAAAGAAGAAAAAAAATACCCCTCAGCCGGGAAGCTGGGTGTCATTGAGGATGATAACTGCCTAAATTATAGCACAAGGTGCAAGAGCTGGACTACAGCTCTTGCACCCGGATTCTTCTTTTTGTGCTGGTTGGCTAGGCAAGCTGGTGCTTTAAATAGGCCTGCGCGGCGGCCAGTCTGGCAATGGGCACCCGGTATGGGGAGGCGCTCACATAGTCGAGACCTGCCAGATGGCAGAATTCTATTGAA
>DAHWJO010000092.1:0-2416 GCA_027344105.1 Sulfobacillus sp.
GCCAGTGGTTTCGTCCACGGGTTCCGACTCCCCCGCACCAACGCCATGCCGGTCATCTTACTACCAGGGCCCAGTTTGACCTTAACGGATTGCAGGGCAGAATCCTCCTGCAACCGATCTACCAGCCGGATCGTGAAGGGCACCATCCGGTGAATGCGTGCCCTGCCACGTTCCAGCAGTAGCCGCGCCCGCTTCTCCGAGCACGGCATCAATGGCTTCTTGCGCTTGGCCAATACCAAAACTGCCATTCCAATCTCCTATGCCTTTGCAGGCGCATCCCTTACAGGCGCTTGTAACTCGGGCTTTCGCCCGTCTCCCCTCGGGGATGTCGGCAACCGGCTCGTACCCTTTCGGGTAGCGGTGAGCACCTTCGGCGCTTTGCCTTTCATGATCCTCACCTTCCAGTGCCCGGAACTGAGGAAGCATCCCGGAGTGGGTCTCGACGACCCGTTGCCAACGTCTGCCGGATCGCTCCGGCCCCCTTCAACCCGCCTGCTTAACCCTGCAAGCTCCGCCCTTCAGGGCGGAGTAGTTGACGGGCCATCCTCGATCCTTTCCCGTTCTGCGTCGGGTAATGCGCGTTCAATCAAATACCGAATCATGTAACTTTCGGTGGGGCGGCCGGGCCAACGCTGCGCCAACTGCTGAATGCGTGCACGCAAGTCATGCGGCAACCGTACGGCAATGCGCGACTGCGCTCCTGGTGTCATCAAGCCATCCCTCCTAGAGCGCGGCGTCGTCAATTTCCACAAAGGCAATCGGATCCGGGAGAACCGGAGGCCATGTCTCCCCATGTTTCTTCATGCTCGCAAGATAGCCGATGACCGCATCGCGCGCCATCGCTAGCGCTTCGTTCCGTGTGTCCCCTTCGGTAACGCATCCAGGAAGCGCCGGTACGCGCGCAATGAAGCCGCCTTCGTCGGCCGGTTCTAAAATCACGGCAATTTTTTGCATCATCCTCCGCCTTTCTTTGTCAAAGCCGCCGAAAAGTGTCTTCCGTGACCTTCGCTTGTTTGATGATGGCTAAAAGGGTCCCCTGACGCAAATCGCGTGACCCATGAAATGGGACGACGGTCCGCTGATGCTGGGGACCGATCAGGATATAATGACTGCCGGACACATGGTCAATGACAAACCCTAATTTTTTGAGCTTGCGTAAAACCTCACGTGCTGTCACAGCATTGCCTCCCTCGCCTCTTCCCACTATAGCTAATAAGGCTTATTTTGTCAAACAAAAGATGTCGTTTGGAAGTTAAATCCGAGATGCGCGCATCACCGTTACGCGGATATGTCCGCAACCGTTTTAGCGCGCCACAGTTCACGGCAGATGGCTTACCATAACGGCCCGCGCGAAGCGAGAGCTTGGTGTGCGAAGGCTCCGCCTAAGCGCTGGTATAGCGTCTGTTCGATTTGCGATAAAACCTCTTGGGCAGCCGGGCTCTCTGAGGCCAGCCATGCTGTGATCGTGGCCCATTCAGTGTCCTCTGCTTGCGATGCCGTGTCTACGGACGGCGTACGGGTCTCCTCGTCTTCCGTCACGATGCGGTAGCGAACAGGAGCCCATGACGCGGGATGCTTAGGTCGGGCCGGATGGTGAGGAGGTCACAGGCTATGACGCGCTCAATCGTTTCTCGCGTGCCGACACGCAGTAAGTTTTGCATCCACGGGGACGGGGTCTCGGCGCTGTTTTCTCCCTGTGGGGATGCGTCAATGAACGGCGCTGGTTCTAGTGATGGAACAGCAGGGGCCGTAGGCTTAAGAGAGGCCTCTGGACAAACAACAACGGGGGAGGTCTTGCCCGATGGGATGGTCTTTGCCTGGGGATCGATGGCATGGCGAGAATTGCTGTTGTTGATCTTTTTATTTACAAAACTCTTTACCGTAGCAGGAGGGGTCGATCCCGCTAGCGCTGTCGGGGCCGCGCTTAGAGGCATGGGACTGGCCCTCCCCAGATCAGTGTGTGCCTCCTCCCGGGTCATGGTGGGGGATAAAACACCGTGCTTGTCCGCCCATGTGGCCAAAATATCTCCGAGGGAGGATACGTCATGAGACGGTGCGACTGGCGCCGGATTGGCCGTAGAACCCGTGTCCCGTGTGTTGAACGCAGCAACAAGAAACTCCGGACTGACCCTTACGGGGTCAGCACCTCATATCTCCGCCCTGAACGGCGGGGTTTTACGGCGAGACGGAATCATTTTGATGTGCCTTATCCACATTTCACCACAGACTTATCCACATTGTTCTCACAAAATCCACCGGGGAGTCGCCATAATACCGAAGAACATAAAAAAAGCAGCGGCCTTTAAAAAGGCCGCTGCTCATCTTGATTGGGTCAGTACGGTCAGACCGCGCCGGTTTCCCGGCTTTCCTCGAGCGCCTGCAGCACTTCGTCCGCCGCTTTGCTGCGGTAGCCGCT
>DAHWJO010000092.1:2426-13573 GCA_027344105.1 Sulfobacillus sp.
GGTCAGACCGCGCCGGTTTCCCGGCTTTCCTCGAGCGCCTGCAGCACTTCGTCCGCCGCTTTGCTGCGGTAGCCGCTGGCCACGCCCCAGTAGTAAAAGCCCAGCGACACCACGGCAATCACCACGAGGTCCCACGGGTACGGGATAAATCCCTTGCCGTGGTTGGCGGGCGCCCCGAACACGCCTGAGCCGTAATAGGACATCGCCAGCATAAACAGCAGGTAGATCACCATCCACACACTCGACTTGAACGACTGCGCCGAGGGCCGGGCGATGCTCTGGGGCACGATGGCGCTGATAATCAGGTACAGCACCACCCCGACGAGGATAATCCCCAGCAGCTTCTCGTCAGCCACCCAGCCGTCCCAGTAGATGATGAGCGACGCCCCGATGAACGCCAGCGGCGCAATCCACGACAGCCCCCGCAGCCGGATCGGCCGCGGCATCGTCGGCATCGTGCGCCGGAACACGGTGGCCGAAATCGGCCCGACCATGTAGGTGAAGACGGTGGCGCCGGACACGATGGCCACCAAGGACTGCCAGGCCGGGAATGGCGCCAGGAAGATCAAGCTGACAATGGCGCCTACCACCAACGCGATGCTCGGCACCCCCGTCTTGGGGTCGATTTTCGTCAAGCCTTTCGGCAGGTAGCCGTTGCGGCCCAGTGCGTCCAAGACGCGCGTGGTGGAGGCCAGGTAAATGCTGCCGGTGCCTGCCGGCGACAGGAACGCATCCACAAACAGCAGGGCGGACAGCCACGACAGGCCCGCGAAAATCGCCAGCTGCGCAAACGGCGCCCCCGCCACTTTCGCATTCGAGGCAATCGCCGCCCAGCCCTTGCCCAGCAGCGCCGTCGGCAGCGCGCCGATGAACACCACCTGCAGCAAGGTATAGAGGATAATGCCAATCACAATCGACACAATCAGCGCCCGGGGCACGTCGCGCTGCGGGTTCTTCGCTTCCCCCGCCAAGTCGACCGCCTGCCGGAAGCCCAGGTACGAGAACACAATCCCGGCGGAGGCCACCGCGCCCAGCATCCCCGAGGACTTCATCGGCATAAACCCGCCGATTTTGCTGAAGTTCGCTCCGTGGAGGCCCACAATCAGCAGCACAATCACGGTGAAGGTCGGCATAAAGAATTTCCAGATGGTCAAGGGGGTGTTAATCCGCGCAAACATGCGGATCCCGAAGTAGTTGACAGTGAAGAAGGCCACAATCAGCACCCCGGCAAAAATCAAGCCGGAGGTCGTCAAGGTTGAATTGACGAACAGTCCCGGGAAAAAGTGGCTCATGTACTGCACGGTCGCTTCGGCTTCCACTGCAGGCACCGAGGCGTAGGCGATAATGGCGGCCCAGCCCACAATGAAACTGGTCAGGTGGCCGTGGGAATACTGGGTGTAGCGGGCGATGCCCCCGGACTCCGGAATCATCGACCCGAGTTCGGCGTACACCAAGCCGATGAGCAGGACAATCACCCCGCCAATCACCCAGCTGAAGATGGCCGACGGTCCGGCAATATACGCGGCGGTAAACGCCGCGAACAGCCAGCCGGAACCGATGATGGCCCCCAGCGAGGACATGGTCAGGTCCAGAAACGACAGTTCGCGTTTCAATCCCCGTTCTAAATTAATCAATGGATGGTGCCTCCTTATGCAGTCCGTCAGATTAGCAATTCAATAATTTCTATGCTCGCGCTTCGAAGGCCCCGCCGCTCCCCACCAAGAAGAGCGGTTTAGTTCAAGATTCGACACTAAGCGCCATATTCCTGCCTAGTCAGAAAATAAGTTTTCATGCTTGCCACTGAATAACGGGGCTCACCGCCCCGCTGTGCTTCATCATTCCCCGCGGACGAGCAATCAAACCATGCCAGAATATGTCGGCCTCGAGACGCTCTTGTGAAGCCTCATCTCAACGAACTCCATTTTACAGGAGAACCCCGGGGTAAAATCTTGTTCATTCTGACCAAAAAGTCTGCACGGCGGTCCTTGGCCCGCTTTTTAGCATCATCCGGTACCGTGCGGGCGGCGCCGATTGGTTCGAGGCCGACGTCCCCATTTATGCCCCTCAGCGTTACGGGGAAGAGCTGCGGCGCTCTTGCTCCCCGGCAGAAGCATCCACATACAAAAAACGCGGCCGCCAGACCGGCACGCGGCAATGCTAGCCTCGAGAGAGCGACCGGGGACCTTGCCCGAGGCTGCAAGAGCTTAAAGCTATGTTCCATACTACGGAGTGGAGGCGCGTGATTGCGCAAAAACGTGCCCGGAGCAAGAAGCTCCGGGCCGGGAGACCGCCTGCTCCCGCACGGAAGCGCTGCGTCTCTGGCGGTTGCATAACGCTGCGGCTGATGGCGGTGACCCGTGCAGGCAAGATGTGTCATGAGTGCCGGGAATTTGGCTGGCCGCTAGGTTCCTTTCAGCCTGATGTCTCTTGGAATGAAAAAGTCCTCCGAGAATATTTCGTTGGACGCCCTCCCCTTCACCTTTGGCCGGCACACAGTGCCATAGCGTGCGCAAAGGATGCGGCGTCCACCAATTCCCCTGCAGGGCGTGCCCAAAAGTACCCCTGCCCGGCATCGACGCCGCACCTTCTGAGCACTGATGCCTGTTCGGCCGTCTCCACCCCTTCCCCCACGACACGGCTTCCGCACTGATGGAGCCAGTCGGTCAGCATGGTGATCAGATCTTGCAGAGTCCGGTCGGTGGGGAGACGCGATACCAGCTCCCGGTCAAATTTGAGCCATGCTGGCCGGCGCTGGTGCATCCGGAGCACGTCCGCCTCCCCTACCCCAAAGTCATCTTGCGCAAAGAGGACGTCAGGATATGAAGCGGCAATATGGTCCCAATCGGCAGTCATGGCGGTTTCGCGCTCGTACACTTCCAAGACAATCTGGCCGCGCGAAATCTTGGAGGCCATCCGGTCGAGATAGGGGCGCACACGGTCCGGGTGCGCAAGGGTCGCTTCTTGCACGTTGACGAAAAGTTTTGCGGGTCCAGGCCAGCGGTCCATGGCCTCGATCCGGGAAGCAGCGGCCGCCAGGCAAGCCAGGTCGGCCTCCACGCTGAGAGCGCGGCGGGCACAGTCCTTAAAGAACTGCACAGGACTGACAGCATCGCCCTGCCACGACGGCCGAATCAATGCCTCATACCCGATGACGCTCCCCCCTTCCAAATTCACGAGGGGCTGAAATGCCACCTGCAAAGAAAAACGGTCAAGCCAGCTCCCGTCTAGAGGAAGAAGGGAAGGGGCCGCACCGTCATCCGCGCATTCGTGAACCAAGGACCAGTAGCCCACCAGGCGCCCTCCCAACTGGATGGGCATAATGTCCTCGCACGCCCACCAGAGTTCCCCGTCCGGGCGCCGATTTTGCAAGCGCCCCTGCCACGGCTGCCCTGCCGTCAAGTTCCGCCACATTTCTTGATAGATAGTTTCCGGGCTCGTCCCGGCGCTGTTGATTGCGGGGCTCTGGCCCAGCAATTCTGCCGCCGCGCGCCCCGCCATCCGTTCAAAGGCAGGATTGACGGCGACGATGCGCCCATCCAGGCTTGTCATCACGGCCCCCGCCCGACAGTGCCGCCACAAGCCTTGGGCAGCGTCAGCCAGCCACCCCAGCTCGCTGCGGGCGATGTGCTCGCCAGAGTTTCTGACGGCCGCCGTCCCCTGCCCCACGGCCCGGTTTTTGCCATGGCGCTTGGCGTAGAGCAGGTTGACATCCGCTTCCTCCAGGAGGCGGTCGCTCAGAGCCCCAACACCATATCCCATAGAGACCCCGACCGCGACAGAACCTGCCGCGGTCATGTACGGTTCATGGGTAACCGCGGCATGGAGGCGTGCCACTACCGACTCGGCGGACTGAATCTCCTTCAGTGCCGCGATGCACGAGAATTCATCCCCGCCGAACCGCACCGCCGCATCACCATCCCGGCACTGGCTCAGCAAGCGGCCCGCAAACTGCTGCAAGATCTCGTCTCCCACCATGTGGCCCCAGGTGTCATTGATTGCCTTGAAGTCGTCGATGTCAAAGCTCGCCACCAGCCACTCCGCGGTGCTCTCAACGCCATGCTTTGCCCGCCACCGCTGCCAGCCGTGGCGGGTCAGCGTCCCCGTCAGCGCGTCATGCTCGGCCCGGTCCTTGTCGTCGGCCCAGACCTGTTCACGGTGCGCGCGTCCCCCGATATACCCCGCCAAGAGAATCCCTGTCGTCACCGTCACGGTCAGGTCGTCGATCCCGTTCTTGTTGAGAATCACAGTGGTCAGCGCCACCCCCAGGATCGCCATGAATATCAGCAGCGGACGCCTGGGAGTCAGCCGCAGGAGCAGCGCTGATGCCGCCGCCATGACAACCATATCCAGAGCGGTATGGGCGGACCACCCGTGATATCCCACAGCAATGGCTGCCATCGCTAAAAACACCATGATGCTGTCGGCCACCGCCCATTTGCGGCTTTTAATCAGGTACCACATGGCCATCAGCACCACAAAATACACCCCATAGGGCATGTCCATGCGTCCCCAGCGCGCAATGGCGAGAAGCGACAGCGGCGAGGCCATGGTGATGAAGCTCCGGAACGCCGCCCGCGACGACTTGGCGCCCGCCAAGTCCGCCAGTTCCCAGACAGCGACCAGCAACCCGGCGAACAGTACCCCGTGAATCACGTCCACCGTCCACGAAGAATCCCTGAACCACCCCATACATTCACGCATCCTTCACTCAAATAAGCGGAGCCGCTGATGAAGACGTTCCGCCCGGGAATGCCTGTCCTCCCAATCATGGAACCGGCATGCCAGCGCAGCAGAAGACCCGCGGATCTTGGAGAACGACTTGCCCGGCCGCTCCTGTAGAGGAATTTGCTCACGTCCGCAAGACCTTTTCAACCCGGAATAACCTGCGCTCAACCCTTGGCCTCTTCAAGATGATAAAGAACCAGCTTCCATGCTGGTCACCGCGTTTTTGGGAATCCATCGCCATTATAAAGGAGAGCGCAGGGTGTACGGGAACTATTAGGCAGGTATTTCGACAAATCCTCTCGTACCCGGACACTAGCGGCTGCGAGATCGATCGCCTTCGGCAAGAATGCCCCGGCCGGATGCTTGTGCCCCGCCTTCCCCGAAAGGGAAACGGAGACTGGTCCCAGCAAGCCACTGTTGCCTATTGGAACGGGATTATGAAATAAAAAGGCGGTTAACATTTGGAGACTCCCCGTATCATTCGCTAAAATAGGAGAGTGTTTTTGTCGAATTGTCTGCCCGGCTTCCACACTGCCCAGCAGACAAGGGATTTGGACGCCGGTCCCCTTGGTGGATTTTCCCGCGTGGCGGCCAGGGAATCCGGAAGTAGCGATAAGCAAGAGAGCCGCGGCTCTCTCAGCGCAGAAGGAGTCCAATTGCGATGGTGTTCCGCCGTGGTAAGTCTGGGGTGAGGCTGCGCCTCCAAGCGGGATGGGCCGCCGGGAAGGGGTACCAGAGGCTGTGGTTGGCCTGTCCTGATCCCGTCCTGCTTAAAGATGCTGACGGTCTGTGGGAGGATATGAACCAAGCCGCCCGCGATCTTCTCGGAGTGGGTCAGACCAACGCCTGGCGCCACCTCACTGACCAGGAGGTCACCCGCCGCTACCCCCATCTGGCGGGAAAGTTTGCGGCGCGGCAAGGGCGCCCCCCTGCCACGCAGGCCATAGTCCCTGACGGAAAAGGCACTCTCCGCACCCTGCGCATCCGCATAACGCCCCGTCTCGCTGCGCCCGACACGGAAACGGGCCCTGTGCCGAGATCTGTTGAGTCCTTGTTCCAGTCCCTGAAGGAACTGGAAGCTATTGTCGATGCGACGGACACGGCTGTTTGGCAGATGGACCGGAACCGCCATTTCTTGCGGGTGAACCGGACGGCCAGCGAGTGGATGGGACAGCCGCACACGGAGATTGCCGGGCGCCCTGATGATCAGTTCCGCCTGTGCCAGACGGAGCAGTGGCGCTATGAGACTCAGGAAGTATTGGAGAGCCATATAGCCCGGCGCGGCAGTGCCGAAACTCTGGAACTGGCGTCTGGACGCATCCTGGAGGTCGAAGTCGACCGGGTGCCCTACTGGGAGGGTCAGGAACTGGGCGGTCTTGTCGTGCTCGCTCGCGACGTCACGCAGCACAGCCGCACAGCACGCGCGCTGCAAAGAAGCGAAGAGCGCTACCGGAATATTTTGGATGAAATTCAAGATGGCTATTTTGAAGTCGACCTCGCGGGCAATCTGACATTTTTCAACCCCGCCCTCACGGCGATTTTGGGCTACCCGGCGGAGGAAATGTATGGGCTCAATGACCGCCGGTACACCGACGAGGAGAATGCCAAGTCTCTGTATGAGGCGTTCAACCACGTCTACCGCACGGGGCAGTCGGTCATGGCGGAGTGGCAAATTATCCGCAAGGACGGCACCCGCCGCTATCTCAACGCCTCCGTGTCCCTCATGGTGGGGGCGGAGCACCAGCCCATCGGGTTCCGCGGCCTGACCCGCGATATTACTGAGCATAAAGAGGCCGAACTGGAACTGCGCTACATGGCGCACCACGACACCCTGACCGCGCTCCCCAACCGCACCCACCTGGTGTCGCAGCTGACCTCCGCCATTCGCGAGGCTGAGCAGTGCCATGAGACGCTGGCGCTACTGTTCATTGACTTGGACCGGTTCAAGAATATCAATGACACCCTCGGACACCCGGCCGGAGACCACTTGCTGCAGGGGGTAGCGGACACCCTTCAAAACGAGATCCGGCAGGGCGACATTGTCGCCCGCACCGGAGGCGACGAGTTTGCCGTGCTGCTGCGGCCGCTCACGCGGCCGGAGGATGTTGACGCCATTGCCACCCGCATTTTGCAGCGCCTGCAGCATCCCTGGCAAATAAAAGGCCAGGAGTTTCGCTGCCCCGGCAGCATCGGCATCGCCATTTACCCGCACGACGGCAAAGATCCCGATACCCTCCTTAAAAACGCCGACGTGGCCATGTACCGGGCCAAAAATGCCGGGGGCAACCGCTATGTGCTGTATAGCGCCGACATGAACCGCCAGAGCAGCGACTATGTACTGCTCGAGAATGAACTCAACCAAGCCATCGAGCACCACGACTTCCTCGTCTATTACCAGCCTCAGGTGAACAGCGCCACCGGCTGCATCCACGGCGCCGAGGCGCTGGTGCGGTGGAACCGCCCCGGGGTCGGGCTGATTCCGCCAGGCGACTTTATCCCCTTCGCGGAACTCTCGGGGCTCATCATCCCCATTGGCCAGCAGGTGTTCTCTCTGGCGTGCCGGCAAACTGCGCGCTGGCTGGACTCTGGGGTGCTGCTGCCCAAAGTGGCGGTGAACCTCTCCGCCCGCCAGTTCCAGCAGTCCAACATTCAGAGCATGATCATGCACATCCTCGAGAACACCAATCTGCCGCCGGACCGGCTCGAAATTGAAATTACCGAAAGCGCGGCTATGGACAACGTGTCCTATACGCTGCGCCTCCTCAAGATCTTCCGCTCGATGGGGATGGCGATTGCCTTGGATGACTTTGGCACAGGATTTTCATCGCTCCGCTATCTCAAAGACTTCCCCATTACCTCGCTGAAAATTGACCAGTCCTTCGTACAGGACGTCCTCTACGAACCCAAGAGCCGCGCCATTGTCAAAACCGTCATCGAACTGGCCAGAAACCTCGGGTTCGATGTGATTGCCGAAGGGGCGGAAACCCAGCCCCAAGTCGACGCTCTGAGAGATTTGGGCTGTGACGTTATTCAGGGGTACCACTTTTCCCGCCCGCTCCCAGCCGACCAGTTCGAGCAATATGTTCTCACCCATTCTCCCGAGGAACCCGGGACTTGATGGATTGCGGGGCAAGACTAATCTGCCCCTTTCTCCCGAAGAGGGAGAATCCGTTCCGATTTGGCACAAAGCCAACATCTCGGCAATGTGTGCAAGCACGGCAAGCCGCACTGGACAGTCTGGCTGATTGGGCACAGATCCACCGGAAGATCGCTCGCGATTTGCTCAGCCCCAAGAGCGGCCAGTGAGGGTCAGCCTCGCCATCCCCGATTGTCACAGAGCGGGTTCGGGAAAATTCTTGCCTGAACACCCTGAGGCTAGAACAGTTCACGGAGGCTGTCCGTAGTGCAGGGTACGGGTTCCATCCTTGAGAACGGCTAGAACGGCGCGAAGATGTTGAGCGGTGATGTCTGCCTTGGTGCTGGCGCTGATAGTGTACTTGCACAAAGTTCTCAATGCGTGCATGGGCCTGCGCATTAATCTCCACAAACTTCACTGCCGTGTCCCACGGCCGGTTGCCCCAGCCATTGGCAGAAATGATTCGAGTTCTCGTCACTTTAAAGACTAAGGAAATATCGCCTGATAGCACCTCGCGCTGACCCCCAGCGTTTGTGATTCACTTGGGAGACGCCATCATGTGCAGGGTCGAGACGGTGGTGAGGCTCTTCTCACTCAGAAGGTCTGGTGCACAGCCTCAGCGCCCTGCTTCTCCGAAGCAGGGCGAGCCAGCTCGGGGGCTTGGAAGCTCACAAAGTCCATAAAAGAATGAATTGCCTCCAGTCAATGATTGCGAGTTTTGATGCTATCTATTTGACGCTCCCTCCGTGTGAAGCGCTGATCGCTCATCAGCTCACTCATACGCAGGATTCCTCCGCTTTTCGCCACAGGGACAATATGCCAGATCCTTCTCAGGGCTTCCAGGGCGTGCGGAGCGCGCCCACAGCAGGCGAAAAGCACACCTCACCCAGAAGAGACGGAGTCCGTCTCCCAATCTTTGGTATAACACGCACGTCCTCCACGCTGCCGGGGTGATGCTCGCTCCCAGATCTCTACGGGTCTTCGCCCTGTCATTCCTTCGTCCTATCTGTCTCTGGGGTGGAGGCCGATCACGTTTACGAAACGGGTCGAATGCCCTGGGCGTCAAATCTCTCGGTACTCCGTGTGTGTTTGTGGGGAATCCTACGCATGCGTCAACTGACGAACGGTCTAGAGACTACAGGGTTTCATGACGCCATGATGCGGTGATGCCCCGGCGGCTGGCCCAGGGGTGAACCGATCAAGGCCGCGAAGCGTTCATCAAGCCTTGACGGGTGACGCGCTGCGCCCCACGCTATGTCTCGGCTCAGCAGTCCCCTGCTGGGCCTGCCACGCGGCGAGCGTCGGGGTGCAGGGGAGAAATCCCCTGCGTGTTCCCGTGGTGGCGGCGGGATTAGGCACTCGCCATGATCTGCGCGGCGGGCGGTGCAAAGGGCGTGTGCGTTCGCACTAAGGCCACCAGAATCCGGGCCAGTTTCCCGATGAGTTTCATGAGGGAGGCCATGCCCGTCAACCCTGGATCCTGCACATGGTGCTGATGCCAGGCACGGAAGGCGGGCGAATGTTGGATCAGACTCAACGCGCTCAAGTACAGCACTTTGCGCAAGGGGGCACTGCCGCGTTTGGCCAGTGTCACTTTCCCCTGAGATTTGCCGGACTGAGGCGATCAGATTCATCCCGGCCAAACGCAACAATTGATTCCCATGGTCAAACCGGGAGAGGTCGCCGGCGTACCCGAGGAGTGTGCCGCATTGGAGCGGCGAGAGGCCGACGCTCGGCAGGACGTCTGCCCCCGGAACCTCCGGCAACAGGGCCGTGATTTGATCTTCGAATACGGTTTGTTGGGCGCGCAACGCGTCGTATTGCTGCAGCAGCCAGCCCAGTTCGGCTTTTGCTTCGATGAGCGCCTGGGCGTTGCCGATACTGCCGCGGGCAACCGTCAGCAGCGCCTGCGCCACTCGGCGTCCCACCGCCCCGCCGGGGCGGGCCATCCCCTGATCCCGCCAGTCCTCCACGACCTGATCCGGGCTGAGCCCGTGCAAATCGGCCGGGGTCGGGAACCGGTGCAGGGTCGCCAAGGACCGCGGGCTGACGAGATCCCCAAAGACGGAGGCGTACTCCGGAAACCACACATCCAGCCAGCCATGCAAGCGATTTTGCAGGCGCGTGCCATCGCCTACGAGACGTTCCCGGGCTTTCACCAACACCTGCAGCCGCGCAAAGATCGGGGCCGGAAACTGATACGGGGCGTAGTACCCGCGGCCCACCAGATCCGCAATCACCGCGGCGTCATTGCGATCATTCTTGGCGGGACTATTGTCCCGATTTTCCTTGTTGCGCTTGGTCGTGGCGGGATTGACCAGGACCACTTCAAGGCCGTGATCGGTGAGCCAGTGCGCCAGATTCAACCAATAATGCCCCGTCGACTCCATGCCGACGATGACATCCGACAGCTGATAGGTGGCCTGCCACTGCCTCACCGCCTCGAGCAGGTGCGCAAAGCCTTCGGCGGAATTGGACACCCGCAGAGCGTGGCGAGACAGCACGACACCCCGACAGGTGGCGGCTTGCGCCACATGAAAATCTTTGGCAATATCAATTCCCACCACCAGCGTGTCAGTCGTGACCCTTAAAGCCCATTGAGAATTTCACTTCATAACAAGCGCCTCCTTAGTTAGGTTCTCAGGGCAAACCCCTGGTTCACTCCTAGCTTACCGGAGGCACTCCCGTTAGCCAAATCCTGAAATTAGCCCTAACAGGAATGTTACCTACCAATGACAGGACGTCCGTCGTAACCCGGGACGACTAGCATGGACCGGGTTAGCTGGCTTATGATGCGGTTCGAAAGATCATCAGCAGGAGGGCTTCCTATGTAACGCCAAGGCCAGTTTTCTAAGATGTAAAGTCAGGTACTCCCGTTCATAAAATGGAAATAGCGGAAATAGGTGCAAAGCAAAAAAGGGAATACCGCGACCGACTGTGTGGGCCATCAATCCCATCTTTTGGGGCGAGAACTAGATAGGCCTGTGCGACTGTGCAATATCTGTGTAAGGGTCTTGATTGGAGGCATTGGGGCATGGAAACACTCGGAGGATTACCCATTGGTTTGTTCGCCGACCAACAGGCTTGGGAATAGTGGCTGGATACGAACCAGGAATAGGCCCAAGGGATTTGGGTCAAAGTGGCTAAGAAGGATTCAATGATCACGACGGTGTCTTATGCTGAGGCGCTGGACAGGCTCTTTGCTATGGGTGGATCGATGGACAAAAAAAGCCCTATGACCATGACCTGTGGGTGCAAAAATTCACGCCCAGGCGGCCCAAGAGTG
>DAHWJO010000093.1:0-13511 GCA_027344105.1 Sulfobacillus sp.
GCACGAGGAAGTCTGGTCAGCTGCTCTTCTTTGTTTCTGTCCTTCAAGCGAACTAGAACCATTGCGGGGAACAAGAACAGATTGTACCATGATCGCCACACAACAGTGAATCCCGCCTGTTCGACAACACTCTTTAGTGCCTTTAAGCTGTAGCGGCGGTAGTGGCCCACCCTCTTGTCGTGCGCCCCAAAAAGCCATTGATGAGCGGGAACAGAAATCATCAAAAGCCCTCTAGGCGTCATCCGCGCGTGCAATTCCGCCAGAAATTCTACGTCCTTGTCGATGTGTTCAAGAACGTCAAACATCGTCACTAGGTCGAGATTCCTAACCGCTGCCGACAACGGCACCGGAGCCGTAGTAAGACCTCGTTCACTGGCTATCCTCAGCATCTGCGGGGACGAATCCGCCACCACCACATCCGCAGGGCCCAAAACCCGACGAGACCATGCAGCAAAATCTCCCGTCCCCGCTCCATAATCGAGGTAGGTGTCAACAACGGGGGAAAAGATTTGAAGTATTCGCTCGAAAGAGGTCTGTAAAATTTTTCTGCGACCTTCATACCAGAAATTATCTGCATGTTCCGGGTCCATCAATTCCACAACGCATCCATCTTGCGGTACGTATGCCATCACGCTCTCCTTCCTGTACAATGCTCACGGAAATTCTACCCGCGAACTTTCGTAGACCGCCGCTGACTAATAAATTTTTTCACCGACTAGGCGTTCAACACGCTAAGATTCCTTATTGGAGGACGATGATTCAGACTCAATCTGCACACTGAGCAATTTCGGCTTGGATGACAGATATCCATAGACCAGAGCGACCCCAACGAAAATTAGCAGGGGAGCCACGTACAATAGCCAAAACTGCCCCAACATTAACAGCAGGGCCCCAACGACAACCAATACACCAATACTGGTCCTAGCGACGATCTTCATAGCCTTCATTTCGCCTCGCGTTTCCAATGTGAATAGCGATTCCCACTGTTATAGTTCTACTATTGTCTATTCACTCCTTCAGCACAGTGTCCTAAACAGTATCAATATTGATTTCATGACATCATTTCGCGCCAGCTTCGGCGCGCTTGATACTAGTTAGTCGTTCGACTCTGATACGTTTATTGAGACTCGAATTTGGACTGCATAAAGTCCCCGCATCCCCCAATATGAAGCGAACGTCACATCACTAACATGACAGGATGGAGCACTCGCAAATGGCCGCGAAGACTGGGTCACTGATCGGAACCGATACACCATCAGTTCGAAACCGATTGCATCGGACGGGACCGGCGCATTCCATTTCCGTTCACACGGCTACGGCCCTTGCTTTTTTTGTTCTCTATGGAGCTCTTGGCTTCTACTTAACGTTTCATCTGCATTATTACGCAGGAGATGCCGCATCGCGCGTTGGCAATGCCTATTACGTGCTATTTAGTCGCAATCCCCACCTAGGGGCCATCGGCTTCATCTGGAACCCGTTGCCGAGTCTCCTTGAACTTCCCTTTGTAGCCTTATATCCCCTTATTCCGAGCATGGTAACCCACGTCTTGGCGGGAGTACTGGTCAGCGCCATTTTGGCAGCATGGGGTATAGCTAATTTTGGCCGGATCCTGGACAATTTTGGTGTGCCACGTCCATGGCAGACCATAATCGTGATCCTTTACGGACTAAACCCCCTTATCCTGCTATACAGCGCCAACGGCATGTCAGACATTATGCTGATTAGCTGTGTGCTCGGCGCTTATAGCGGCCTCTTCGATTACATCCAAACCCATTCTCTAGCACGCCTAGCCGCCGCCGGCTTTTGGATGGCGGCAGCCCTTGGCATGCGCTATGAGGCCGTGCCATTTGCGGCATTTGTCATTCTAGGATTTGCCGCAGGACAGTGGGGCAAAGTCAGCTCAGCGCAGTGGAAGGGAGGGGCTATTATTCTCGGCGCGCCAATCGTCGTCAGCGGCGGCCTGTGGCTATACTTCAACTGGCTCATTATGAAAAGCCCGCTTTATTTTCTTCTTTCCAATTACGGAAATGTCGCTCAGACAGCCACAGGAGCTTATTTCACGCACGCCACGACGATGGCAGAGCATAGCCTTGGCGGATCGATGGTCTATATTGGGCATTTTATGGCGTTTTTCTGGCCCATTGTTCCGGCGCTTCTTCTAACTGTTGGCTCGTCGTTTGGCAAGTTCAGGGATTCCCGGGCGCCCATTCTTGTTGGTGGCACGCTAGGTCTTGTGTCAATGGAACTGGTTGGCGTTTACCTTGGGCACCTTGGTCAATGGGACCGCTACTTCATCAGCTATATTCCCAATGGTCTATTGATGCTGGCATTCATTGCCTCTAGGTTCTCGCAACGTATGACATCTTTCAAACCCTACATCCTTTGGCCGCTTGCTTGCATTATTACTGTCTCGGGCAATGTCGGTACAATCGCTGCTGTGCAAAGCCGCACGCTGGGACATTCTGACGGCAGCATTATCGATATGGCGTGGCGAACACACTCACTGAAATACGTAAGCAACCCGTTCACAAAAGACCTACCTGTCATTCGCTACATTGACCAACATCCTAGGATGCTCGTGGTGGCAGACAGCTTTGAAGACTGGCCCATCATAGTGAGAAGCCGCAATGCCCACCAATTCATCATCACTTCTGACTATGACTTCAATAGTGTTCTAAACAATCCCAGAGGGCAGGTGACCGACATGTTGGTACCGAAACCGCAAGGTGTCGCCAAACTCGATGCCATCAACGTCCAGTGGCCAACATTGTGGGCGGGCAAACTTCCATGGACTAAACTTGTCAAATCATTTCCAGGAGGGAATAATTACCGCCTTTATAAGGTGACATCGAGCGCCCCCTAAAAAGTTGGAAAAATCCTCCTTAAATTTATCACAACCGGTGGCCTGTTCCGTATAATTCAATATAGGTTATTTGTTGCGCTCCGCTTAACTGCTGGAGCAAAAAAATTGAACGGCCGAGTATTTGTGAATCGAGAACGTCGATAAAGGCAAACCTACCGAAAGGTAGCGACGCAAAACTAGAGGGGCTTCCCGTCTTGTTGACGGTTGCCAGCCAGTTGCCGACATGAGAACTTCGCTGCAAGGGGCAGCCTCCTCATTCGGGGAAGCGGCTCCTTGCACTTTTCTCCGCCGATGGGGAGACGAAGTTCATGATACGCAAAGGATATCTACCCATTATGGCCGCATCGTCTGCCATTGTGCTCGCGGCCGCGTTCTCATTTTCATCCAAAGCGAGCATTTCTCGCAGATCGATAGTTAGCGCGGCACCGTTGGCCGCGTCTGCACAGGCGACCTCGGTCAGCCGCAGTGACTACGGCATTGATGTTTTTTCTTATGACAGCCAGCTCAATGTCCCTTCCACCGTTCCTGCCCTGAATGCTCTCGGCATGGGCATGCAACAGTTTCCTAATGCAAATGAGTGGAGCTGGACCACCAATTCCTTTCGCAGCGGAGGATCTGCGCCTGTTTCACTTAGTGACTGGGGCAACATCCTTCAAGGCACGCATAATCAGGGACTTTTCATTTTCGACTATGATGAAAATCCGACATTCACGGGGGGCGGCAGTCCTTCTGACGCGACGGCGTTGACAGAATATATAGTAGAAAATCACCTCCCAATCTCAGCTATCGTTATCGGAAGTGAAGAATACGGACCTTGGGACTACCCTGCCAACATGAATCCTTCCTATTCGGCTCAATATTATGCCCAACGTTCTGCCCTTATCGCCCAGGCCATTCACGCCGTGGATCCTTCTATGAAGGTCGGGGTGTCGTTCGCCCTAAGCGATGGCCCTCACAGCACCAACTGGGACCAGACGGTGCTCCGCGATGATGGGCCTTACATCAACTTTGTCAGTGTTCATGATTACCCTAACCCAGATCTGTTATCCAATGCTGGTTTGCTCTCGGCCCTTCCCGGAGAGATCCAAAGCGCCATGAACCTGATTCAGTCTGATATCACGGCCAACGTGGCTCCCCAATACGCTGGCAATATCCAGACATGGATCACCGAATACAATCCTTATGGCGAACCCGGTCCCCAATCCTTACAAAAGGTTTATGGCGCCGCCATGGTTGAGAGCGCCATGCTTTGGAAGGCCGACGGTGCCAATAAACTCTTTATCTGGAGTTACGACGGCGGGGCCCATGTGGCCAATACGGTGGCCAGCGCTACGTGGCCCGTAGCTACAAGTGCCTCGCAGCCTTTCGGACTCTTCGCGTTGGCGGGAGACGGCATGTCTCCAGAATTGCCCGTGAACCAGTTTTATCCCTCTGGAGTCGCTCTATCTCAATATATGCAGGCCATTGGCGGCGGAGCTACCCTCTCCACTTGGGTGGCACCGTCTGTGATGATTGGGCAGCTATCTCACGGCCAGAGAGCAGATTGGTTTCTCATTAATGAGGGCACGGCAGTCCAGACTATTACCATCAACAGCCAAAGTCTCACCTTGCCTGCCGCCAGCATGATGGAAGTACAAAATCAACTTCCTGTCTCTCAGACAGACATTGTGCCGGAGGCCACAGAAACAACTGACCCAGTGCAATATCAGCCGGGTGTTCCAGAATTTTTGTCTCCCTCCTCCTCCGTCTATGCAGGCGAGTCGGTCACCTTGATAGGATCATCGTTTGCGGCCCAAGGTTCTGACTCCCGTATTATTCTGATGCAAAACGGGGTCAATTACGGCGCTCCAGGAGACTCTTATACTGTGCAGATTAACAAGTGGACGCCAACTTCTGTCCAATTCACCATGCCCGACAATACAGGAGGACCACCATTGGCCACAGGCAGCGCGACCGTGCAAGTAGAAACCAACAACAACGTGATATCGACGAAAGAGCCCCTTACCGTTAGCAGTGTACCATTATTGCCTATCACGGAAATGTCTCCGAGTTCACCCGCTCCAGGTCAAAGAGTTACCTTGTCAGGGAACAATTTCGGAGTCCGCCAAGGAACAGGCTATGTTTTGATCAGCCAGGATGGCGTTAACTACGGAGGACCCGGCGATTCGTATAAGATTTCCATCGTCCAATGGTCAAACGACGCCGTTACCTTCATGATACCTTCCGGGAGTTCTGGGCCTGCCCTCACAGACGGGGAAGCCACACTGCAAATTTCCAATGCACAAGGGCTCAAATCCGCAGACAAACAATTCTTGGTGTCCTCCGCATCGCCTGCTCCGGAGCCACCAACTGGCACCTTTTCTCCGGTTCTGACCTCCCCACCAACCCCGGCTTCATTATCTCCATTACCCAATTCCTTTGCGGTCAATGGACTTGAAAGAGACCGGTGATTCCACAAGCAGGTGTAGAAGCATTGTCAAGGCCGCAGCTAAAAAACGGCTCCGGCTCAGTCGCAAGTAAGTCGCTCAAAGGCCCACGCCCCTCACAAAGTCCGTGGGCCTTTTGTAGTATCGACTCAGCGCATTTTTTCGTCCCGAAACGTGCCGGGACTATTGCAGGAAGTAATGCAATTATAAGTCCATGAGAAAAATCTCCTACATCGGTTGGGAACAGTTTTCGGTTGCCCGAGGGGCCCGCTGAGCTGGGCATGCGGTTGGAGAAACTGCGGCTTTAGCACCGGGGATTAACGTTAGCATAATTCCAAAGTCATCCTTATGTATTCACTGCGTGCTAGTTTTAGTGGCTGCCAGATGCCAATAACGTCCACCCACAGGCTCTCCCTTGCCGTTCCACTGGCTGTGTCTAGACAGTTAACATCGGAAACACCTGACGCGGATCCAACGTGGCCACCTCTGAGTGGCAACCGAGTCTCCCATAGGAAGTATTGTTGCCACCAACTAATCGCTGTACAGAACAAGGCAGCACATTCTACAGGCCAGAGGACTCTGACCGAGCCTCGTGCAGGTTCCGGTCGGAAACAGGGCGGTGCCCATTTACCTTGTACCTGTGGGCTAGCATGTGGTATCCAACGTAAGTAATGATCGTGGCCAGCAAAACCCCCACAGCTTTGCCCCACAGGGCTCCCGTATGCCCGGATATCTCAGTACCGTATCCACTAAGCAACATTTGTACCGACACTCCCAAGGCTGTCACGCTGTAAAATCCCATTACCGGCATTTTCTTACGGAAAGTAAAACGTGAGTGCATGAAGTAGGCACTGATGCTAGCGATACTCCAAGCCATGAGAGATTCTAAAGCTGCCTGCGTGCCCTGATGGCCAGGCGACCAAACGGTGATCAGGACCCAATACACCAGAAGGTCAATAAGAGTATTGGCTCCGCCCACCATGCCGAAACGAATAACCTCACGGTTTTTAGCAAAAATTCCTCCCACAACCCGCATCCAATGGTTCCATATTATCGTTAATAGCGAGGGGGTGCATCCGATCATCGCGCCCAAACCGGCCCGACGAGGTCGCACACTCTGCTGAGTCACTGGTATTTCCAGAATTGTCAATTGCTGCTCGTGGGCATTGACCAAGGCTTCGATATCGTAAAGCCACCCTTTCTCGGACGGGGATGATAGATATTTTCGAGCGAACCACCCGGGGAACATTTTCATCCCCGCCTGGGTATCACGGACCGGCAACTGTAAGCACAGTTTAGTAACGGCATGCGCTATTTGCGACGTCGTCCGTTCGAGCCAAGGGCGTTCATCTCGCGCTCGCGTTGCCACAGCACACATTTGCGGTTCGTCCGTCAGGAGGGCTATCATCGTCAACAGGGCTTCCGGTGGATATTCCAGGTCGGCATCAATGAAGCCGACAAGTCCACCTCGGCTATAGGAAAATCCTTCTGCTATAGCTTGACCCTTGCCTAAAGACCGATCAAGGCGAAGAATGCTGACTGCGGAACTAATGATGCGAGAAGCCTCTACTGCCTCGTTGGCCGTATCGTCCGTGGACCCATCATCCACGACAATAAGCTCTGCGCGATGTCCACAGCGGGACATCACCGCGGAAACCGCAATCATGCAACGGCGAATATGTTGTGCCTCATTGAGCGCGGGAATGATAATTGATATATCTGGAGATGCGTACCCTGGATCTTCCCTTTCAAAATAAGCACTCATCTGGTAGTCCTCACATCCTCCCGAGAAGACAACTTGATTCCTTATGTTCTACCCTATCAGCCCGTGCCGTGAAGAGCAGTGCCAGCCGCAGTCGCAATCATAGTCTCGAAGTCGAGCAAATCGACCGATGTTACGTTGTCTTCCTCACGCCCATGGGTGCCGCCCTGACTGGGCATAAATCAGGTTGGATAATAAGGGGTTAGCCAAACCTCAAGTCCCTCGTTATTAGAAAAGACCATCTGAAAACATCCGAACCTCTTCACGGAGCTTCAGACGTAACAGCGTAAAGCTTCCAATTGGCTCCTCCTGGAAACGATTTAATGAGAGTCACCCATCTGGTCCGGCCTGCCCATAGACTGGGCCACGCCCGATTAACGGCATTCAGGGCCCCCACACCGGAAGGCTGGGGAACGAGAAACGCATTCACACGGCCCCTGGGATTATGTAAGATGGCCGCAAAGTTGTAGTCTGCAGTGATGATAAATCGGTTGAAATTTGTCGAACGCACGGTAATGGCCCACGCGTTGAAGGAATCGGTCAGTACCGTTAGATGGGGATGCGCGTCAAGATACTGAACCACCGGATCAACGGCTGTAAAGGCATCACTGATATCCTTCATGGACTTTCCGTGAAGAGCCGCGGCAATCACTTGTCCGTCGGGACGGCCCAACATCGGAGACTTCAGTGCCATCACGGTACCGATATCACCCGATAGGAGAAGTAAACTAAGGGCCGTCCACCAGACCATACGCCAATGCCCGTGCATATTCGCCTGGAGGCGCGCCCCAACAAATGCGGTGAATAACACGCCGTCGGGTATGAAACTTAGAAAATATCGGTCCCACGGACCTAGATTACCCAAGTAGGCGAAGGCGATTTCCAGAGTGATGGCACCGAGAGCCCCTCCCATGAGTATAGGTGCGCGGCTGTCACGCCAACGGCCCACTAAAAACAACGCAGTCACCGCAGCCGCCAAACTGACTGGCCAAAACAACAAGGAGAAGTGAAAAATGTACGCGCCAGTGCCTATTAGGCTGTGCCGCGCTGAGGATAAAGATGGTGTCAAAAAGGAGCCAGTGCGGGTCTGGGCCAAATTGCCATAGTTGGAATCAAGAAAATAAAGGGGATTTTTCATTATGAGCCAGTTAAAGTAAATCCACAATCCTCCACTGAAAACAATAGGAGAACCCAAAATCACGGCAGCACCTTTCCAGTGCGCTGCATCCACTTTTCCCCACAATCCGGCCATCATACCCAATATTGCCAGTGCCCCAAACGGAACCGCTTCATATCGCATACCTAATCCCATGGCCATCCAAATTCCTGCAGCTGCCAGCCGCCGGAGAGAATGTTCGGACAGGTAGTCAAACACCCCACTGTAAGTTCCGAGAATGCACGTCACCAGCATAAGGTCGGACATCCCATTGGACGCATAGAGGATAATCAGCGGATTCAACGCAAAAATGCAGGTTATGATCAAGCGAAAAGTGTGCGGTACGGCGAAGTTTCGCAAAATGCGGTTCATGTGAACCGCACCCCATGCGCCAAACACCCCACTGACAACGATCCCTGCCAGTCCTTTGGTCACCACAGCAGGAAAGAAGGGATGCAAGGCCACGATGGGCAACTCAAACACAGTGGGCAGCGGATTCCAAATGAAACCCACAGCACCTAGATGAGGATTTCGACCAAAGAGCACATCATAGGCGTTAGCCACTCGCGATAAGGCGTCTCCAGCATAATAATGTAAATGTAAAGTTAAATAGAATCCGCAAAGCAAGTAAAATATCCAAAAGCCAAAAGCCAAAATCTTCGACTCACTTAAAAATCGCTTTCGCCCTTGTGGGCTCACCGGACTTTGCGTCAAATCCTGCTCAACATTATGCATAGATACAGCAGTATTCACATGCTTCTCCTTTTTTCCAAATTGACCGACATCCATTGTGTCGCTGCTCGGCCAACTACATGCTATAAATTTCTTGGTCTGAGTGTACTCGACTGGTCTTCCCTCGGCAGTTTCGCCGACAGTGTCAATGACGGTCTCACCAATCTGAACACCCTGACACCTTATGTACGAATTAGACGGCACCACTCTGGAGTTGTCAGTCACAGGCCCTAGAAAAGCCAGCCTAAATCGGGTTTTACACACAAAACTCTTGGCATTCCCCCGATCACAGCACATGGCTATCCTTGAACTGAACGAAATTGATTATCCCGGAGCAAATGCGGAGCCAAATCTGAGGTAACGTAAGACAACCCCACAGTGTCCCCATCACCGCACCATGTGATGCATAACCACAGGTACCTTAGGGACACGGGCGTTTCATGGCCTTCTTGGTTGTTATGGCCCGAAGTTGCTTCTTCCACCAGGACCTTGAGCAACGCACTGGACCATGAATTCTTTCCCGAAAGCGCCGTGCCGACGTGCAGACCGACATGGCAGCCAAAAAGGCATTCCACCACAGTGCCAGTACTTCACGGTATTACAATTCCCGGTGACCGCATCATGAATTATACTGTCGCATCACGATTGAGATTTAGTTAGGGAAGAAATATTTCAAGTGATCCTTGCCACGGCGAAGGCTTAGCGATTAGCCGTGGGAGCACGGGTAGTAAGTAGGCATTCCGAATCTGATTTCAACTTCACACTGTGCTGATATTGGGGAGTCCACTGTGCCTAACAGTTCCAAACGTGCCTGCGCGTCATTCACAAAGCCTAACCGAGACTGTGCGGAACGCCTTAACCTAACTACAGTATTAAAAACGCAAGCCACCGTGGCATTAATCCTGAAGAACCAGTTTCGTATGGAATGCGCTTCATTGAGCAGTACATTGAGACATTTCGTGAGACTGTCTCACCGCGCGCGACCCTTTACACTCAAGACGTTATTCTAATGCATTAGCTGAGCAGAGAGGGCGAATCCGCATGTCCCGGAAAGCATATGAAAAAGATGAGGCAGCCATCCCTGCGCTGACACCCATGGAGCTCGGAGCCATTCAACTTGCCGCTCAGGGACACAAAGCTGCTGCAATAAGCCAGATGATGCATATATCTCCCAGCAGTGCCACGCGCTACGTCCACCGGGGATTGAAAAAACTGCTAGCCGCATGGCCAGCAGCTCTGCATTCCTCGCCAATTCAGAATGTACCGCGGTTTCCTGTTGAATCCTCCAGCCGCATCCTGACCCGCAAGGCTGGTGAGGCACGCATTCACGCCTACATCAGGCGCAGCCAGACCCATCTGGATCCTTGCTGGGCTTATGTGTATGTATTGGTGATGGACTCTCCCGACAACCACGGGACAGGACTTATAGCTCCACATCTTCCAGAGCACGTCCGTGATTATGACGCTATCATCGATTGGGACCGGAAAGAGTGGCTCATTTTCCTGCCCGCGGCGCGCGATGCGGACGCCCAAGCTGTCGCCCGCCGCATCGCCAGTGAGCGTTCCTGGCAATCGCCATTTGGAGTCGGGTACACCTTGTCCGGGCCCGGAGAGGACTTCGCAGAGGCCATCCAGAAGTCCCGGCGCCTAGCCCTTGAAGACTACGCGCAAGCCGTCTTCTATTCCACCTCCCACAAGAGAACGCCGCCCGGACAGTAGGCGGCGTTCTCTTCTTTTCTTCTGGTCCTTCAGCCAAACAGCGCCTGCGCCAGCCGGTCCAGAGCGGTCCGGTGATTGCGGAAGTATGTGGCCCGGGACAGGTGCAGCCGCTCCGCCAGCTCTTCATGCGTCCCCTGCTTATCCAGATAGTACAAAGCCAACAGCGTTTTGCCCCCAATGGCCGTGCC
The DNA here is from genome assembly GCA_027344105.1 of Sulfobacillus sp. Classification (GTDB taxonomy): domain Bacteria; phylum Bacillota; class Sulfobacillia; order Sulfobacillales; family Sulfobacillaceae; genus Sulfobacillus. Next base: position 10,847 of record DAHWJO010000093.1, read on the forward strand.
CAGATCCGCGGACGTCAGGGCATCCAGGAACCAGGCCTGCACGCCGCCTTGACCCCCCACCTTCTGCCAGTAAGCCGCCAGGGCCGTTTCCTCCAGCTGGGATTCCTGGGACAGCACCTGCAAGGCTTCCTGAATGACCGGCACGGGTTTCTCCGGCGCCGGCGCCTGGGGAGCGCGCAGGATATGGGCCAGCCAGGCGTGGTAGCCGAGGGTTTCCAGATCCAGCATCCGCACGGGGGCGGTATCCTCCTTGCAAATCGGCAGGCCAAAGCCCACATGGTCCAGAATCGGCGCCATTCGCGCGGTGGACTGCATTTTGCCCGCCCACAGCACCTTGCCCTGGGAGGGGAAGTGCCGCATCAATACCGAAAACAGCATCGGTCCGACAAATGGCTCGCCAGACGTCTCCACCACGTCATGAATCACCAGCATGGCCTCGCCGCTCCGGTCCACCACCGCGTACCCTGCCGCCGTGCCGTCATGGTGAAATGCTGTCAGCACCTCAGCATGGGCGTATAAGGGGTCAGCTCTGTCATACCTGAATCCCGGCAGTTCGGAGAGTCTGCCCCAGGTCAGCCTGAAATTGCCATCCAGCCACTCGTCCTCTGCGAACAGTGGGTTGCCAATTTTGCTGCGGATGAGGGGGAGAATGCGCTCCCAGAACACATCGGTATGCGTCGTCTGCTTGTGCAGGGCATCGTGCAGATAATAGGCGGCCATCTTGCGTGTCCACTGTTCCCACATCCAGGGCCGGGCCTGTTGCGCAGCCTGGCGGATCCGGATGCGGAGCGTTGCCGGCATGCTGAAAAATCCTCCTTGATAGGCGTCCAGGAACGGCAAGGACACTAAGGCGTCCCACGAGGACAGGACAGCGGGCGACCCAACCACCTCGGTCAGAAGCTGGCGGTTGAACATCGGGCTCATAGCGGCCGCAGCCACCAGCGCATCGACATCCCGGTCACTGCCTTGCCCAGCCCGCCACGCCAACCTGCGGGAGCCGGGATGACACACCTGTTCCAGCAGAAACGATGACATCCCCGGCCGCATCCGCTCCAGCTCAGAGTCATTTTCCGAGGGCCAATCCTCGGTCAGCAGTTTGAAGCCGTCCACCATCGTGCACAACAGGCGCGGGCGGCCCCTGGAAATTGCAATGGCTTCGCGAATCACGTGCGGGTCCTCCACATTTAGGCCCCGGCACAGTTTTGTCGATGTTTCCGCATCAAAGTCATTCAGCCGCCTCGACACGATAGAGGTCGCCTGCTCCCCTGGCCATAATCTCCGGGGAGATTCCCGTCCTGCCAAGATAATGCAGGCGCCTGCGCGGCGCATCGTCGCAATCTTTGGCCACAGCCACGCCTGTTGCGTATGCCAGGTGTCATAGTCGTCGATAATCCAGACCAGCTGCGACTTGTCTTCCACCGCCTCTACCGCATGCACGAATCTTTGGGCGCGGGATTCCGGACCTTTCGTCTGGTGCACCTGAGCAGGCCCAGACGCCAGGTCCCCATAGCTCAAATCTCCATCCTGGGCCTCCGTAAACACCACTTCGCCGGGCCAGTCCGCCAATGTGTCAAAAAATCTTTGCAGCAAGTAGGATTTCCCTGAGCCCGGTGGTCCCCACAGGTACAGAATCTGACGCTGGGCCAAAGACTGCCGGGGCACCTCCGTCAACGTCTGCCATTCCATTTCCCGTCCGAGCAGCAGTTCCATGGGGTTTTGGCTGTCACTATATGATTCCGCTTCCCTGATCACCGACGATTCCTCCTCCACACTCACCATCCGGAAAGGCCACATCCCTCCCGGCTCTCTCACGGTCAGCCCGTTGAGTGTCCCTATCATTTCTGTAGTTTTACTTTAATTCATTGTGTATCAACAAACGTCTCACATTTGTCTCATCCTTTGTAGCTGTCGCTGGTGCGTTGTGAACTTCACCACAAACAAATCCGCGCAGGCCGCGGGAGCCGCGGCGCCCTCATTGTCATTGATCCCGCTTTCACCCGGTCCTCTCTTGAAGACTCTCTGCTGCCGCCTGCCATCTTGTCCACTGCGTCTGCTTCCTCATAGCCACCCCTTTTACATTTTGCCTTGTTAACTTTCCTTGTTTATAGTCCGTGTGGGCCATCAGGGGTGCGTTGCCCCCATGTCGCCGCAGACGGCTTCCGTCCTGAGTATTTCCATACATTTCCACATGGGCATTATGGCACTGGCTAGCTTTATTAGCAATTATTACCACATCGCTCTCGCTGCCGTACTTGCAAAAAAGACAGGACGGGAACGATTTCTCGTCCCGTCCTGTCGCATTCGGTTCGCAATCAGCCTGGAATTGATGGAGGCTGGTCGGCGCCGGCGCCCGGGCGCCGGCCTGACTTCGCTTTGGCCGCGGTGTCACTCCGGTCAATGCTCATGGCGACCCGGCGCAATGTCAGCAGCAGAATCGTCATCACCACAATCTGGAAGATCCACCAGGCTGGGTCCCACCAGTGCGGCACACCCTCGCTGTAGGGCATCTTCAGTGGCAACGTTGGCCAAAATCCATTTCCCATCGTGATCTCGCCCTTTCTTCCTGACTCTCTCGGTTCTCTTTACCTTTACAGCAGGAACACCACAACCCAGCTGGCAATCCAGGCCAGCGCCACATACACCCAGAAGTACGCGCTCGCCTCCG
>DAHWJO010000094.1:0-13500 GCA_027344105.1 Sulfobacillus sp.
GTATGACGCCCCCCTCCCTCTTCTTCCTCTCCGAGCACTCGCTAGTTCCTTGCTGGCAACAATATTTTATCACGATTTATCTAGGAATGCCTTGACAGCGGCGCACGTCACTCGTTATGATGTAACCGTGGTTACATTCCTAGAGAGGGTGAATGCAATGAAATGGATTACGCGAGAAAACGCTAATGTGGACCGAGTGGCTTGTCCGTGGTTAATCAAGCGGTTTGTGGACGTTAACGCCGAGTTTTTATACGTTCCTGCCGCCGACGTGCAGGCGGTGGCCGAGCGGGAACAGGCCATCCCCTACGACGTGCCAGGGGCGGAACTTGGGCACGTGGACGGCCGTTGTTCGTTTGAGTCATTCCTCATCAAGTACGACTTAGGTGGAGATGCCGCCCTCACGGCACTAGCGACAGTTGTGCATGCTGCCGATGTGGAAGGCGACGTCGACCGGTCTCCGCTCGGCCCCGGCCTCAAAGCCATTGCCCGCGGCTTTAAGGATCTCTTCGGCCCGGATGACCAGCGGAAGCTAGCGGTGGAAAGTCCCGTGTACGACGCCTTGTACTTGTATTTTCAAGGGCAATCTCCTGCCGCATCATAACACGTCCCGAACCCAAGGAGATGGAAAGCATGTTACGGCTCATAGGGTATGTCGATCTGCCGCGACCGGAGTCTGGCCCTTTTGATCACGCTGCGGTTTGTCTCACGACCGGTCAAGTATTCGTGGCCCATACTGCTGCAGACCAACTCGAGCAATTTGACGGAGTTTCCCGAACACACACCCGCTCCATTCCTGGATGCGTGGGCGGCAGCGGCGTACTTTACGCTCCGGAGCCGGAATGGATCATCGCCGCGTCCCGCGGATCCGGTCAGCTGCTTGTACTTGACGCACACACCGGGGTGGTCCTGCGCACGATCACAGTAGGTCCCAGACCGAACGGGGTTGTCTGGGACCCTCTCCGCCAGCGCGTGCTGGTAGCCGATGTTGAGGCATTCGAGGCGCGTTGTGTTGATCCCAGGACAGGCGACACCCTTAATACTGTCACCTTGGCGGGCCGACCGCGTTGGGGGGTGTATGACAACACCCGCGACTGTTACTGGGTCAATATTCGGGAACCGGCGCTGGTGCAGGGATTGTCCGCAAGGGACTTGACCCCGGTCGCCACGCTCCCCCTAAGCGCCCACGGACCGCACGGCTTGGCATTCGATCCCCTTAAGGACCGGCTGATGGCAGCCTGCGACGATGCCCAGTTAGTCGTGTGGGCATTCGCCGATCAGTCGATTATGGTCAAGACGCCGCTGGAGGGGCCTCCGGATGTCATCTGGCTCAATGAGCGCGGCAACCGGCTCTATATGGCCATTGGTCAGCCCGGCTGCGTACAGGTGGTAGAGACGGCGTCTTATACGGTCATAGAGACGATCGCAACGGAACCCGGGGCAACCACTCTGGCTTTTGACACCAAGCGCCAGCGGCTCTACGTGTTTTTGCCAGTGTCCGGCCGGGCCGCCGTGTACGAGGAAATGGCTAGCAGTGGGATCAGCCTCACATGACCAAAACAGCGCCGCCTTCATGGCGAGTCGTGGCTCAATTATTGATAGCGCGCTCCCTGCGCGAAATGGCCTTTGGCACCATGGCTATCGTACTGCCCCTCTATTGGCAGAAAGCCGGCCTCTCGCTGCCCATCATTGGGCTGCTCTTTACGGTCGCCTTATTGGGATCGTCAACACTGTCTCTGCTGTTAGGGCGCTTCGCGGACCATGTGGGCCGCCGGCGTGTGCTCGTCCTCGCCAGCGCCTTGTGGGTGCTCACGACTCCACTGTTGTTCCATCCCAGTGTCGCAGGGCTGACCATTGTTGCGTTAATCGGATCACTCAGCCCAACCGGCAAAGAAGTCGGACCATTCCTCGCGGTCGAACAGGCGGTACTTGCTCGCGTGTATGCTGGCCAGACTCGGGTACGCGCTTATGCGTGGTTTAACTTGGTTGGGTACACGTCTACCGCCGTAGGGGCCCTGCTAGCTGGCATGTTAGGATGGCTGGGCGGCACTGAAGGAACGATGGGAGCATTCCATCTAGTCATCGTGGTCTATGGAGGGGTCGGGTTGGCCCAGTTGATCTTGTATGCACGGCTGCCCGCCGCCATCGAAGTCCCGATGCGGGAACACCCGTCTCATGCCCGGCTGAGCTCCGCATCCGTGCCCTCGCTCCGTGTGCGCCGCATGGTATATAAACTGTCCGGACTCTTTGCGCTCGACGCGCTGGGGGCCGGATTCGTCGTGCAGGGCCTCTTGGTGGCATGGTTTCACTCCCGATTCGGGTTAAACCTAGTTCAATTGGGTGGTGTCTTCTTCGGCACCAATCTGCTTTCAGGACTTTCCTCGCTGGTGGCAGTGCGTTTGGCCCAGCGATTCGGACTGCTCAATACGATGGTATTCACCCACCTGCCGTCCAATCTGTTGCTCATCCTGGTGCCGCTCATGCCCACCGCAGCGCTTGCGGTGACGTTATTATGGCTGCGTCATCTCCTTTCTCAGATGGATGTGCCGACACGCCAAGCGTACACCATGGCGATGGTGCACCCGGATGACCGTACCTATATGGCCTTCTGGACCAACGGGGTTCGCCATTACGGCACTGCGGTCGCTCCGCTGCTCTCAGGCAGTCTGTTAGCTTTGCCGTTTATCGGATTGCCATTTTTCATTGCGGGTGGTTTGAAGATAGTTTACGATCTCACTCTCTACGGCATCTTCCGGCGCATCCCGCTTGAACATACGGACGAGCGTTAATGGCTGGCCGCCCGCAAGATGTCGCCAGACGGTCGCAGGGTGCCGGGTCATTGTAGGCGCGTCCTCCCTAAACACACCATCGTCAGAAGGTTGTCTTTCCGCGCAGGCCATCCTGCTTCCCTCTGGTTCCTGTGATGTTTTGTAGCGAATCAACAGGGATCTGCAGCATCATAAATCAGGGATACACTGTACCTCGTATGCGAGAACTAGGCGTAAGAAATCGCAACGCTAGGAAATTGTGCGAGTCTGTTGCCCAGGTGATTCGCCGTAGAACAATGCTTGTGCACATGGTCGAAGACCGGGCCGGGAAGTGTGAGGATCGGCAGAACCACCAGCCAAGGTCCGCTGCCACTGCACACGATGCATGGGGCGGCGACAACCCCTCGGGAGAGTGTCACGAACTTGCCCACCACGTTGTCACCCCCCTCTCTTCGGACTCGTCGCCCCGCGCATTCCCCTGCTTGGCCTGGCCTCAGAAGCGCAATGCGCGGGACTTTAAGTCAACAGGAAAGTATCGATCCCTCCACATCCCAGATTCTGATGATTGAAATACTTCCAAAAAACCAAGAGCATCCCCACTCTCTAATGAGTTGCCTACTGTTTCTGCCATCACATAATGCCCAGCCGTTGACGGGTTCGTTGTCCATGATTTGATGGGAACAGTGGTCAAATGGGTGAACCCGTCAAGGCCGCGAAGCGTTTACTGAGTCTTGACGGCATTTTCCCGTGAAGACCGGAAAAGGGAGAAACAACAAGACCTCGTTGGGGACCTTTCGGCCAAAGTCGCCCGTCAACGCTATTTTCCGATGGTTAAAATCCTGAAAAATAGTCATGGCATCCCGTTATCACATGTCTCCCAGGGGGCATAGGACCAGCCTAGGGACAAGATTGCCGTCCAAGCGAGGACGTCTTGCCGTCAGTCTATGGACAGGATAGGCGTAGTAGCAACAGCTTACCGTTGCATGGTCTGGCACCTCGCCGGCACCGTTCAGGACCCCTTGGCAACTTCGCCATTGCCCCGGTTATGCAGATGAACAACATTGCGTACCGTCCTCTTCCCTTCTATGAATGCGGCCAAAACGCCCCCCATATAGTAGATTGTTAACACTGCCCGAGATCCTCAGAACGCCGGCCCGGGCAGCCTCGCATCATGGATACTCCGTCGGGGCACTCTGCTCGAATCTTTTCATGACCTCTTCGGCATTGATCCTCACACCCTCAGATAAATTCAGCAGCGAATCGCTCCCCCGGGGAACTCCCATCCTTCTACACAGCTTCAAGCATGAATGGAGCAGTTATGCACTCCATTTAACTTATTCTTAACTGCACAGCAATCTCTTTCTAATTAGCTCCTCATTCTTCCCCTCCATAGTCAAACCCGTAAGCAGTTTCACTCATGCCCCACTCTATTCACACAGGAGGATATTATGGCCCGTGTAACTTTTCGCCGCGTCATGAAGACATTTGGTTCACATGACGTACTCTCCCCACTGAGCTTTGAGGTTGCTGACGGGGAATTCTTTGTGATAGTCGGCCCCTCGGGCAGTGGCAAATCGACCACGCTCCGCCTCGTGGCCGGACTGGAACGGCCATCCCAAGGTGAAATTTATTTCGATACCGAGCGCGTCGACCAATGGCCCGCTCATACCCGCGACGTCGGCATGGTTTTCCAAAACTATGCCATCTACCCCCACATGTCGGTCTACAGCAATATGAGTTTTGGCCTCGAGGCTCAAAGGACGCCCAAGCACACGATAGCGCAGCGTGTTCAGCAAGTGGCTGCGTTGCTGGAAATTGAGCAGTTGCTGCCCAAGCGCCCCGGTGAATTGTCTGGAGGCCAAAAACAGCGAGTGGCCCTCGGTAGAGCGTTGGTACGGAATCCGCGGGTATTTTTAATGGATGAACCGCTGTCAAACCTCGACGCACAACTCCGGGATCATATGCGCACCGAAATCCGCTTGCTCCATGACCGCCTAAAAATCACCACAATTTACGTAACGCATGATCAAACAGAGGCCATGACCATGGCGGACCGCATTATGGTGATGGATCAGGGACGCATCCAACAGATTGGGACCCCCGCGGAGATTTATGCGCATCCTTCCACCATCTTCGTGGCCAAGTTTTTTGGTTCCCCGTCCATGAACATCGTTTCGGGACGCATTGCTGTGGATAAAAATGTCGCATGGTTCCACCCCGCGCATTCACCCGAGACGCCGATCCCTCTCCCGACCTCGGTCAGCACCCTCTTGCCGGAAGACTCCACATCGCACACCATCTATATGGGGTTTAGGCCGGAAGACATCGTGCCTAAACCGCTGACCAACGCTTTTGCCTTTGCGTTTGTGCCGACCACCATCGAGTCTCTGGGCTCGCACTGCCAGACGCACGGCCATTGGCACCATCATCCTATCAGCCTGACTCACCGGACACCGGAGAGCTTTCAACGCCATCAGGAGACGCGACTGTCGGTGCCATGGTCCGGGATTCACTGGTTTGCGGGAGAGGCTGGCTCGCGCATCACTGTTCCAGACCCAGACGATGTCCGCCAGGAGGTCCTGACACCATGATGCCGCGGCCTGTTTCCATCGATTCTTCTCAGCCTGACAGCCGCCCAAAACCGCACAGCAGGTCGGTCACCCGGCAGCAGCTTCGCGATACGGTCTGGGGTTATGGACTGATCCTGCCGAGTTTGCTGGTCTTCTTGATATTTTTTTATGGACCGGCACTCTTTTTGGCATATATCGCTTTTTTCCACTGGAGCATTTTCGCCTCGCAAAGCACCTTCGTGGGACTCAAAAACTTCACCACGTTATTGCACCAGCCGATTTTCTGGCAGTCGCTCCTCAACACCGCCTATTATGTGGTCGCGGTCGTCCCCGCCACCACACTCTTGGCATTGGCCTTGGCGCTCTTATTGCGGGAAGGCATGGGACGCTTTGGGGGCGGTTTCAGCCGCGCGCTCATTTTCTTGCCCCACGTGACCCCCGTCGTGGCGACATCCATTATCTGGGTCTGGATTTTCAACCCCCAATTCGGACTGGCCAACGTGGTGTTGCACTTTTTTCATGTTCCCCCATCGAACTGGCTCGAAAGCGTGCACTGGGCTCTGCCCTCCGTCATGATTTACACGGTGTGGCACTCGGTCGGACTGTACACGATTTTGTTTTTGGCTGGGCTCGCTTCGATTCCGCGGTCCGTCCTGGAAGCGGCGGCAACGGACGGGGCAAGAGGGTGGCGCGTCTTTAAACGAATCTTATGGCCCCTGCTCGGCCCCATCACTTTCTTTGTGATTGTGCTCGCAACCATTAACACAATGCAAACCTTCTCTCAAGTCTACACCCTCACGGGAGGTCCCCATGGCGGGGCAGGCGGTCCAGCCTTTTCGACCACCACGGATTCGCTGCTTATCTATCAAACAGCCTTTTTGTACCTGCATTTCTCGCTAGCTTCAGCGATGAGCCTGATTCTGTTTGTTCTCATCTTGGGACTCACACTGATACAAAAATGGTTCGCAGACCGTTTCGTATTCTACCGTTAGGGTTTACGGGAAGAGAGAGGAGAAACATCCATGCGTGCGTCGAAGTTGTGGCCCGTAGTGCGCTTAGCCGTGGCCCTGCTGTTCATCATCCCGGTGTACTGGATCCTCGTCCTGGCTACCGGCTATCACGGCGCCGTCTATCATTTGCCGCCGGTCTGGGTTCCCCTGTTTCATTGGGCCCCTATGGTCTACGTCCTGACGCATACCCACTGGATGCGTTATGTACTGAATAGCGTGGGCATCACTACAGCTACCATTGTATTAGTGGTCGCCACCAGCGCCCTAGCAGGCTATGCCCTCGCCGAAATCCCCTTCAAAGGGCAGACTGCGTATTTCTTCCTTATCCTGGGTGTCATGATGTTGCCGGCTCAGGCGCTGCTGGTGCCGCAGTATGTGGTCATGTTCCATCTGCATCTGATCAACACCTACGCGGCGATGGTCGTGCCCTTTGCGGCCAGCACTTCGGGCATTTTCCTGTTCCGTCAATTCTTCAAGAAGATCCCCGTAAGCTTTGGGGAAATAGCCCGCATAGAAGGGGTGAGCACGCTCACCTATATCCGCCGGGTCGCGGTGCCTCTGGCCAAACCCGCGGTGGCCACCACCGTGCTCTTGACCTTCATTGCCTCATGGAACCAATTTCAGTGGCCGTTAATTATGACCAATAGCCCGCAAATTCAACCGATTGAATTAGCCTTAAGCCACTATATGCAAGCGTATGAAGCCAATTGGCGGGAGTTGGCCTCCGCGGCTCTCATTGCCCTGTCCCCCATTCTCCTGGTGTTTGGTTTCACCCAGCGATACATTGTGCAAGCAGTGGCTGGCGGGGACCTCAACGCCAAAGATTAATGAGCCATGAACGGTGCCTTTGACTAAGGATTCACCCCATACAATGAAAAGGGCTGGTGATGTACTGTGACTCAACAATCGATGTTCTCAACCAAGAAAAAATCTTCGCGTACCCTGATGACTGTCGGAGCCGCTGCGGTAAGTTTGGTGACATTGGCGGGGTGCGGCACGGCTTCCGCTCAGGCAAAGTCCGCAGCCGCCGTGCAAGACATCACCTTATGGGAATCCCACTCCTCAGGCGGTCCGGCTGGGCAGACCATGACCTCTCTAGTCAAACAGTTCAACGCCAGCCACCATACGGTCCATGTCCAGCTGGTGGTGACCAAAGCCAGTCACAAAGCCTTAGGCGCTCTGGCAGCGGGGGACGCGCCCGTCTTGGCGGAAATCAGTCATTACGACGGCAACTTTCTCACCGCCCACGCGCTAGTCTCATGGAATTCGCTGCTCTCCACAGTGCCAGCCTCGGAAACATCCGCCGTTTTTCCTGTGGTGTGGCACAACGGGGAAGTCAATGGCCAACATTACCGGATTGAAGCTGATGCGAAGGTCAGCCAGATCACCTATAACAAGACATTGTTTGCCCAAGCCGGCATCACCGCTCCCCCGACCACATGGGCCCAACTCGCCCAAGATGCCGCACTAGTCAAGGCCAAGGACCCGGGTGTCATCCCCATAGCCTGGAAGGATTCGTCCGCCCACATTCTTCCCCCGTTCTTAAGTAACGGCGGACAGATCTTCCAACCGGGGTCGCACGGCAAGAGCGCCGATTTTCAATCGTCCGCGGCCACCGCAACCTTTAACTATTTTCGCTCCCTCTACCAAAAAAATGAGATGATTTTTGCCCACGGCACCGAAATCCGGGCAGACTTCGGGTCGGGCAAACTTGCAATGGCCGACGGCACCTCGGCAGGATACCAAAAGATTTTGGCCGCAGCGGGAGGGAAGTTCCCGGTAGGGGTGTTTGCTTATCCGGACGGCTCCACGGGCCATTCCGCCAATCTCGTCCAAGGACTGGGCTTTGTCCTCATGACCAGTCATACGCATGCCCAAGACTTGGCTGCAGGCAAATTCCTAGCTTGGTGGCTGACGCCGGCGACCCAGGCCTACTGGGGCGAGCACTCGGGGTACCCGCCCGTCACCTCAACCGGAGAAGCCCAAATGCCGTCAACCTTTCTGGCAAGCCATCCCGGCCTGACAGTGGCCAATCAGATCTTGACCTCACCCTACACCATTTCCCGGCCCGTGCCGACAGCCTATAAAGAGGTGCAAGCCGTATTGGATACCGCCTTCTTCAATGCGGTCACGGGTCGGCAATCGGTGGCCCAAGCTCTTGCCACTCTCCAAAAGCAAGCTGACGGCTACTTGTCGGGACAGTCGGCCCTCTAAGCGCTTCATGCCGATTTTCATGTCCTCGAGATCCAAATATAGCGGTTTCTAAAGATTTTCGGCCGCATGCAGACCCTTTCTGACGATATTGTCCGGGCAGCCAGCGGTCCAGAGTTTGCCGAGCCCCACGCATGCTCTGGACCGCCGCTACCGCAGGCGAACATCTTCATCTAGAGTCTTCTAGAGTCTCCACGGTACTGTTTACAAAGTGCCCCCGTATGCGCGGCCCTCTCCGGCCGAGACGTTGGGTGGCCCCATAACGGTAAAGCGTGACCCTTGTCTCCCTACCACAGCAGCACGAGGAGTTGTAGCCATGTTGATAGAAGAAGCGATATTAGGACGGCAGAGTGTCAAGGTGTTTGACCCGAAGCCTGTGCCCCCAGAGTTAATTCAACGTTGTTTAGCGCTCGCTGTTTGGGCACCCAACCACCATTTGACTGAGCCATGGCACTTCACAGTGGTGTCGGGTGCCGCGCGCACAGTCCTGGCCGATGCCGTGCATGACGATCTGACTCAGGGAGTGTCGTCCGTTAATGCCCTGAGCGCAGAGGCCAAAGCCGTGAAGGAACGCCGGAAACTGCATAGCGCCCCCGTGTTGATTGCAGTGTACTCGACGCTCGGCAGCAATGCTCAGCAAACACAAGAAAATTATGCCGCCACAGCAGCAGCGGTCCAAAATCTTCTACTATCAGCGCATGGGTTCGGACTCGGTGCGATTTGGCGGACCGGAGCTATTTACCACGGACCCGCAGTGCGCGCCCTCCTTAAGAGCCCAGAAGGCAGTGTGTTCGTCGGCACGGTATTTGTGGGCTATTCCGCCCAACGCGACATCCGTCGGCACCGCTCCCCCGTCTCCCACCACACGGTCTGGCTGGGTGACGGGAGTACGGGAGATCCCGAATCGCAGATGATTGGAGGTGATTCCCTCTAATGGCCCAGACTCCATGGGAGCATCCGCAAGAATATCAGGCTGAGACCTGGCATAGTGCCCAAACCGCTACTGTGCGGCAATGGGTATTCGGCATGAACGACGGCTTGGTGGCCACTGTGGGCCTGGTTGCGGGCCTCACCTTTGCCCATTCGTCTCAAGGCATTGTGTTAGGAGCTACGACGGCAGCCATCCTCGCCGCGATCGTGTCCATGGCCTTAGGATCTTTTTTGGCGACGCACACGACCGTGCGCTATCAACAAGCCGAAATTGAGCGGGAGAAGCGGGAAATGCAGGATTGTCCAGACGAAGAGTTAGATGAAATGCGCCAAATTTACCTGCGCTACGGATTTTCCGCGGAAGAAACGGCGATGATTCTTTACCGCTTTGAAAAGAATCATTCCCTCTGGCTGCACATGATGCTGCGCGATGAGCTCGGCATCATTCCGGAAGCATTTGAAAATCCCTGGCGCAATGCAGGATCCATGGCGCTCGCGGTGTTAGTGGGGTCGCTTCCGCCTTTGTTGCCCGACTTATTGGTCTCCCGGCCGATTCAGGCCTTTCCCTGGACCATCGCCCTCTCAGCCCTAACCGCCTTCCTGCTCGGGGCCATTACCGCTCGGGGCACGTCACAACCCTGGTGGCACGCTGGTCTCCTGTTTCTCGCCATTGCTGCCGCTGCTGCAGTCATTGGCATGGGAGCCGGCCAGCTGATTACGCCCCTTTTAGGGCTGTGACCACGGTGGAAGATGCCCAGACGCTCCACAGGGAGGACAGACTCCTCAAAGAAACGAGGTCACCCCCATGGAAATATGCCAGAATACGCCGTTATCCTCTAGGATTCTCCAACATTTTGACACTGTACAATCCTTGCGTGCCGTATTACAGGACACCTGCACAGCCGGGCGGGGTCTGACCCTCTGGGTGGGGCGGTTTCATAAGGTTCCCTGGTATATTACCCGCGTGCACACGACAGGTGTTTCTCCCCTCAGCGGGTCCGGAACCATTCCCGTCTCCTGCCTCACCGCCAGCGTGCCCGACCGATGGGTCAAACATCAAGGAGTCCCCCTCCGGGTACCTTGGTCGGCATTAAAGCTGGCCACAGAGTTGGCCCGTTCCCCCCATCAGTTGTGGACCCGAAAAGCCGTCAACCACGGTCTCACCCCGTCCGAGCAGTGGTCCCCTTCGGCTTGGCACGTTGCCCTGCATGCCGTCCGGAAAACTCTCCCGGCGCATCTTCATCGATTGCGGGGGCTGGGTTATACTTTTCAAAGCTGCTTGACACTGCCGCCATTGCCTATGGCGCCGACCAGCCGATCCTCCGGAGCGTCAGTCCCTCTCGGGTGGGTCAAGCTCCCCATGGAAGTGACTTGGACGGTCCTGCTGTCCGTCCACCAGATTCTGGACGTCATACCCACGGCGGAGGTGACGGTTTTCGCTCTTGCAGCGTGGACAGATGACCAAGACTGGTTGGACGCCCTCCTCGAGCAGGCTTGGCTATCGGCGGCCCACGTCTGGCTCTGGGACGAAGGCGGTTACGTGTTAAGCCGGACGCGAGACAGCGTGCCAGGATCTATCGAGCAGTTAGACTGCCTTGAAATCGATTGGACCCGGCACCAGATGCGGCATCGGGGTCGCCCTGTGGATCTCCCTTGGCGTGCGATGCAGCTTCTGGTTTTAACCGCCCGCCATACGGGACAGCCGCTGGCTTTAAGAGACTTCGACCGTTATGCCGCTGAAGTGGGATGGTCTCAATGGAGTGAGGACAGTCTGCACGTAGTCGTGCACCGTATTCGCCAACATATCGGATGCTCGCATATCCAGACGCTACCAGGCCGGGGCTATCAATTTGTCCCGTGCTCCACCAAGCATTGCTGATCTCCATTATCTTCATCGACCGGAAAAGAATGTCAGCCCAACGGCCTTAATGCATTCCATGAACCCCGGCGCAGTTGGCACTGAACGCTTGCGAAGGACAATTGATGAAGACTTGCCTCTCCAATGGGCTGTGCCAACATGATCTGGTCCCAGATGGTCGCCGGGATAAATCGGCGGAGTTCATCGTCCATGACAAAAAATCAGGGCCCATGGTAAACAAAATCGGTTTGGGTCGAGTGGAAGAGATGACTAACCAACGAAGATCGTGAGCCGTCTAGCATCATGGGACTGCTCACCGTCTTCAGTCCCAGCTTTTGTGGGCATGAGCTTGAAGAAGGTTTCAGAGTCTGCTGCTTCTCATCGCAAGCATCCCCGGTCCACTCCATGGGGGGAAGGAACCGATCCGTCAAACGTTTGAGCGCAAAGCGTCCGCTGCTTCCATATCTTACTTATCAGGTACATAGGAGCCCGGCCAAACAGAATCATGTTATTCCCATCCTAAAAATTCCGGAACGGGAGGCCGCTGAAGCTGTTCTAATTCATGAGCAATGGAGAGAAACACCTCCCGATTCGTACGATAGAGAGCATAGTGGCCCATAGCAATCCGATCGACCAGGCCAGAAGAATGCAATAAAGTGAGGTGCCGGGAAATGGTGCTGGGGCTCAGGCGAAGCTCACGAGCAATCGAGCTCGTGGTTCCCATAGTTCCAAAGAGATGACGGACAATGAGGAAACGGGTCGGCTCGCTCACCATCTCCAGCAATCGCTCCAAGCGGCCCGAAGTGGGAATAGGACTCGCCCAATCAATAATCGCTTGCGATTGGTAAGTGATGCTTAACCCATCTTGAATTCCTTCCACCCATAAATGAGGCCAACAAAATACACTGGGGAACAGAGCCATGCGGGTCGTTGATACTGTCATTTCGGTCTTCCACGGCACCAACACTCTCATGGTTCCCGTATCCTGCTCGAGCCGTATACGAGGAGATATTCGTTGCCACCATGCTGTCGGAGAATCCGCGACCTGCGTCAGCCGATTTTTAATATCCCTTTGCATCTCCACCACAATTTGTGACCATATCGACGCAAATTCTTGATCCCAAAAATCCTTCATGACCGTACCCAATTCATCCCACCAGTGCGTCCCAGACTCCTCCGAGGCTGTCCACCATGCGGGTTGTGCCATGCGGGCCCAGTTCTCCCACTCCGAATGCCGGGCCATACGTGTGTCAAAGTCATGGATCCAACGATATTCATAGTGCCGATAAAGAGTCGTCCGTGCCTCCTCGGATAGAGTCCTATAGCCGTCTAATTCATGTTCAAAATTCGCATCGGGCTGCCCCTGCCCTTCTGAGGCAACGGGCAGATATAGGCCGACCAGAAAAAATGGAGCCAATCGGTCTATTCGCTCCAGAAAAGAAGGCGCAAGGCGCTGCCGTACCTCTAAAGCCCACCGCAAAAATACGCCGTGATAACTTGGGCTGGATAACACATGCAAGGCCCATCGGAGTTCCCTTAGTGGGGAGAGGTAAAACAATCTGGCAGGTGGTGAAGAAGCCCTAAGCAAATTCAAATCTTTCGTATGGATGATCATAGTTTTTGATGTCCTTTACCGAAACAATCCATCATTTTACCGGAGACACAACGAAAGCAATGCCTATAGGATAGCCTTCCACCCGCCACCACACAAGACATTCATATCATTGTCGATCTCTAGCGGCAAACAGTGCGGCATAGTGTCGCCAAATGTAACCGAGAGTCCCTCCGAGTAGCGCAACCAGCATGAGGCCTGTTATCCCCGGGTCATGTTCGGCCCATCCAATCAAGGGGTATGATGCCGCACTCATCGTATCGCCCGTGGTTCGCAGCGCACCCGTCACTTTCCCGGTGTCCTTTGTGGCTGCTCGGGCCTGAATCGCCGCAGTCCATAGGACCCCATAGATACTTATCAATGACCCTAACAATGCCAACATGCCGACCAAAATCCAGCCACTGGGAGCATAAGAAATGCCTAAGACCGCACAAATCCCCAACGCATACAAAAACAAAGTTCCTGACTTCCTAAAAACAAGAGCGGGTTTGCGAAAGATTACTCCTTGACCTAACAAATTTCCAAAAACCAACGCCGCATTTTC
>DAHWJO010000095.1:0-5678 GCA_027344105.1 Sulfobacillus sp.
TAAAGTACTTGGCAGGCACACTGTCGCGGGATACGGTCTGAAACCCGCAGTGTTCAAAAAACGCGACCTGCCGGGTAAATGAAATGACCTTTGCGAACCCAGCCGTCTGGGCCTGATTAACGGCATACTGCACCAGTTTTTCGCCAATGCCTTGTTTGTGGAAAGCCGGGGCGACCGCCAGCGACCGCACTTCTCCCACAGTAGGCTCAAGCTGGTGCAGGGCCACAATGCCGGCCAGCTCAGGGCCTTCACAAGCGACGCCGAGAAAAGGGAGGTATGCCAGCAAGGATTCCCGGCTTCGGGGAAGGAGAGCGCCCTGCTCGGCGTAATAATCGACAAGGGCCCCGATATTATCCAAATCTGAGAAACGAGCCGCTCGGATGAGCACATGCACCGCTCCTTAAAGTTTTTATCATTTTACGCCATCATGCATTTTTATGCAATGACGGGTGGTATTTATGCCTGCTGATTTTCATGCGCTTCTCACTTCGTAGAGTCATACTCAGCAACATAGAGACACGGATGACAGGAGAGGACCTATGCATCAGGTGACTCATTTGCCGGCACTGATCCAGTACGTGGTTCCTTTTCTTCACCGCTACGGATACTTTGCGATATTTTTGGGAGTGCTGTTCGAGGACTTTGGCGTGCCAGTGCCTGGGGAAACTATTTTGGTGGCCGCGAGCATTCTCGCTGGCCAGCATGTGTTCAGGATAACGGACGTGATCATTGTAGCGGCGCTTGGCGGAATGATTGGCGATACGGTTGGATTTTTGCTGGGCCGCCGTTTCGGCCACCGCCTTCTGTTAAGATTCGGCCGCTATGTCGGCCTGAGCCCTCAAATGCTTCACCGGTTCAATGGCTGGGTAGTGCACCGCGGAGTCTGGCTCATCGCCGGTGCCCGCTTTGTTGATGGTTTCCGGCAGCTGAATGGGTGGATTGCGGGGGCAAACAATGTCCCGTGGCGCCGTTTTATTCCCTTGAACGCCGTGGGCGCAGTGGCATGGGTCAGTGCCTGGTCGCTGTCCGGCTACTTTTTCAGCAACCGCATTCTCTCAGTCATGGCGCAGTTCAAACTGATTGACGCCGGCCTCGTCGTCGTTGCTGTTCTAGGCATTGCGCTGCCGGTGGCCCTTCATTATTATCATAGCAGAAGGAGCACTGGCCATGGCCCTCAGCCGTAAGAGCCCGAATAGAAGAAGGGGGACACGGCGAGATCTTTGTGGGGGGAGAAGACAAATCATGCTGAAAATGGCGTCACCTACCCCGCTCTGAAGGGCGGAGCTTGTGAAAGCCTCGCTGGGTTGACCAGGGAGCACGAGTCTTATCGTGCAGACGTTTGCCACAGGTCGTACAGACCCACTCCGGGATGCTTCCTCAGTCCCGGACCCTGGAAGGTGGGAATCATGCGGGCGAAAGGTAAAGCGCCGAAGGTCCCTGCCGTCACCGAAAGATGAGAGGTGGTGGCAGACACTCCCGAGGGGAGACCGCTACGCGGGGCAAAACCCGTGAGGCGGTGTCACAAGCGTCCGTAAGGACATATAGGAGGCAGTAAATGGCCGTATTGGTACTCGACAAGCGCCAGAACCCCCTGATGCCGTGTTCGGAGAAACGCGCGCGGCCGGGCGCGCGTTCATCGGATGGTGCCCTTCACGATCCGTTTGGTGGACCGTTTACAGGAAAACTCCGTCCTACAGCCCGTGCGGCTCAAGCTGGATCCCGGCAGCAAGACCACCGGAATGGCGTTGGTGCGGGAGTCGGAAACCGACGATTCCGAGACGGGCGAGGTGCGTCGTAACGCAGCGGTTTTGATGCTGCTGGAGTCGCAGCACCGTGGTCACGCGATCCAGGACGCGCTGACAACACAGCGCCGCGCTTTTCGCCGCCGCCGGCGCGGGAATTTGCGGTATCATCCCGCCCGCTTTAACAACCGGACCAAGCCGGAAGGCTGGCTGGCGCCGTCCTTACAGCACTGGGTCGATACGACGCTGGCTTGGGTCGAAAGGTTGATGCGTCTGGCGCCGGTGACGGCGCTGTCGCAAGAACTGGTGCGATTCGACATGCAGGCTATGCAAAATCCCGAAATCTCCGGCGTCGGGTACCAACAAGGCACCTTGGCCGGAGCCGAAGTCCGGGAATATTTGCTGGAGAAATGGGGCCGGGAATGTGTCTATTGCGGAGGGGAGAACGTGCCGCTCGAAATCGACCCCATTCACCCCAGATCCCAAGGCGGCAGCGACCGGGTGAGTAATCTGACCATCGCCTGTCACGGCTGCAACCAGCGCAAGGGCAATAGCCCCATCGAGCAGTGTCTGGCCGGGGATACAGCACGGGTGCGTAAAATACCCGCTCAAGCCAAAGCGCCGTTGAAAGACGCCGCCGCCGTCAACAGCACCCGCTGAGCATTGTTCCAACGGCTCAAGGCGACAGGGCTGGAGGTGGAAGTCGCCAGCGGCGGCCGGACCAAATGGAACCGGCATCGGTTGCCGGTACCGAAAGCACACGGTCTCGATGCCGCCTGCGTGGGTCACGTAGACGCCATGGAGCACTGGCAACAGCCCGTTCTCCGTATCAAGGCGACGGGACGCGGCGCGTATCAAAGAACGCGACTGACGCAGCACGGTTTCCCGCGCGGGTACCTGACCCGAAGCAAAAGCGCTTTCGGGTTCCAGACCGGAGATATGGTGAGAGCCATCGTCACCACCGGCAAGAAAGCAGTCGCTTATCTGGGCCGCGTCGCCATTCGCGCCAGCGGCCATTTCAACATCCAGACCGGGAACGGCCTGATCCAAGGCATCCCTCACCGTTTCTATACTCTAATTCAAAGGGGAGACGGTTATGGATATTCGTGGATCAAGATAACGACAACGACAGGAGGAGCGGGAATAGGGCAGGCTACCGCTGCCGCGCTATCCCTCCCCGGCATGAATGCCGGGGTTTCCCGCGCAACTGGATGATATACTAGTATTGGGCGTAATTTCAACGACAAAGAAGCGCCCTATCGAAGCGGGATCTCCTATGATAGAAGCAGTGGAGGTGATGGGTATGAGGCGGATCGTTCCCATAATTTTAAGTCTGGGACTGCTGGCGGCGGTCTCAGGCTGTGGGGCGCTTATTGCGCCCACGATCGGCGTACATGGTTATCCAGGCGCTGTGGCGTGGATCGATCACCGCCTGTCGCCTAAGGATTACATTTTGCTGATCGGATTGAGCCGGGCTCTTCCTGACCACCGGCCAATGACAGTGTACATTATGCGCCGGCCAGTGCGGCTGATGGGGCTGGATTTGGCCCGCAACACTTTGGTGGGCATTGTGGTGAATCCCCGGCAACCCAAGTGGACAGGGCCGGTCTACTATCAGCTGCCGCACCAGCGCCACTGGACCCAACTGGCCTCCTTGCCCCGTGTTTACCCTGCACCCTCTTGAGGCGGGTGATAAAATACAGGGGGGAGGAGAGTGGTCTGATGGCGACGAAATATTCCGATAAAGCGGAGCCGCATTATATGAGGGCTGTGCGCTACGAAGGTGAGGGCCGGACCCTGGATGCCATCCGCGAATACCGGATGGCCAACCGCATAAAAAAAGACTTAATACCCGCCCGCAAGAGACTGGGAGATCTGCTGATCCTTCTCGGAAAAACGGACGAGGCCATCGCCCAGTATCTGAAAGCGACGGAGATTACCAGTCAGAAGCGCAAATGGCATCGAACCTTCGTGCCAGATGAAGACAAATATTCTCTCGTTCAGGTGCTGAGCGCTCTGGCGGAAGCCTACCAAGTCGCAGGTCAGCCCCACGAGGCCGTGGAAACTTGGAAGCGCCTGGTCGGGACGGCGCCGCTCCAGCCCGGTGACCAAGAGCTTATCACAATGGCGCAAGAGCAACTGAAGCGCCATTTGCCAGGACCTGACGGAGTCATGGAACATGCCCCGCTTCGGGACTGACGTTCAGGCAAATCTCAGCTTCCTTACCCAGTTGTTAACAGTTTTGCAATGATTCGGTGGTTAAATAGCCTTACGGAAAGACATTGCGAAACATTTAAGGGAAAAGGGGGGCACATCCATGGACCGTCGTCGGCTCTTCAAAGAAGTTCTGGCAGGCGTGACATTATGTGGCATAGAAGCCTTTTTATTATATGGCCACGGCAGCATAGGGTCTAGTATTGCCGTGAAGGGATTGGCCACGCAAAAAGCTCAGGCCGTGAAATACGCTCGGGTTACCAAACTATCTTCCATTCAGAGTTCGCAAAACTGGGCCGGCTATGTCGTGTCCTCGGGCGTTTACCACAGCGTGTCGGCCACCTGGAAGGTGCCCGACCTCACGAGTGCTGGCGGAGTGGCCGCGCAGTGGGTTGGACTGGGCGGAGTGAACAGCCAGGACCTCCTGCAGACCGGAACCATCGAACAGCAGACGGGGGGAGCCACCACAGCACAGGTTTTTGTCGAGGAATTGCCCCAGCATGCCCAAAACATCATGACCGTGCCAATTGGGTCCACGATTGCGGCGAGTATTGCGCCGGTGACGGGAACTGAGTGGGACTTGCAGGTGACAGCAACCTATCAGGGCAAGACGCAGAGCAAGACGGTCCCCATGACGGTATCCTCTGGATATGTGCAGGGAATGGAATCGTCAGCCGAATGGATTTTTGAGGACCCGGCGAGCACTTCCGGTAATCTTTATCCATTAGGGATGACGGGCAATGTGACTTTCAGCAATGTCCAGGCCAACAGCCAGGCCGTCCGCGCGGCGAATGCCCTGGTCATGACGGGTCCGGGAGGGCAAAGCGAAGTAGAGCCCTCGGTCATGAAAGACGGCTCATTTACCACCAAAGAAGTGAGCGGAGGACAGTCCTATCCTTCTCCGAGCCAAGGATTTCCCTACTCTGTATTCCCTCAGAGTGGCTACGGGAACGGCGGGGGCAACGGTTACGGTGGCTATGGAGCCGGAGGCGGTTACGGTGGCTATGGAGCCAGGGGCGGTTACGGTGGCAACGGCGACGGTTATGGCGGTTATGGCGGGGGCAACGGTTACGGGTCCGGCCTTCCGGGGTATTCGTTTCCGCCGGTGCCCGTAATCATTCAGGTTCCGGTTGGCCCGGTATCCCCAGGACCCTTGCCTTTCAGCATCAACCTCTGATTACCCGTTTACGATGGACTCACCGCCTGGCGGAGGTTGATTAGCATATCCAGGCTGAAAATGATGGGCTCCATTGTGGTCAGGACTGTCTGCGGATGATCGGGATAGCCCGTCGCAATGAACGCTTGGCGGTGGTCGCTCACCATTGCCAGCCATCCTGTCTCATGAAAGTTGCCCAGGGTGATCGCCAAGGGCTGGACGCACAAACCACAACCCTGGCCGGGACAATTATCAAAACATAAATACCGTTGCGAGACTCCGCGCTCACGGGACTGTGCCAGCTCAAATTCGAATAGAGTCACCAGACCGACAGACGAGCCCACGTCAAGGCTGGCGGTGGTGCCGTTGATCAGGTTTCTCCCATGGGCTAGCAATGCGTCCAAGCCTTCGCTGCGGGTCAAGACCATGCTCGAAGCGGGCTGGGGCATTAGCCGAGACAGCTTTTCGACCTGGTCGGACAGGGTCTGAACGTGACTGCGGCCCAAGGTGCGGAACGGGACTGCAACATAACGGACAGTCCCGTCTTCAGGAATCTCCAGACATGC
>DAHWJO010000095.1:5688-13483 GCA_027344105.1 Sulfobacillus sp.
GCCCCGTTGCACCAGGCGTTTTAACGCCGGATACACATTGGGGCGGGGGATACTAGCAACTTTAGCAACTTGATAGCCGGTTAACGGGGCGTTTTGCTCGATTAGAGCTAAGTACACCTTCGCTTCAAGCGCGCTAAACCCGAAAGCCTGCAAATCGTCTATGAGATTGTCCGGTGCCATCATGAAGGATCTCCTCTGCTTGTGAAATGGGACGACCCTTCTATTGTACTCTACAGAAGGAGTAATGCCATAGACTACTAACTGGTCCCAGCGTGCCGGTTGCAGCTCGGCATGAGGGACAAATTACTCGTCGTGAAAGAGGCAGCTCAGAGAATAGCGTTCCCCAGTGGTCACTTTGGAGACTCCATGAAAAAATTCTCCGCTCCGCGGGCCATGGCCATACCGGGGACGGCTAGCCGTGCATAAAACCACCACATCCCCAATATTTCCTCCAATGAGGTGCCGTTCTGGAGGCTTTTGAGGGTATTCTTCCTGCACGAGAAGCTTTCCCCCCTCAAATTCCACCCCGCTTTCACTCAGCACCAAAATGGTCTGCAGCGGAAACAGCAAAGAGCCATGGCGGTCCTGATGCCACAGATTGTAGCCGTTGGTCGGATAATGGAGCATCATGACGCCCGCCTGCTGTTGACCAGCCTGGTGGCAGCGGTCTAGAAACGTGTCGAGAGAGGGAGGATAGGGCACAGGGCTGCGGGACGTCGCCCAGAGATGATTTGCGATGCTCGCGACATAAGGATACATTTCATGGCGGAACTGCTGCAGAAATTCCGGCAGGGGATAATGAAAATAGCGATACCACCCGTACCCAAAATGATGGCGGTCCATCTCGACGGTGGGGCAAAAATAATCAGGGTTGGGCCATAGATCCCGAAGGGTATGGCATTCGGCCTTCGTCAGCCAGCGGGGAATAATGGAATACCCTTTTTGCCGGATATCCCATTCCACCACTGACCAGTTAACACGTTCAAATCGTTGAGCCGCCAATAACATCTCGTCACCTACTACCACAGCATTTGTCATTTAGTATACACTGCTCGTGGGCCCGCACAATAGCTTTGACAGCAGCATACGACAGGGGAGGTTGGGAATTGACCGCTGAACATCAGGACGAGTCGCTGGTAGAACTGCGCCAGTCCTTGCTGCAGCACCCGGTATATCAGGTGATAGGCAGCATGGAAGATCTGCGAATGTACACCGCGTACCATGTGTTTGCCGTGTGGGATTTTATGAGCCTGCTTAAGCGGCTTCAGCACGACTTAACGGGCACCGCAGTGCCGTGGCTCCCCCGGGGCCAAGAGCCCTATACCCGTTTCGTCAACGAAATCGTCGTGGGGGAAGAATCGGATGAAGCGGGAGATGGTCGCTATCAAAGCCATTTTTGCCTATATCTGGATGCCATGGAACAGATTGGGGCGGACAGCCGCGTGATCCGCGGGTTCCTGGAGCAGTTGCGCCACGGTGCCGAATGGTCTGACGCGCTTGACGCTCTGGAAGTGGACGAGAGGGTGAAAGCGTTTGTTCGTTTCGACTTGGGACTGGCCCAAAACGCCGCCACCCATGAAGTAGCGGCGGCATTTTTCTATGGGCGCGAGGACATCATTCCGGAAATGTTTTTGCGCATTATCGGCGGACTCGGACACGACAACGCCTTGGAGCGCCTCCGGTATTACTTGCAACGGCACATTGAAATCGACACAGACAGCCATGGCCCTCTCGCTTCCCGCTTAGTCCGCTACTTATGCGGAGATGACCAGGATAAAACCGACCGCGCGGCGGAGATTGCCCGTCAGGCTCTCCGTTTTCGGATAGGGCTGTTTGATGCGGTGGCTGATCGCATCGCGCGCCGGCGCGCGCAAGAATCCCTGTCGCAATAGAGAGGCGGCTGGGAAAAAGTATGCAAAGTGGAAAAACATTACGGCTGCCAGGAATGCATAGCCGTCGCGGAGAATAGGGCACGACTTTGGTATACTAATCGTAAACGCCATGACGGTAATAGGCAGGTGTCCCTTGCAGCTCATTGCACAGTTTTCACCAACAACTCCCCTGGTTGCCCGCGGGTTCTGGCCTGATGTGGAGCAAACCGAGGAATGGCTCCAAAGCCTCAACAAGAATGTCGCCTCACGCATTCTCTCTTTGGGAAGCAAAAGCATGGCTCTATTGGATCCATGGATCCCCTTGCTGCGCTCGCCGATGGAGGTGGTAGGCTGGCTCGACCCCATGGAAGTTCAGCTCACGTGGCAATACCTGCTGCACTTTCTGGCGGCTTCCGGCCCAGACAGCATCGTGATCCCATTTGGGGGAGACGCCGCAGTCACTTGGCAGCCCGGCTCGATCACGATTCGCGCTCCCCGCGACACATGGATCTGGGCCTTGGCGGTGGATAGCTGGGACCCTGCCGGCTGGCACCTTTCTGACCGCGTGGAATGGTGGGAGCATGGCCGTCTGCAGCAGGCGGCCCGTACCCAGTGGGGGCTCTTTGAGCAGTGGCAGCACCCCTACGGCATGGAGGAATGGAGGCTGAGCGCCAATCCCGGCGCCCATGGCCAACTGATGGGATGGTGGGAACAACTGGCCCACCGGCTCGGGTCCCGGCCGCTCAAGGTGAGCTGGCGCCAGGAGCATTCCCATGACCCCCATAACATTTTGGGTCTGCCTGTGCGCGTCACCTGGCTGGGCTTAAAAATTTCGGCGGACCAAGCGGATTTCTGGACGGCGCTGCCACAGTGGTCGGAGCCCCTTGGACTGCGCGCGGCGATGCACTGGTCAAGCCCGCAGTGGAACGAGTTTTGGGGAACCAACGTGACCCTGAAACGGTGGCGGCAGAGCACCCGGCTGGAAGCACAGTATACGTTGCTCAAAGGTTCTCTTCATAAAAATGCCATAAAAATGATGCGGCAGGAGATGCACCGCTTTCCTATATTCCGGGTGCAGCCCGTTGTGGCAGGCCACACTCCCGACCATACGCACAGTTGGGGCACCTTGGTCAGGCGGGCGGGAGCGGCCGAGTTCAAGGAAAACCTGGCAGCTAAACTGACGCAATATCCGTGGCCCACACCTAGAGACTTTTCAGCCCCGGCAAGAATCCGCCTGCCCCAAGGTTGGGTGTTGGACCGCCTGAGTTCCCGGCCAGGCGTATGGTCTCTGCGCCACCGTGGCCTGGAGCTGGCCGTGCAAGTGTTTTGGCCCAGGGCCTATCACGCCGGCGGGGTGACGGTGACGATAGGCTCTCAGGTGAATGCCAGCTTGTTTGATCTGGACCCCCATGCCCGCATCGACCGTTTTTCCCCCGACCGCCGGTACTGGGCGTATGTAGTGGCGGAGCACATTCTTCCCGCACTGTCCCAAACGTAATGGCAGGAAGCCCGCGGGGAACGGACCCGATGGCAAAAAAAGACCCCGGCCACATTCACCGCAGGGTCATCTTGAGATGGTCTGGCTTCAGATGGTTTGCTCGCTGCGCAGGCGGTCCATCAACCGGCGCACCAGGGACACTTCTTTTGCCAGGCGGGTGCGGGTCGTCCGCAGCTCCAGCAATTCTTGCTGAGAGGGTACGGCAAACGGCACATGCGCGGCGATCCAATAGGACAGGGCTTCAGGCTCAGACGGAATCTGGGGACGGGAGCGATTTGGACCAATAAAGCTCCAGATTTCCGAGCTTAAAGCGAGAGCCTCATCAATTAAAGGGGCTGGCACCGAGTCATCCAAATCGGGAAGATATTTGAACTGGCCCACCATATACCGGCTTCCATGCCGATAAGAAAGCAAACTAATCCGGCTGATTCCCGCAAGTTCTACCCGCATGCGCCCCCCCTCCAACTCGACTACCTGAAGGATGCGCGCTGAGGTGCCGATATTGGACGGCTCTGCCGTATCCGCGAGAGAAGATCCGGAGTCTTGTGGAGGACGCTCCATGCAGACACACAGGCCAGTATCCTGCTGTATGCAGTAAGATATCATGACCTTGTAGGAACTGTCCTCGATAACCATATTGGTTTTCGCTCCGGGGAACAGAATTCCTTTAATAGGTAGAATCGGCATGCTGACAGACTCGCGACTTGCAGGCATCACGCACCCCCTATGAGTACGACCACCAAATTCCGTTGCTGTTCTACTATTTACTATACAAGAGTCTGCTCACTATTTTACCGAATTTCGCGATATCGCACAAAGAAAATTCAGAAGGGGCGGCGGACGCGCAATTTTATGCCGTGCAAGGAAGCCTTGCTATCTAACGGAGTGCTACAATAACTTGGAGTAGTCAAGGACAGGAGGATGGACTGTGGCAGGTCTTTCAGAATTTGGACTCTCGGAGGAACAGCGGATGTTCCGGGAGACCGTCAGGCGCCTGGCTGAGGAAAAAGTAAAGCCCAGGGCTCAGCAGATTGATGAAACCGGAGAGTTTCCTTGGGATATTGTGGCGCTGTTTAAGGAATATGGTTTGCTTGGGGTAGCGATGCCGGAAGAATACGGCGGGGGCGGCGCGGACTTGTTAACGTCATGCATCGCTATTGAGGAAATTGCGCGGGTGTGTGCAACGTCGGCTCTGATTATCGCAGCCCAACACCTGGGAGCCATGCCCATTTTAATTGCCGGGTCCGCGGAGCAGAAGGCCCGTTATCTTCCTGACATAGCGCAGGGCAACCGCCTCAGCGCGTTCGCGCTCACAGAGCCGGACGCCGGCTCCGACGCCGGGGGCACCCGGACCCGGGCAGTAAGGGAGGGCAGCGCCTACCGCATCACCGGCTCGAAAGTGTTCATCACGAATGGCGGGCTGGCAGAAACTATGGTGGTCTTCGCCTCCACGGACCCAGCGGCAGGCACTAGAGGCATCTCGGCATTTATTGTTGAACTCGGTCAGCCCGGTGTCTCCGTGGGCCATATTGAAAAGAAAATGGGCATTAGAGGATCGCAGACCGCGCAACTGCTGTTCGACGGAGTCGTGGTGGATGAAGGGTGCCGCCTGGGCGCCGAAGGGGACGGGTTCAAGATTGCCATGCGAACCCTTGACCGCACCCGCCCAGGTATTGCGGCGCAAGCGCTCGGCATCGCGCAGGGGGCGCTGGATGCTGCCATGCGCCACCTCGAGGAGCGCAGACAGTTTGGACAGCCTCTGAGCCACTTTGAAGGGCTCCAATTTATGGTGGCCGACATGCAAACCCAGGTGGAAGCAAGCCGCCAGCTGCTGTACAGGGCGGCGGAGATTGTGGAGTCCGCCGGATTTGCCAGCCATTCCAGCCCGGAAGTGACCAGATTTTCGGCCATGGCCAAATTGATGTGTTCTGATACCGCGATGAAAGTCACCACCGATGCGGTTCAGCTTTTTGGGGGATATGGCTATATCCGCGACTACCCTGTTGAGCGTATGATGCGCGATGCCAAGATTACCCAAATTTATGAAGGAACCAACCAAGTGCAGCGGCTGGTTATTTTTCGGAATATGGATGGTGGAGGTCTCTAAGTCCCATGGAAATGGTTTTTGTTAACCAGGCGAGAGAGCATGTTGGAGATGAAATCACCATCGCTGGATGGGTCACCCATTACCGGTCATCAGGCAAAATCCATTTTATCATTGTCCGGGATGGCACCGGGGTCATGCAGTGCGTAGTAAAAACCCGCTTGCCAGCCTGAAGAATCTGGACGCATGGGATGGATTGACTCAGGAAACGGCTGTGCGCATCCGGGGGACCGTGCATGCGGATCCCAGGGCTCCTATCGGCGTAGAATTAGAAGCCGAGGAAGTTGTTGTGGTGGGGCCAAGTGAAGGGTATCCGGTGGCTCCCAAAGAGCACGGAGTTGACTTTTTGATGGACCACCGCCACCTGTGGATCCGCAGTCCGCGCCAAGCGGCTATTTTGCGAATTCGGGCGGCAGTCATCCATGCCACCCGGGATTTTCTTGACAGCCATGAATTTGTTGTAGCGGACCCGCCTATCATCACCCCGGCTGCTGCTGAGGGGAGCACGACTCTATTTCCCATCGACTACTTTGATGATACGGCTTTTCTCTCGCAATCCGGCCAACTCTACATGGAAGCTCTGGCGATGGCCTTGGGCCGCGTTTATTCGTTCGGCCCCACATTCCGTGCCGAAAAATCCAAAACCAGGCGTCATTTGACTGAGTTCTGGATGGTCGAACCGGAATTGGCTTTTTGCGAGTTTGAGGAGAATTTAGTTTGGCAAGAACAACTAGTCAGCCATATTGTCCAGCATGTACTGGCGACCTGCGCGGATGAACTCCACACTATCGAGAGAGATATCTCACGGCTCGAAACCATCGTCGCGCCATTTCCGCGCATCACTTACGATGAAGCCTTGGCGCGGCTGGCGGAAGTGGGCCTTCCCCTGGAGTGGGGCGAGGACATGGGAGCCCCGCATGAAACGGCCCTGGCCGGGATGTTTGACCGTCCTGTATTTGTGACCCACTTTCCGGTTTCCCTCAAAGCTTTTTATATGCAGCCGGACCCTGCGCGGCCTGATGTGGCCCTGGCAGCTGACCTGCTGGCTCCCGAAGGCTACGGGGAAATTATCGGTGGCAGCGAACGCATCCACGATTTGGATCTGCTGCTCCAAAGGATGGACGAGCACCACCTCGACTTGGCGGTCTATGGGTGGTACATTGACTTGCGACGGTTTGGATCGGTGCCCCACAGCGGATTTGGAATGGGTCTGGAGAGAATTGTGGCGTGGATTTGCGGGCTTGACCATGTGCGTGAAACCATTCCGTTCGCTCGTACGTTAAACCGGGTGTGGCCATAAAATACTGAGGAGGATGCGAATGGACACGTCAGCGAATAACGGCCCCGCCAACATTGGCCAAGCGCTCAATCAGGCCCGCATTCGGCGGCGTCTCTCAATCGACCAGGTCAGCGATGCCCTCCACATCCGGCGGGATTACCTTCTGGCCTTGGAGCAAAACCGGTGGGACGATTTGCCAGGGGAAGTCTATGGCCAGGGATTCCTGAAAAACTATGCCCGTCTGCTGGATTTGGACAGTGATGCCGTGGTGGAGCAGCGTCGCCGGGAAATCGGCCAACCTCTTGACCATCCCGCCATCCCGCCCATGGAGTCTACCGGCCGGACGGGGCTGTACGCCCATGCATCTCCCCGGACCATGACTAGCCAGCCCTCGCAGCGCAACCGGCGCAGGGGAGCGGAAAGGGACGCGCCCGAGTATTCCAATCCCCGGGTGCTGATTTGGATCCTGGGGGTGCTGGTCGTGCTCTTTGTCGGGGGGCTGCTGACCCTCAGACATGGACACTCATCTCCCCCGCCAACAGCGGCGCTGGCGTCCAAAAAGACACCGAAGACGGCACCGGCTCACGCAAAGACCACAGGCACAGCCTCCCCTCACAAGGCTGTGCAGGGCCCTACAGTGTCTTTGCAGAGCACCAGCCAGAGCGGCACATC
The DNA here is from genome assembly GCA_027344105.1 of Sulfobacillus sp. Taxonomy (GTDB): domain Bacteria; phylum Bacillota; class Sulfobacillia; order Sulfobacillales; family Sulfobacillaceae; genus Sulfobacillus. Next base: position 13,113 of record DAHWJO010000095.1, read on the forward strand.
CGTCTTTGCCCATTACCTGGTGACGCCAGCACCGGTAAGGGTTGCGCTGGCATTCACCGGCAATTGCTGGGTGTCCGCGGCGGTGAACGGCGGTAGGGAGGCTCGCGCTCACCGCGAAGGGGTAGATATCGCGATCGGCGCGCGCGGCGGCCACGAGCGCCTCGGGGTGCGCGACACCCAAGGCCTGGAGCTGGCGCGCATTATAGCCCTCGAAGGCCGTAAGCCAGGCGGCGATCACGCGGCGCGGTTCGGTGGTCTGCGCGAACGCACACAGCAGTCGATGATGGCGCAGGCTCCCATAGACGACCTCGGCGATGACGCCACGATCCTTGGGGCCAAGACGTGGCTGCGCACGAAAGAAGCGATCCATG
>DAHWJO010000096.1:0-12997 GCA_027344105.1 Sulfobacillus sp.
CGTAGAATTACTCATACCCCCAGAGCCCTAATTGCGGCGGCCTTTCTGGCATCTGTCAGTTTTCTAGCCCCCGCAAAACCCGCCCTCATGGCTGCCAGCACACCCGCTCCCGCATCTAACAGCCGCAACTGGGCTGGATTTGCCATAACCGGCTCGTCGCCACGGAGCATTTCCGCTCACTGGACCGTGCCAGCCATGACAGGACGCGGCAGCGTGGCAGTTTGGATAGGTCTCGGAGGAGATCCTCAGCACCGCCTTTTGCAAACCGGCACACTCACGCGCCAGACCCGGAAGGGGGTGTCCACAATGTTATGGATTGAGGGCCTGCCAGCCCCCATGGTCCCGATTGCCACGGGCCTTCGCCCCGGCACCCCTATTTCCGTAACGATTCAACGGGTCCGTGGGCCCCACTGGACCCTTACCCTGGCCGCCGGTGCCTTTTTCTGGTCCCGGACTCTGGCCTACCCGCTGGATCCTCATTCGGCCGAATGGATTGTTGAGGATCCGAAGATGGAATCTCTGCGGCCGCACTTTGCCAAGTTTGGTCGCTTTACTCCTGTGGCTTTTACTCATTCAACCGCGGTGATCAATAATCAGATTGTCACTCCATCTAGTGGCACCGCTATTCAAATGGCCACACAGCGCGGCGTCTGGGCGCTGCCTTCACTTGCGGCCACCGGGTTCACAGTTACCCGCACAATTCCTGGTGCCGCAAAGGCCTAAAGGCTCACGTATTAGGACCCGGATTCTTCCGACTTCCGCGGCAGCCATGTTTCGCCAAATTCTTGAAGAGCCGTGAGTACCGGCCACAGTGCGCGCCCCTTGGCTGTCAATTGATATTCGACACGAGGGGGCGCTTCGGCATAGCGGGTCCGGATAATAATCCCCTCCTCGGTCAGCCGCCGCAGCCGTTCCGATAATGAGCGCGGGTTCACTCCGGCAGCCTGCAGTTCCCCAAAGCGGCGCGGCCCGGCATGCAGTTCCCGCAAGATGATAATGACTGTGACATCAGCCACCAGCGTAGCCGCTCTCTGAATTGGACAAACAATTTCTTGAAGATTATGCATAGGACTTTATCTCTCCTCGCCCTTCGGTTTAATAAAAACTCTTCCGACCACGCACACTTCAGACATAAACCATTCACGGCAGCGGCCCTTACTCTCCACCGTTGCAGTTAAGTCCACACCCTACCGGCCATTTTGAAGAACCGCCGATTAGCGGCGGTACTGGCCCCACGCTGACACGGTCGCCGCTACATTCGCCGCATGCCATCAAACGAATTGCTCCCAGCTCCATTATATACATTATATAGTTTCAGGGCGTACAGACCCCCCACGACATAAATCGGGATTAAATGCACGGCCATTTTCACACCGAGGTGCCTCGCATAGCCTCCTCTGAAAAATCGTCTCAAACACTACATATGGACGTGTTATATATAGATAACCATACATATTGACTGGGGCAGCCCTGATCGCGTCCGTTCCTTTTTTCATCCGCGTGTGCGCCCCGCGCGGGGCATGGCGGGTCTCCTGTGTTACCCCCATAACTCGACAAGGCTAGATGCTGTTTGGAAACGCTCCATATGGCCCCTTTCAGAGGGCTATATGTTCATATGCCCTTCTCACCCGACATTTTATAGTATGTATTGTTTGACCAGTCACTATCATCTGAAATTACGTTCCCTATTGATTGCCTGAGGAGGCATCTATCATGTTGGACGATCTGCTGAGTCCTGTGCATTTAGTCTTTATTCTGATTTTGGCCTTGCTGATTTTTGGTCCCCGGCGCTTGCCAGAAATCGGTGCGTCTCTCGGCAAAAGTATCCGTGAATTTCGCCAAGCCATGAACCAAATCGGCCGCCCCACCGATGCGCCTGCCGAAGAGGCAAAGTCTCCCCTGCCTCCCGAGTCTTCCAAATAAGGAGGTTTCTGGTATGTCTGAGACACCACAGATTCCTGAATCTGACCAACCTGCCGTTTCGCGCAAGAGCGCGGTTGCCAAAGGCCTCATTTTGGGACTTAGCCTGAGCTTGCCGCTGCTTTTACCCCACAAGGCTCACGCCGCCACTCTCCCGTCCGAATCTCCCCACCTCAATCCCGATAAAAATGTTAGCTGGGAGGGATGGGATAATCCCCGGCTGAATGTGAATGATGGTTGGGATAATTGGCAGACTATTTTGAATCCAGATCACTTGCCGATTTATCATGACCAATTTCAACGCATTGAGACTTCCCATCCGCAACACCACTGGATCATGGTGATCGACTTGCGCAAATGTGTCGGTTGTCAGTCGTGCGTCGTGGCCTGTAAGTCCGAAAACAATGTGCCCCTAGGAGTTTACCGCACTTGGGTCGACGTCTCCCAGATGGGGGACACCGTGCCGGATCCTCATGGGGATATTCTGGTTGACGGCACGCGGTACCGGCAGGATGTATTGGTGATGAACGTGCCAAAACTCTGCAATCACTGCGATGATCCTCCCTGCGTGGAAGTTTGTCCGGTCAAAGCCACTTACAAGCGGGCCGATGGCATTGTTCTCGTGGACCCCGAGCTCTGTATTGGTTGCGGAACATGCGTAAACGCCTGCCCCTACGATGCACGGTTCCTAAATCCGGTTTCCCACACGGCTGACAAATGCACCTTCTGTGTAGAGCGGGTCGATGCCGGATTACTGCCCGCATGTGTGACCACCTGTGTCGGCCGTGCGCGAGTCTTTGGAGATGCCAACGACCCCAGCAGCGAGGTGTCACAATTGCTGGCAAATTATCCGCACGTCGTGCGCCATTCTGATTTCGGTACGGATCCCCAGGTTTTCTATATTGGGATGAGCGGAGAAATTGCCACTCTGGATGATCCAGAACTGCAGCATATGGTATTCACTTACACCAGCAACGCCAATAGCACCACCGCCCAATGAAAGGAGGACTCCGATTATGCCTCTGCAAACTGGTCAGTTACTCGGACTGGAGCACGTCTATTGGGGTATTCTCATCGTTATTTACCCCTATCTTTCCGGTCTAGTCGCAGGATCTTTTATTGTAGGATCCCTGTCCAAAGTGTTTGGAGCAAAAAAGTTCGAGCCCATGGCGAAGTTGGCCGCCATCGTCACATTGGCCTTCCTTCTGATTGCGGCCTTGGCACCACTCGCCGACGCGCGTCAGCCGTCTCGGTTTCTGGAACTCTATTCGCGCCCGCACGTACCGTACGCTCCGATGGGGCTGTTTACGCTGATATGGACCGCTTATGTTCTTCTAGCCTTGACCGAAACCTATTTCATTTTTCGCCAGGACAATCTTTACATGGCTGAACACGCCGCTGGGTGGCGCCAAACATGGCACCGCTGGCTCACGCTAGGATGGCATGACGTGTCGCCGCGGGCTATACACCGGGAGCATATCATTCTAGTAGCGCTAGCCGCGGCAGGCATATTTCTCGCATTTGCCTTTCACGGCTACATCGGGTTCATCTTCGGTGCCATCAAAGCTCGTCCGTTATGGAGCAATCCCCTGATGATGCCTATGTTTATTGTCTCCGCTATCGTCTCTGGTATCGCTCTCATGATTATCGCTTACATCGGCATTGTTGGAGGACTAGTGTCGCGCGATGCCGTCGACAACGATCTGGTAGCGGGCTTGATGAGTTTGCTCATGTGGACGATCTTTGTCGATTTGTTTCTAGATATTGTGGATTTTCTGAATGCCGGTGTCCAGGCCTACGCCATGGGACCCACTTATGACGGTTTTCACGCAATTTTCATGGGCGGTCCGCTGACATTCATGTACTGGGGCCTTCAGTTGGGATTTTTGAGCATCGCTCTTATCCTCACCTTTTTTGGCGCGGTTCGCCGGTCTCGCTGGGGATCCAGCATTACCAGCCTGCTTGTGTTAATCAGTGTGTATGCCATGCGCTACGACACCGTTGTGGGAGGCCAATTGCAGCCCAAAGCATCTCAAGGCCTGGTGCAGTACATCCCTCCGTGGCTGGGACGCGACAGTGTGCAGACGGTCATCGGAATCTTTGGCATCGCCTTTCTATTGATGGTGTTGCAACTGCTGCTGCTTCCATGGGATAAGCACTGGATGGACCACTGGATTCACCATAGTCACCAAGCACGCGTTCCCAGTAACGTCGCTGCGGTTTCGAAGAAGGAGGGCGTCTAAGATGGGCTTCACTGACAAGGAAATGTCGCGACGGACGTTCGTCGTCGGCTCTGTAGGAGTCGCCAGCGCATTAGCCAGTGTGTGGGGCGCATGGCCCTGGCTGCCCGGAATGTTTCACCGCCGGGGCACTTATACCTACCCTATGCGTACGGAATTGTGGAAAGGGGTCGATGTTCGCTACAGCGTCTGCAAGCAGTGCCGCAGTGACTGCGGTCTGGAAGCCCGCGTCTTCAACGGCGTGTTGACAAAACTCGATGGAAACCCATATCATCCCAATACGACCCAACCCCAATTGCCCTATGCCACACCGGTTGAAGAGTCTCTGCACGCACCTATGGCACATTCTTTATGCGCGCGCGGCCAGGCTGGCCGGCAGACAGTTTATGACCGCTACCGGGTATTTTTCCCTCTTAAACGGACTGGGCCTCGGGGTTCAGGCCAGTGGAAAACTATTAGCTGGGACCAACTGATCCACGAAGTGACCAAAGGGGGAGTGCTGTTCGGCAATGTTCCCGGCGAAGAGCACCGACAGGTTGAGGGCTTTGCGGACCTCTGGCAGGGAGGGCGTGGACCGAATACGCCCGTTGATGCGGCCCATCCCGATTTGGGGCCGCAGACCAATCAGTTTGTCCTCTACTGGGGGCGTTCTGAACCCGGGTTGTCGACATTCTTAACACGGTTCGCTACGGCTTACGGCTCCGTCAATGCATTGCCGCATGTCGGAATATGCGACCTCAATCATCATGTGGCGACCATGCAGTCCCTGAATGGAAAAATCGCCATGATGAAACCAGACATCGACCAATCCGAATTCATCATTTTCTTCGGGGTCAATGTCTATGGGGCCAATTTCCCCATGCAGACCATGGCACGCAAGGTAGCCGACGCTTCAGCCGAAGGTCCCTTGAAATTCGTCCTGGTGGATCCCAACACTCCCAATTCTGGAGGGCGGGCAGCCCAGCATATTAAAATTCTGCCCGGCGGAGACGCCGGTCTCATCATGGGGATGATTCGCCACATTATCGAACAGCAGCGCTACCATGCCCCTTTTCTGAGCTTCCCGAGTTACACTGCGGCGCAAAAGGGCGGGGAATTGGACTTTACCAATGCGAGCTGGCTAGTGATTGCGGATGAAAGCCGGCCGGACCACGGGCAATTCCTCACAGCCGCTCAGGCCGGACTGACAGGCGCCGCCGCTCCGGACGCAGCCGACCCTGTGGTCATTGATGCGGCGGCCAATCGCCCCGAATCGTCATCTGTCAGTACTCACGCAGTACTATGGCCCGAAGGCTTCCTGTCCCTCAGCCCCGTTACGGTCAATGGGATTGCCTGCCGGACCGGCTTTCAGGCTCTGTATGCGGAGGCAGCCGCGCATTCTTATGACGAATACGCAACCATCGCGGGGGTCCCGGCCGATACCATCCGCACTTTGGCTGATGAATTTACCAGTCACGGGCGCAAGGCGGCAGCAGACTTCTACCGGGGTCCCGCCATGCACACGAACGGAGTCTATGCCGGACGCGGTGTGATGACCCTAAATTTCCTGATTGGCAATATTGACCGTGCTGGCGGCTACATCACGGGAGGACCTCCCGCCGACTACATGGGGGCCTATGCCGGTGCTCCATACAACTTGGCCAAGTGGCCGGGGCCTACGCCTACAGTGCCCCCTGGAGTCAAGATTTCCCGGGAAGGATCCTTTTATGAAGAGACCTCCTTATATCAGGATGCCGTGAAAGCGGGACGGGATCCCTATCCTACTCCCCGGCCATGGTATCCCTTTGGGTTTGGCATCTGGCCAGAGATTTTTGCGGGAGCCTGGTACCAGTACCCGTATCCTGTAAAAATTCTTTTCCAGCAAGAGGCAAACCCGGCATTTTCCGCCCCACCCGCCATGAGCGGTTATCCGGATGAAACTTTGCCGTGGTTTCGCATGATAAAAGATGTGAACAAGGTGCCTCTGTACATCGTTAGCGACATTCTCATTTCGGAATCCTCACAGTACGCGGACTATATTGTACCCGACACCACCTATTTGGAAAACTGGGGCATGCTGCCGGGCTTTCCTACGGTTCCGACAGGCGTGTTGGGAATCAGACAACCCGTCATTGCACCAATGACAGCCAAAACGCCGTCGGGAGAACCGATGTCGGTCGAGCAGTTCTTCATCGACGTTGCACTGGCCTTGCATGTTCCGGGTTTTGGATCCCATGCGTTCGCCGAAGGCGGCTCGCTCACACGCCGGGAAGACTACTATCTCAAGATGGTTGCCAACGTGGCCGAATATCCCAGCTATCTTCAGAAGTCTGGCAACTCTCTCGTCAAAACTGGCCCAGTGCCCGATGCCTCCACACCTGCGGAATACGCTGCCGCAGCCCGGTGGCAGGATCACTATGCCTCGGCCATCACCCCCGCCCAATGGCGCAAAGCTGGCTACGTTTTAGCCCGCGGAGGGCGCTTTGAAGACTACAATGTGGGGTACTTGCCCGCACCTGTCCCATTAGACATGACGTACCAATACGGTCAGGGCAAAGAGCCTTGCCAGATTTACAACGCGGTCCTGGCTAAGACCCACAATACACTGACCGGCAAGCCATTCGTCCCGGTTGCCCAGTGGGCCCCCGTCGCGCTGTTCGATGGCACCTTGCTGGATACTGTCGACAGCGCCAAACAGTTCCCATTCATGCTCTCCACTTACAAACAGCCGATCCACAGCAAAGCGCGGACGTGGGCAGATCCATGGCTTGTAGAATTGATGCCTATCGGGTATCTGGACATGAACCCTCTAGACGCCAGACGTCAAGGTCTCAAAGATGGCGATTGGGTGAAAATTTGGTCCGCGACGTATCCAGAGGGTATTAAAGCCCCGGTCCGCATTATGCCCGGCGTTCGGCTGGGTGTGGTGAGTTTCCCACAGCCATATGGTCACTGGCATTATGACGCGGGCACGTGGACTGTCAATGGGCGGACATTCACTGGTGATGCCCATCTCGTCACGCCCGTCCGGCTCAACGCGCTGATGCGCCGAGATCCGTCACTGACCGATGCCGAGGGATGGGGCACTTGCATGATCGACCCTGTTGGCGGGGGCGCCGATTATTTCAGCACCCGGGTAGCCTTGGAAAAGACAGTGGCTGAATCTGTCAATCCCCTACTGGTTTAAGGAGGTTATATCCATGGCAACACTCACCAACAACACATCGGGGGAAAGCCCTGAAAACCAGGCGATTTCGGAGGTGCTGTGGTTTTGGGCGGCACTGTTTGACGGCCCGCCCTCTTCTGAAATGGGCAACACGCTCAATGAAGACATCTGGCCTCTGATGCAGGCCCTGACCCCCCATCCCCTCCCTCCAGTGGCTGCAGGCGAAAGCCTCGCACAGGAATATGAGGAATGGCTGTTAATACCGTATGGCGACAGTCCTACCAGTCTGTACGATGAGGGCGCTCCAGACACCAATGCCGACACTTTCAACCTGTGGATTTTAGCCGCAATACTCGAGCTGCCGTGGCAGAAAGAAACGTTTGCCCCCAATCGTGCTTATCCGGTCCGTCCTGACCACCTCTCAGTTCTCTTGGCTCTCTGGGCTATTTTAGTCACGATTCCGCTGGATGCCGACCTGGGAGGTCAGACAGCGGAGGCATGGCAAAACGAGGTGACACACAGTACGCTGCGCATTTTGGATCGGCTGTCTGAGGCCTTGCCTCCCGAGACAACTTATCATGGCTTGGCCGTAGCCGCAGCGGATTACGCGCATCAGGTCCAACAGTGGCAAGCCCAGGGTAGGTAGATCTGTATTTTCTACAGGCTGCCGCTTCCCCTGGGCGGGAAGCGGCAGCCATCTCACAGACAATGACACACCGCATTTGCAAGGAGGGACTTATCATGGTCAACTCGCACCGTGGGCCCAATGCCCGCCATCAAGTACAGGAAAGCAACCCGCTCCGGGTCATGCCGATTACTGGGCACCTGGAGGAATTGCGTCGCCGACTGATGTGGGCGGGCGGCTCTACACTTGCTGCCGGGTTCAGTCTTGCGATTTTTTGGAAGCAGCTGCTGCAGGGCATTTTATGGCCCTGGTCTTGGGCCCATCTGCCGTCTCCCCAGGGGTTGAGCCATCCCGCTCTTTTAACTCTCTCTCCCACCGAGCCGTTCTTTACGGTTGTCAACGTAGTATTGACGGTAGCGCTGCTGGTTACGTCACCGGTCTGGGTCTATGAACTCTGGATGTATCTCGCTCCCATTTTACCGCCTGTTCACCGGCGGTGGGTGGGGTTTGCGCTGATGACGGGTCTCTTGCTATTTTGGATCGGCGTCGCGTTCACGTTCGCCATTCTGATTCCTGCTTCGCTGCGGTTTTTGATGACATTTGCCGCATCTGTCTTTACTGAATCGTTGCGCGCTGGCCCCTATTTGAGTTTCGTCACGACGTTTTCTCTGGCTTTTGGCGCTCTCTTTACGGTTCCCGCGTGGCTGGGCATTGCTGTCAAAATTGGCTGGCTGCGAGTCGAACAGCTTCGCCGCGGCCGACGGATTGCACTTTTTGCCAGTGCGGTCCTTGCCGCCGCTATTGTGCCATCCCAGGATCCCCTCACCTTGCTCGCGGCGATACTTCCGGTGTATGGATTGTATGAAGTCACCATTCAGTTGAGCCGGTGGATCCGTCCTCTGGAGCATTGACGCAGAAGGGTGAAGAGGAACAGAAGAACGGCGGAACAACATATGAATCCCTCTTGTATCTCCATATGCTTATATGCTGATATACTTCTAGAAGGAAAGGTGACCGCAGACCATCGCCAATAAACCAGCTGTCAAGGAGAAATTTTGCGGGCAGCTATTTCCTAGCGGACTCACCATGGACACAAGGTGTTCCACTACGCGGCTATAGACAACAGCATCCAGCGATCAATGTCCAAATCAGGGAAGATCTGTTCCGAAAAATTTCCCCGAGAAACGCGCACCGGGCCACGATCACTCAAGCCCGGACCTTGTCGGCGGATCCGGGGCCGGACACTCCCTTAGGACGCGGGATTCAGCGTGACCCGGTAACCGAGACCTTCGAGACGTTTAATGGCCTGACGCGCGACCCGTTCGTGGTCGCGTTGATCGAAGTACTCGACGCCGAGGTCGACATAGGCTTGCTGCCGGGTGAGCATGTACCAGAGGTCCACCACCAGCGTATGGGCGACGATCACGGCGGCGCGCTTAGTCCCCTTCGTGCGGGCCATCCGGCGATATTGGGCCCCGACATACGTGGCTTTCGTGCGCCCCGCGGCCTGCCCGGCTTCCACCAGCACCGCGCGAAGACTGCGATTGCCGGGAATCGTACGGCCGGAGAGGCGTTTGCCAGCGCTCTCGTGATTGCCGGGGGCCAGGCCCACCCACTTCGCCAGAGCCTCCGGACTCCGGAAGGCGTCGACGGTGGGGCCGATTTCGGCCAAGACCGTCTCCGCGGTCCGGCGGCCCACCCCGGGATGCGTCTCCAGGAGATCCCGGGTCTCCAGAAAAGGGGCGAGACGGGTCTCGACTTCGGTATCCAGCGCGGTGATCTGCTCGTCGAGCGTCGTCAGGTGGCGCAGCTGCTGGGCCAAGAGAAACTGCTGGTGGGGGCCCATCAGCCCGTCTAAGGCCCGCATCAGCTCCTCGGGGGTGGCCCGGATGCGGTCATCGGCCAACGCGGCCAGTTGGGTCGGATCCGTCTCGCCCCGCGCCAAGGCGCGGAGGATGCGGGTGCCGGAAGCCCCGAGGACATCGCTGATCACGGATCCAAGCTTAATGTTGGCGCCTTCCAACACCTTCTGAATCCGGTGGGCTTCCCGGGCACGCTCTTCGATTAACTTCTTGCGATAGCGGGTCAGCTCGCGCAGCTCCCGCTGCGCACGGTCCGGAATAAAGCTGGGCTGGAGCAGCCCGTGTTGCAGCAAGTCGGCAATCCACTCACTGTCTTTGACATCGGTTTTGCGGCCGGGGACCGCCTTGATGTGAGAGGGATTGACCAGCCACGTGGTGAACGGGGCCTCTAAGACATTGAATACCGGTTTCCAGTAACTGCCGGTGGATTCCATCGCCACATGGGTGACCTGCTGCTGCGTCAGCCAGGCCGCCAGGGCGCGGAGATCAGCGGTCGTGGTGCCAAACGTTCGGATCGTCTGGTGGGCTGCAGCGTCCTCGCGAATCAACACACAGGCCACGACGGTCTTCTTATGCACATCGAGTCCCGCACAGCGGGGAAACACGACGTTCATCGGATAGCCTCCCAAATTCATGCTACTCACATGAGGGCCATGGGGCAAAGACGGGAAGAGAAAGGATTCTGTTCCGCGTGCTGGGCCAACGGCCCGCAACAAGGTGAGGGGCCCATGGCGCTCCGGATCAAACTAAGGTGCGGCCTCGTGAGACCACAGAGGAATCGACCTCCCCATGGGAGCGCACTAGGATATTCGCCAAAATTCGCGCCGGGACCTGCCAACAGGAGCGGTCAAGCGGGCAGAGAAGGGCATTTTTCATGCGGCGGGGTGCGGCGGAGCAGCATGGGAAACTAAGGAGGATGAGAAACATGGCACACCGCATTGTAATCCTAGGAGGCGGAACTGGCGGCACACTGGTCGCCAACCGTCTGAGACGCGCCTATGCGCTGAAGGAAGCCGCCATCACCGTCATAGACCGGGATGACCGCCACATCTACCAACCCGGCCAGGTTCCCGTGGCTTTTGGCATCGGACAGCCGGCCGATATCGTCCGCTCCCGCAAGCGTCAATTGCGTGCCGGAATCAACTTTCACGAGACGGAAATTGATCATGTGGACGTTGAGAAGAATCAGGTGCACCTAGCGGACGGCACAATCCTCGACTATGATGTGCTGGTGGTGGCTACCGGAGCCGTGCTGGCTCCAGAAGCGACCAAAGGACTCACAGGACCAGGGTGGATGGAAAAAGTTCTCACCTTTTACGACCTTGAGGGTGCAGCTGCGCTCTCGGCAGCGCTTGCGCGATTCGACCGCGGACGCTTGGTGGTTGGTGTCGTCGACATGCCCATCAAGTGCCCGGTCGCCCCGTTGGAATTCTGCCTGCTGGCCGACTGGTACTTCCGGGAGCGCGGGGTCCGGGACCAGATTGAGATCATGTTTCTAGATCCTCTCCCGAGTCTGTTTGCCGCTCCGATTGCCGATGAGAAAGTAGAAGAGCTGTTCCTTGAGAAAGAGGTAAAGACCGAAACCGGATTCCACATCGCGGAAGTGGACGGAGCCGATGGGCGCGTCACCAGCCAAGATGGCCACCAGATATCCTTTGACCTCGCCGTGATTGTGCCCTCGTTTCGGGGCAGTCCTTACATTGGGCGTTCACCCGGTCTTGGCAGCAAACGCGATTTCCTTGCAGTGGACGAGCATACATTGCAGTCAAAGAACGTTCCCAATGTCTTTGCCATTGGAGATACCGCAGATCTTCCCACCTCGAAGACTGGCTCGGTAGCGCACTTCGAAGGCGAAATCGTGGTCCACAACATCCGGCAGTTCTTGGCGGAATTAACTCCAGATGCCAGCTACGATGGCCACGGCACCGGCTTCATCGAAACGGGATTCCACAAGGCCATGCTGCTTGACTCCAATTATAAGACGCAGCCGCTCACCGGCCATTTCCCCACAAAAGTCGGACTCCCGCTCTTGACCGACTCCCATCTTAACCATATAGCAAAGGTGGAGTTCCAGTGGTTCTACTGGCACTTTCTCCTGCCCGGTCGCGACATTCCCGGACTGGGTTCGGCAATGCCCCAAGCTGGCAAAGTGCCTGCACCAAAGGCAGAGGCCAACGACCCCAGTCGTAGCGGCAGCCCACCCATCGGTGGTTTGAAGCATGGCTGAAACAGTCCGCAGGACACCGCAGGAAGAGGCACGGTCTGGAAAGCATAATCTAGCGTGCCTCTTATGCTTGAGGGGTGGTCTCGGAATCATGGAGGTGCCATGATTTATTCCCATGGAACTAGACTGGAGATGATGTCTAACTCGCCCTTGCCATACTCCAGCAGTTTATTTGTCCGCACATCAGACCCTCCACACCCCGCTAGTCTCTGTTCTGGCCTTTCCGAGGTCCGCGAGCCGTCTTTCCCAATCCGTTCTTACCCTGTCTCCACAGATCGCGCACTGGCGCAACCCCCAAAAGCATCAACACGCCCACCACGGAGGCCGGCCGCACCCACTCGGTCTGAGAGCCCAAACTGGTAAATGCCGCTAAAATAATAGCCAGCCCCGGCACGGCCAGTGTCGCCTCAAGCGGCCACAGCGCCATAAGTCTTTGGCACGTGCGGCGCTGGCGCACGGTCTTCAGGGAAATTACCAAGGCGACCGCCCTCTCTTGACCACTTTCGAAGTCCCTCGGTGCACGCCGCCCATTCCGTTTTGACATGACGCTGACAGCCTCCTTCGTACCTGACGGGAAGCAAACGCAATAGGAATGGCATGGTCCCCAGTCCTCTAAACATGGATCTCCGTGCCTTCTTCGGCGCATGTGTCACAAGAAAACCCATCACCTTATATAACAATATGGTTATATTTAGACAGTGTCAATGGCCGCTCCGGGTCGATTCATGGCCCTGCGTCTATCGCAAATGGTGTCTTCTTCTCCGCCACTGAAATCCAGTGGCAGGACTTCGCCGATCATGCGCTGCAGCACCGGCAGATAGGGTGGGTAACGCGCGTCTGTGTCACAGAGCATTTTCACTCAGCAGAGGCATAATGAAGGCGGCATCCCTCCCACCTGAGTCACACGGGACAGATAGGGTGACGGTCCGGTGCGGCTTGACCCGATTCTGCCCAGTTCAGGAGAAGATAGGCTGCGGATCT
>DAHWJO010000097.1:0-12881 GCA_027344105.1 Sulfobacillus sp.
GACAGCGCCGCGGACAGCACAAAGGCTGCGGGGATACCCAAAATCCCCGCCACCGACCCCGAGGCGGCGATACCGAGCAGCGCTCCCCCTTTGGTTGCGCTAGTAAAGTTGCCCAGATTTCGGGAAGGATCTGTTCCCAGCTTGGACGCCATGGACTGGGCCGCCGTCCAGAACACTCCCCGGGCAGCACCGATGGACAGTTGCGCCAGAACCAGTCCCGCTATCCTTGGGCCGATGCCAGCCGCGAACAAACCGGCTGCCGCCCCTACCCCGAACGTCACGAGCAGAAGGCGCCGCTCCCCCAGATAAGCGGTGAGCGGGCCACTCAGAATGCGGGCCGGCAGCTGCATTATTCCGGGAGTGGCCGCTAATACGCCAACCATCCACGCCGCGTACCCCAAATGGATCGCATCAATAGGCACCAACAGGGCCAGCATTAAAAAAGACACGTTGAATGCCAGTCCAGACCCATTCACCGCCCATAACTTGGTGTGCAACACGACCCCTCCCCCTTATGATCATACCTTAATACTGGAAGGGTGACGCGCAAAAAGAGGCCTCACCAGGGGAGAGGCCCTTCATAGAATCAGATGATATGCCCGATGCTTGTCAGACCGGCATACACGAGCCCCAGGACTGACCATCCTCCCACCGCCGCCAACCCCAGCAAGACCGCGATGACCAATTTGTCTATCAGAGTTTTCTTCTCGGTCTCCTTGACGCTCGTGGACGTTGCAAAATTCTGTGCCATAATGCCTCTCTCCTCTCACAGATGCTTCATTGAGAGTAGTTTATCATGGCCCGGCCCTCTTGTGAACCATTTCACATTAAAACGGCCATCCGTCGGGAATATCATTCGGCCGTGTCCTGCTCCTTGCATTCCTCCAGGATAAATCGCGCCGCGTCCTTCATGACTGTGGCCGCCTGGTCAAAGACAGGCACGGAGATAAAGCCGTGGATCACACCCTCGTAGCGGTGGCTCCACACCTTCACCCCGCTGTTTTGAAGAGCGCGGGCATACTCTTCTCCTTCATCCCGCAGCGGGTCATACTCCGCCGTCGCGACGAAAGCTGGAGCCAGCCCGGCCAGACTCTGCGCCCGAGCCGGCGATGCCTCCGGAGATAACGCATCCTCCATGGTGCGCAGATACATTTCACCGAACCAGGCCATGTCATCGTTTTCCAGCAAATATCCCTGTCCAAACAGCTGCTTTGACTCTGTCACCGCCAGCATATCCGTGGCTGGGTAAAACAAGATCTGCCCGCGCAGAGGCATATCGCTGGACTTTGCCCTCTGCGCCACAACCGCTGCAAAATTTCCGCCCGCACTGTCTCCTGCCACAAAAAGGCACTGCGGGTCGGCATTCCAGCGCGCAGCGTTGGCCGCGGCCCACTGCAGGGCGGTGAAACACTCTTCCACCGGCACCGGAAATTTAAATTCCGGCGGACGGTGATATCCTACCGAAATGAGCACGGCGCCTGATGCCCGTTGCAATCCCCTGACAACGTGGTCATAGGACTCAATGTCACCGAGAACAAACCCTCCCCCGTGATAGAAGACACACACGGGAACGTGCGCATCATGGTCCCCGAAATAGATCCGGACCGGGAACTCCCCATAGGGACCTTCAATCAAGGCATCCTCCACATGCACGTCCTGGGTCTTGGCAGCCAAAGATGCAAGCGCTTTCTGGCTGGCGACAAATCCTGCCCGGGCTTGATCCGCAGTCAGTGTCTTTAGTGGCGGTGCATTCAGTGCCGTAATGCGTGTCATGTAATCTTGAACCTTGGGATCCAAGGCCATAATACAACCCCCTTCTATGTACATGCGCAAGATTCCTGCGGCTGCAGGCTCTCCCCCGTTATACACCTTCTGACCCTCGCCACAGTGTCAACTTTTGGCGGATTCATGTTACAATCTCCCGATGCTTCCAGCTCGGAAAGAAATTAACCCAGTCCGCCGACCAAGGCGGGGCGCGGCGCACTGCCCGGCACCCAGCTCCAGATCCTGCTATAATCGAGGAAAAATCGACGTGGAGTTACCAATGGCATTTAACCGGCTGGATGAGCAGCAGAGCATCACCTGCACCATAGACAACGCAGAGAACCTCCTCATTCTTCAGTACGGCGGGATACCCGTGATGCGGCTCGCGCTGTCTGAGCTTGCCGTGGTCGAGCCGGGGCCCGTATCGGTGACCCGTGTCATTGCCTGGGACGTTATCCGGCGAAAGCCCCGGCGCACCACGCCCATGGCGGTCTGGCGCTGTCTCAAGATTAGCCCCACCCAAGACCGTATCGTCCTCAGCCCAGGCGGCCCCGGCGCAGGCATCACCATCGCCCTCACCAGACTGGAACCCTGGCACATCGCCATGGACGTGCGCACAGACCTTCCCGGCGCCTTTGTCCAGCTTAGCTGGCAGACCGCAGCAGACGAGCACTGGCGCGGGTTCGGTGAACATTCCCACACCATCCTCCCTCCTGCCCAGTTTGACAGTTGGGTGGAGGAAGGGCCGGTCGGACTGGGATGGCTTTCGTCATGGCTGACATTTCTGCCGGCAGTGCCATTTCCCAAGGGGCCCTACCCTTCTTATGCGTCTTTGCCGCTATGGCTGAGTTCCGCTGGCTATAGCGCCTGGTTTGAGTCGTCTGAGATGATCCGCTGGTCTCTCGGCCACTGGCGCCGCAAAGCGCAGGTATGGGCCTCACAGACACGGCTGCACGTGATTGCCGGACCTGATCCGGCCACGATTCTGGCCCGGCAATTTTCAGTCTTAGGCCGGCCGTCTGTCCCTCCCGCATGGGTCTTCGCGCCATGGAATGACAGTGTGCATGGTCAGGAGCAAGCTCTCCTGGTGGCCCGCTTTCTCCGTGAGCAACGCATTCCCTCCAGCGCCATCTGGATTGAGGACTGGATGGGTTCTCACGAAGACAGCCGGAGATTTTGGATGAGGCCCCTGACCCACCGCCCCGACACAGCTCTCTATCCAGATTTCCCCCGCTTGGCCAGCACTCTGCATGCGGGCGGATATAGGATGCTCGGGTATTTTTGTCCTGAACTCACAGAGGGATCCGATTTGTACAGGCAGGCTGACCGCGACGGCGTGCTCGTCAAAAACGCCGCGGGGCGTCCTGTGCGAATTTCCATCTTAGGGATATCTCACGGGCAGTTGGACCCGACGCATCCCCACGCATTCACCTGGATGCGAGACCATCTATTTCAGCCCGCACTCGCCTTAGGGTTTGACGGATGGATGGCAGATTTCGGCGAATATCTCCCCGTCAGCGCGCAAATGGCGGACGGGACCACAGGGTGGCAAACCCATAACCGCTACCCGCTGCTGTGGCAGCAGGCCCACCGCACATTTTGGGAGCAGGCGCGTCCATCCGGTGACTACACATTTTTTGTGCGTTCGGGGTGGGTCGGCACACATGCCATAGCTCCCGTCATGTGGGGCGGGGACTCTGACACCGATTTTGAGGAGGGCGACGGGCTGCCGACAGTGGTGCCGCAGGTTCTCTCTGCGCAGACGGCTGGCTTTTTCTACTGGGGGACCGACATCGCCGGGTACATGACATTCGGCCTGACCCGGCCCTCCAGCCGCCTCTTATATTGGCGCTGGCTGCAGCTGGCCGCCCTGCTGCCGGTCATGCGCACGCACCATGGCACGGCGCGGCCCCGCAACTGGCGGTTTGACAAGGACGGGGAGACCCTTGGCCTGTATGCCCGGTATGCCCGCCTGCACACCGCGCTGTACCCTTATTTCCACCATCTGGCCGTTCTTGCCGCAGATGATGGGATTCCCCTGATCCGGCCTCTGTATTTGGAATATCCCCAGGATGCCACCTGCTGGAGCATTGACCAGCAGTTCATGCTCGGGTCCTCGCTGCTGGTGGCCCCAGTGACCCAAAAACAGTCCAAGAGGCATATGATCTATTTCCCGGCGGGTTCATGGCGCTGCTGGTGGACCGGAACCATTCACGAGGGGCCCCAGTGGATGGCGGCCGATATTCCCGAAGACCGCCTGCCCTTGTATCTCAAGCAAGGCTGTGCCTTACCCCTGTTCGAAGGCGCAGCCGGCCCGGATGGACAGATGGAAGGCATTGTCGACTCTCTGGCTCCCATCGCGCAGGGGCCAGGGGTGGATCTCGGCCAAGCGCTGAACTACCTGGCGCTCTATGCCAATTGCGGGCAGGAGGACCTCGGGGAGGAGATCGCGCTGCCCAGTGGCGGCCGCCTGTCCTGGCGCCACCGTCCCGCTGCGGAGCACCCCGCACCCGGCGGAACGCAGGACCGACCCCGGCACTTTGCCCATCTCCCAGCGGCGGCGGCCGGATCCTGCACCGCTATGCTTTCCCCCGGCGACCCGGTGGTCATGAGGACAGCCGGAGGCCTCTGGGAATTATCATTGTCAGCAGACAGCACACGCCCTGTCACCTGCACGGTGCGTTGGTGGGACGAAAGCAACAACAATAAAGGAGGGCCGCCCGGTGGCCATTAAATCCGGTTGGTATGCCTTGGGCAATCTCGGCACGAACATCTTCAGCCAGACATTCGCTACATTTGCCCTGTTTTTTTACATTGACCACCTGCGAGCCCCCCTGGGCGCCATTACAGCCGCCATGGCGGTGCAGAGCGTGTGGCACGCCGTGCTCAACCCGGCCATCGGGCAACTGTCCGACCGCACCCGCACCCGCTTTGGACGGCGCATTCCGTATATTGCGGGATTCAGCCTGCCTCTAGGCATCATCTTCTTTTTGCTCTGGCACCCTATGGTATCCCACCGCTGGCTGGCGGAATATTTTTTGGTTATTGTCATTTTGTTTGACCTTACCTACCTAACCGTCGTGCTGAACTGGACCAGCCTCTTCCCGGAAATGTTCCGCACGATTGGCGAGCGCTCGCGAGCGCAGTCTCCCCGCCAAGTTTTGGGCGTTATGGCGTTGTTGATCGGTGTGGCGGCCCCTCCTCTTCTTTACGGGCACCTGGGATGGACAATGATGGGGCTGATTTTAGCCGTCATCGGCACGGCCGGATTCTTTCTTTCTCTGCACGGTTCCCGGGAACAGCCTGCTGCGGCTCCGCCAGCACACTGGTCGCTTTGGGAAAGTTGGAAACTGCTGAAAGACTTGCGGGGATTCCGCCAGTTCCTGGCGATGAATTTTTTTGTGCAGCTGACCTTAGGGCTGATTCCGGCCGTGCTGCCTTTTTACGCCAAGTACGTGCTGCACATTTCACACGGACTGCTGTCCCTGGTCTTGGCCACGATTTTTGTCACCGCTCTAATCCTGATTGTCCCCTGGACACACCTCATCCGCCGCATAGGATCGCACCGCGCCATCCGCTGGACCATCATTCTCCTCGCTTGCGGCATCATTCCCTTTTCATGGGCGACCAGCCTCACGGTGATCCTGGTGAGTACTATGGTGTTAGGAGCAGGACTTGCCGGATTCTTAACTTTAGCCGACGTGCTCATGGCCGAAATTATCGACCACGATGCATCCGTTGCCGGAATCCGGCGTGAAGGCGTGTTTTACGGGGTCAATGGCTTTATTCTCCGCTTGGGAGTGTCCGTACAAGCCCTATTGCTCTACTTGGTCCTGCACGGCACCGGTTATCACGCCAACTCGCAGGGATATGCCAACCCCGCCGTGCAAGACGGATTCCGAGTGCTTGTCAGCTTGATTCCCCTCTTGTTTCTGGTGGCGGCTTTCGCAGTGATTCAGCGCTTCAGCATTCCGGAAAGCTCGACACAGCGTTCCCCGCTGGCTCTCCACGAGTAGACCGCCGTGAATGGGCGCCAGGCGGGATGCTAAAGAGTCCCCGCCTGCGCCCTCCAGAGCCGTTCAAGCCTGGTTGTGCACTTCAAAGGGGGCCTCTTCATGCACCACTTCCGTCACCTGGTTGCGTTCGTCGACAAACACCACGACGGGCTGATATGACTCCAGTTCTTGCTCGCTATACAGCCGGAAACCGAGAATAATCACCAGGTCCCCTGGGGTAAACAGCCGCGCCGGAGGGCCATTGAGACAGATGTCTCCCTGAAAACTCGGTCCGGCAATAATGTAGGTTTGCCATAAAGCGCCATTGGACAAATTGCTGATTTGAACCATCTCGTACGGTTTAAGCCCTGTCTGGTCTAAAATTTCCTGGTCAATGGTAATGGACCCAACGTAATTCAAATTGGCCTCCGTCACCGTAGCCCGGTGGATTTTAGCCGCTAACATCCGGTACTGCAAAGCGCGACACCTCTTTTCAATTGAGAAACTTTACCGTGTTGCGAGAGGAGGATGGCTACAGTGGAACACCTGTCTGTCCCCCCTCTCATTGCCGGCTGCCCCCGGCCGGGACATCGGCTCCGGCCAACTTTCCCACCGATCCCAGCTATCTCCTCACCGCCATTACCTTAACATCCGACATGTTTGCCTGTCAAAACACCAGAATCCTCCAGATCAACAATATGCTGGCGTCAGGGGGCGTGACTGGGCACCAGCGTCGTTCCTCCCGGTATTTTCCTGATTCTCGCCTGCAGAAAACTTGGCCAACATTCCCCGTGGCAATGGCCGCCATATCGTGGTGGATTTATTCTCCGTGCGGCTCATTCCGGTCCAGTGTCTCCTCCATCAAGTCCGCAACCAGGTCATCCCCGGCCCCGCCCGAATTCCGCAATCCGGCGATAGCACCCTCACGGCTTGACTTCGACCGATTTTGGCCCAACTTAGCCTTCCCCTCCATGGACTCAATCCTGATCCGGATCCCCACAATTTCCGCTAACATTTTCTGATACGGCTCCTGGCCAAGTTTAACGGCCCAGGAAGCACTGGCACCGCTCTCAAACCGTCCGAGCAGGTCCTGGATAATTGGCACAGTGCCCTCTATATTTTCCAGCACCTCGCAGGTGCCCCGCACGTGAACCGCCAAATAGTTCCATGTGGGCACAGTGAAATCCTCCCCGTACCACTGCGGGGAAATATAGGCATCGGGCCCTAAGAACGTGACCAGCACCTCGGTGCCGTGCAAGGTCTTCCAGTGAGGATTGGCCCGGGCGAGATGTCCCACCAGCTGCGGCTCAGGTGCGTTTTGATAGAGGAGAGGCACATGCGAAGCGGACAGGACTCCCTGATTATAGGAAGTCACGGTGCTAAAAGGATACCGGCGCAACATTTCTATCAAGTCCGCATGGCCTTGGACCTGAAATTCCCGGGGAATATACATTACCTAACTGCCTCCCGCCTCACCCACGCGCTTTTCACCTCAATTCGCGGTAAAATAGCGCCAGGGAGGATGTAGTGTGACCATCTTTATTGTACTCTGGAAGAAAATTAGAAAACACCAGATCCTTGTATTGTTTGTCATGGCCTTTTTGTGCATGATTGCGGGCGCAGGCCTTTTCGCCATCACTCAGCACACCTCTTTTTTCATTGCGCTGTATTGGGCTGTCACCACAGCCACAACCGTCGGATATGGTGACATCACTCCCCATAACACTGCTGGGCGCGTTATCGCCATGGGGGTGATGCTGACCACCATCCCCTTGATGGGGGCCGTCTTTGCCGCATGGGCCGCAGTGCTGGCATCGATTCATATAAGGAGGGCGTTGGGCTTGGAAAAAGTCTGGGACCATCAGGGCCATTTAGTCGTCTACGGATTCAGCCCCACCGTGGCGCACATGCTGGACGAGCTGATCAGCGAAAAGTCTTCCGTCATTGTGGTCGCTGACGTCCATCCGGGCAGCGTCCCCGAGGGCATTCGCCTTATAGCCGGCGACGCCACAAATCCCCAAGTTTTGGCGAAATCCCATCCCGAAACGGCCCGCCAAGCGTTAATTTCCGGGTCCACGGACGGAGAGGTGCTCTTGACTGCCATCGCCCTCAAGCACCTAGTGCCCAAGCTGCCCATCATGGCCATCACCCAGAGCGCCAAAGTGGCTGACGCTCTGAAGGATTTAGGGGTCGAACACACCGTGGCCGCCGACAACCTGCTGGGGCAGACCGTTGCCAAAAGTTTGGAAACTCCCCATGCAGCCGACCTTTTGCTGAGTCTGCTCGGTTCCGACCGCTATGCGCTCACGGAGCATGCCGTCGATTCCCAGTGGGTGGGGCAGCCGCTAAGCCAAGTCCGCCACAGCTATCCCGGCATGCTGCTCGGCATCGTCCACAAACAGCAGGTCATTCTGGGAGTGGAGCAGGATCCTGTCGTCCAGGCGGATGACAACGTGCTCTTCCTCACGGCGACCAAACTGCAATAATTTCCCACACAGCGAACCGGCCGCGGGTTGGCGGCGCTTGCCGTCCGCCAGCTTCGCCATTTCCCCTCCCGGCTTCAGCACCTAGGCCCATTAGTGCACGGGACCGGTTCCACGCTCAGCCATTGCCGTGAGGGGCAGTCTTGCTCATCCATCTCCGAAGCTTCCGTATGCCCCGGGAAGATTGCACACATAATACTCCTGCCCATCCGCCCGGATCAGCACATCACTTTCCGGCCCGGACGCACCATATGCGAAAAAGGAGACGCGATCAATGGACAACAACTTACGGTCCGCAACGGAAAGCGGCATTACGCATTTTGCCATGACACCTCCACGTGACAGCAGCATTGACGCGCGGGAGAACCGCGTCATCTTCCAGAACAAGCGGGCAACAATGGAAGTGGCATCGGTTTCCCGAGAATTTGCCGATGTCGTGTTTCACATCGGCGGGCTAGATGATCCCCGCATCATCATGCCCTTAGGCGCCGATGTTACTATCACCTTTGAAAATCAAGATGGCATCCATTCCCACGGCTGGAGGCTCATCAAAGACACCCCGCCCTTCGCCAATCCACACGACGCTGCCACAAAACCGCTGGCCTTTACGGGATCGGAAATTGCCCCGCTGCCTCCCCACGGCCACGGTCAGGCTCATTTCGTCGCCAATGCACCTGGAGTGTACACATACGTCTGCCCGGTCTCCGGCGATGATGGCATTGGTCTGTACGGGGAGTGGGAAGTCAGCCCATCGCATTGATAGCCACCAGTTGTGAATCGGCCCCGCAGAGTTCTGCGAGGCCTCATTCACAAGGCTGCGGGGATCTCTCACCGTATGACGGCGTTATGCGCTGGCTCCCGGTAGTTCCGAATGCCTTCACCGACAGAGAACGACCGTCCCCATTCTGGAGACGGCTTCATCACAAAAAAGTAGCCTGTGGTCAACGCTTGCATCCCCAAAGGTCAACCAAGGGGTCTTTTGCCGCTATGTTCATACGGTCTCAAACTTATGAGGATACCCGCTGAAACAATCCACGTTGATTGCCTGTACCCGCCATTGCCAATCCTCGCACGGCAGCTCCATACTTACCGGGAGCGGATAATAGCCCAGATGACAAGGGCCGCCATCACGGGGACCAGCAAAAGCGCGAGCAGATCCCGCGCCCCAATATAAAGAAGGGGCAGGCCAACCAGCACTCCCACCCATGTCCCAAACGCCTTTTGGCGCAATCGTCTGTCCCCTATGGCGGCCGCTGTCAGGCGCACCGGGTAGGAAAGAAAAGGCCTCCACGGTACCTTGGCGGGAGGCGGCACTACGGTGCGCGGGCTAGGCTCGTCCCTCATCAAAATGTCACGGGCTTTCTGCAGCAGTACAAATTGTGATGAGGCCCCGCCGTTGTCAGGATGAAACTTGATGGACTGGCGGCGAAATGCCACTTGAACTTCGGCGGGTGGGGCATCCTGACGGATCCCCAATAGGTCTGCCGCTTCCTGACGCGTCATAACATCACCCCACACCATCTGCCGTTCCCGCGTTCCATAATAGTCCCCCCGCGTTCTTGACCAGCCTTTGCGACAACATCATACCACCTGTTGGGACGCAGTAAAAACAGACCGGAATAAAGTCCTGTTCCTTGTGCCCTTCTCGTTCGTTATGGCATGATGAGGGCTGGAACGCGAGTAAACATAGCCATCACGGGGTTTTTGAGTACGCAGCCGCTTTAAGAAAGAGGTCCGGGAAATGGCGCCAGACGGAACGGGTTACGATAATTTTGCATGGCTGTATTACCGGCACTGGACTTCCTACGCCGACGAAGTGTGGCCCGTGCTGGCTCATTTACTCTTGCCTTCATTGCCGGACGGGGCTCACATTATTGATCTGTGCTGTGGAACAGGCAACACCGCCAGCCACCTGGTAGCCCATGGCTACCAGGTCACTGGCATCGACAATTCTGCAAAAATGCTGGAGTACGCGCACCGGGAGTCGCCTGGAGCACAGTTCTTCCTTCAGGATGCGCGGACGATGGCGGTAGACGTCCCCGCATCCGCGGTCCTATCATTGTTCGACAGCCTGAATCACATGCTGACAGCCGAAGACCTGCTAGCCGTGTTTTCCCGGGTTTATCGTGCGCTAAAGCCCGGCGGCCTCTTTCTATTCGACCTCAACACGCTGCGCAAATACGAATCCCGGTGGACGGGAACCGACGCCATCATCGAGAAGGACCATGTCGCCGCCCTCACCAGCACCTTTGACCTCAAGTCGCGGATGGCCTCTTTCACGGCCGCTATATTCCTGGCGGAAAGCGAACACTGGGTACGTTACGACGTTTCCTTGGCCCAGCGAGCTTACCGGCTCTCTGATGTGGGCCAGTGGCTGAAACAGTGCGGGTTCAGCTCCGTCCGCATCATCAATGGTCTGACGGTATCAGACAATCCCCGTTTCGCTGGCCGGGCATTCTTCCTCTGTGTCAAACCCCCCGCGCATCCCTGAATTTTTCCTCGACAGACAAAAGAGAGGAGGAGGGGATTGGCTAAAATCCCGTCCTCCTCTCACGCTAGCAGCCGCGCACATCGTCTATTTCCACTCTTTCTCAAGCTCGTGGATGCGCTGCTGTGTAGACGGGTGAGTGGACAATACCGACCACTTCTTCACCCCATTCCATGTAAATCCCAGCATCTGGGCCGCTTCCACCGCCCGGAGGTCCCGGCGCAAGGGCTGGGACTTCCGCCCGCTTGGCCTGGCAGTGCGCGCGTAGTACTGATTGACCTCATCACATGAGCGCAAAGCTCCCATCAGCGCATAGGGACTCCCCAGCAAGAGACTGGCAGTGCGGTCGGCAGCAAGTTCGCGGTATCGTGAGAACATGCGCAGCATCAGCGTGCTAAGCAGCCATGTCAGCATAATTCCCATCACCACCATGCCCAACGGATTGCTGGAGCTTCCCCGTGATGAGGAAATGCTGCCCAGAATCCACCACCGCTGCAACATCGCGCTCAGCATAAGGCTCAGGCTTCCGGCAAGAAGAATCATCACCACGTCGTGGTGGGCAATATGGGCAATTTCATGGGCCACCACGGCATCAAATTCTTCGGGGGTCACAGTAGCCAGCAGGGTGTCGGTCACCACGATGGCATAGGCATGGCGCTTAGTCCATGACCGGACTGTGAATGCGTTGGCCACGGGAGACCCAATGGTGAACATCTCGGGCGCCGCTACGTCCGCCAAAAAGGCAATCCGCTCAACGCGTGCCTGCCATTCACCTTCAGCCGGACGGGTTGCCCGGTCCATGAACAGGCGCGGGGATACCAAGGTTCCTCCCGTGAGCATAACCGCGGCCAAAATCAGTCCGACCACCGCCTCAATCCACCACGCCCACTGAAGCTCATGATGGATAAATACGAGAAACGCGGCGTCCAGCGCCATAATTCCAATGAGAACCAGCATCATGCGTGAAATTAACGGGAGATTCGGGCGCTGCCATGTTTTCATGGGTAAGACCTCCTGGCTTCTGGTATCATGAATTCCAAAACATCTCGAACCTTATTGTATCAGATTTTTCGGCCAAATGACCGGGAGGACTGGGCGATGGCGCGATAATCATTGCCCCTGCCAGCCCTCCCCCGAAAATGGGGAATTGTTAAGGAGTTGAATCAATGACAGTCATGTCGTGCCCGCCGGAACTGGCAGAGACTCTGGAGTTCATGGAATCGGTGTCCAACAGGGAGTATATTGAACGGCGGGGAAGGAGCGATCAGGATTTTGATGGAGATTTTATGACCTTTCCGGGCGGCGGGGCGGTCTATGGCGGGGAAGACTGTCCTCTCAGCTGCGCCGTAGGTTTCGGCATGGCGTCACCTCCCCGGGAGGCGGACTTACTGGCCATCGAAGATTTTTACCGACGCCATCATATGGCCGCCCGCATTGAGGTGACTTCCCTGTCCGACCCCTCCCTCTTCAGCCTTCTCGGGTCCCGCGGATACCGACTTCACCACTTCACCCATGTCTGGATCAAATCCCTGACGGATGATGCGCCCGTCCCTCCCCCCGCAGCTGTGTGTGAAGTGGTTGCCGCCAGATCTCCCTTGGCTTCCGCGTGGGCCCAAGTCACCGCCGCGGGCTTCAAAACCGACGGGCCGCCAAATGCGGGAGATTTGGCTTTTGTAGAAGGCTTCTTAGAGGCTGGCAAGTGCTGGGGCCTGCTCGCCAGCGCAGGCCCCGCCCGGGCAGCGGCTGCCGCCATGGCGGTCCGTGACCGCATCGCCGTCCTCTTTGCCGCCTCCACACTACCGCCGTACCGAAACCGCGGACTGCAGAGCGCCTTAATTGCCCACCGGCTGACAATGGCCCGTGACGCCGGCTGCATTTGGGCCGTACTCCACACCGACCCGCAAGGCACATCACAGCGCAACGCCAGCCGGATGGACTTTTTCTTAGGATATGTGAAGGCGACGATGGTCCAAGAACGCGGCCCATGCTGCCATGATGATTCTTCCCGGCGTTAATCCCCGGTCCCGACTGCAGCCACAGTCTCTTCGTCCCCACGAATTATTCCGGTTCTCTTCCGGTGCCGCCTGCCTAGCCCGGGTTGGTCAAGCTGGCTGGCCGCACCGGCGAGGATCACCCCAGGTTCTTGAACGC
>DAHWJO010000098.1:0-12815 GCA_027344105.1 Sulfobacillus sp.
GGCTATCGACAGCGCAGGGCCTTCTTTATGCAGAAATCACTGCTCTGGCCACATGGCCCAGTGCCCCGACAATGATTTGGTTCCGAACTTGTGACCAGTTGCCGGACGTCCAGCCCCTGATGATTGCCCATAGCCAGGTGATTGCACTGACGACATGGCCAGCCGCCCGAAGAAACCGACCTGCTTGTGCCTGCTGTTTAGTATTCATTAAACCATCCCCCCATTTTTTGGCTTTGATAACACTTCCTGGACTGTATCACGGCCTGTCCGTGGTGTCAACAAATAATACTTAATAAATAAAATGTGTCAGTTTCATAAACATTGTTTGTTTTATTGACATTGGTAAGCGATATGAGGACAATCAGAGAAACAGAAGGTGAATGGCATGGAGATGGAGTCGATTTATCCGCAGGTCGGCCAGAAAATGCGGCAACTCCGCATGGAGCGCCGCCTGTCTCAAAACGATCTGGCCCAGGCGATCGGACTCAGCCGCACCTCGGTTGTGAACATCGAGCAGGGCCGGCAAAAAATTTTGCTGCACACGCTGTATGATATTGCTGATGTTTTCGAAGTGCCCGTGACGGATCTGTTGCCCACACATGCAGACTCCGAGGAACGCATGCTGGCCGATCCGCTGGCGCAGTCGGATCCTTCCATCCGTGAGTTTTTTTATGCTCTGCAAAAGATGGCGCAAAAGGAAGAGGAATGAACGATGGCACGCCCCGTACAGGATGTTCAGCGTTTAAGCCAAAGTCTGATCGACCGGTTCAGCATTCCGGCGCCGCCGGTGCCGGTTGATCGGCTTGCATCCCAGCTCGGCATTCGTCTGGTTTATATGCCGTTTTCCGATAATCCGCGGCTGTCCGGCATGCTCGTCAGGGAGGAAGACACCGTGAAAATGGGTATTAATTCCGCGCAGGGCAAGCAGCGGCAGCGCTTTACCATTGCGCACGAACTGGGGCATTTTTTTCTGGATCCGGCCCGGGATGTCTGGATAGATCAGGGCATTGGATCGGCGCAGATCAGTTACCGGATGACGGGCGAATCCTCTGGGGTGCACAGGGAAGCGGAGGTGCGCGCCAACAAGTTTGCGGCTGCACTGCTGATGCCGGACGGGTGGCTCGCCCGGGATTTTTCGGAAGCGCAGCGCCAGAACACGGAATGGGACGATGAAGATGCGGTCATCCGCAGTCTGGCTGCCCGTTACCAGGTCAGTCTGCAGGCCATGATCATCCGGCTGCTGGAACTGGGCCTGCTGGAGACAGCTCCCCAGTAATGGCGCCAGCGAAAACATAAGGGCGGAGGGATTGCGATGATTTATAAATTAGGCGAATTGTTTGCCGGCCCAGGCGGTCTGGGATGGGGAGCCAGCCAGGCCCGGGTGGCCCGCGGCTCTTCTGTCTGGCGGATTGAGCATGCCTGGGCGAATGATCTGGATCCCGCAGCCTGCGACACGTACCGGGCGAATGTGATGCCCCGGCGTCCGCGCCGTGTCATCACAGGACCCGTGCAGACCCTGGATTTTACCAAACTGCCGCGCGTGGATGCCGTCACTTTTGGCTTCCCGTGCAATGATTACAGTATTGTCGGAGAGCACCGGGGACTGGAAGGCGATTACGGGCCATTATACACCTACGGAGTCAAGGCCGTGAAAGAATTTTCTCCCGCCTGGTTTCTCGCGGAAAATGTGACGGGCATTCAGAGTGCGAATGACGGATGCGCCTTCGCGCAGATCCTTGAAGAGCTGGCAGCGGTGCAGCCTGGCTACCGGCTGACAGCGCATGAATACCGCTTTGAAGACTATGGCGTGCCGCAGCGCCGGCACCGGATTATTATTGTCGGCATCCGGGCGGATCTTGGTGCAGTGTTCCGCGTGCCGGCGCCGACAAGCGCCGGCCAGCCCGTCACCGCGGCGGAAGCGCTGGCGGGCGTCGAGACCGTGCCTTTCAACAATGAGCTGACCCGCCATGCAGACCGGGTGGTGGAAATGCTCAGCTATATTGCGCCCGGCGGCAACGCATGGAGCGACAGTGTGCCGGAGCGGCTGCGCCTGAATGTGAAGGGCGCCCGGCTCAGCCAGATCTACCGCCGCCTCAAACCGGATGAGCCGGCCTATACTGTGACCGGCAGCGGCGGCGGCGGCACGCATGTCTATCACTGGGACGAGCCCCGGGCGCTGACCAACCGGGAGCGGGCCCGCCTCCAGACCTTTCCGGATGACTTCGTGTTCTCAGGCAGCAAGGAGCAGGTGCGGAAGCAAATCGGCATGGCCGTCCCTCCCCGGGCGGCCCAGGCGATTCTGGAAGCGGTTTTGAAAACGCTGGCGGGCATTGAGTATCCCTCGGTGGACGCCAGCATTGCGGTGCCGGACGCTGGCTATGGCTTTGTGCCAGTCCGGCTGTTCTCGTAGCCGTGAAGACGCCCCCGGCCCTGACGGAAACGGCGGAGGCCATGCGTTCGCGCAACATGGCGGCCATCCGGAGCCGCAACACCGGTCCGGAGCAAAGATTCCGGCAGGCCTTGCGGACCGCAGGAATGCGGGGCTACCGCATTCATCTGAATCTGCCGGGCCGTCCGGATATCGTGTTCACCCGTTTCCGCGTGGTCATCTTTATTGACGGCTGTTTCTGGCACTGCTGCCCGCAATGCTTTCGGGAACCGAAAACGCACCAGAGCTACTGGCTGCCCAAACTGCGGCGCAATGCGGACCGGGACAGGGCGGTGACCGCCGCGCTGGAGAGCGCCGGGTGGATTGTCCTGCGTTTCTGGGAGCATCAGCTTAAACACGGCCCGGAGATTCTCGCCTGCGTTGAAGAGGTGCAGCAGGCTTTGCGCGGCCGGGCTAGTGCCGGCCGGCAGCCTGCAGCAGGGCGGCCACTGTCGGGAAAGCCTGGTTCTGAGCCGCCCGGACAAACAGGGCGGCCCGCTCATCTGCAGGGATCTGGCTGTCCAGACAGTAGTCCAGAAACCCCAGCAGGGTAGCGGCGCTGAGCATCATGCCGGAAATCGGCCGATCCGGCACCGCCCTCTGCGCGATGGCGGTGATCTTGTCCAGATTGCGTGCGCCGCCCCAGTCGCGGGCCGTAACATAGCCGAAAAACTGCAGAGCCGCCCCCTGATAGTCCGCGTAATTAGGAATGTATTCTGCTCCCATATGCGAGGCCAGCTGGGCAGACAGCGTAAATTTGGGCCGGTAGTTTTTGGCGTCAATGATGCCGCACAGATTCTGCCCGTATTTTAAGAGGATTTCAATTTCAGTGGCCACCGGAGCAGCCGGCCGGGGACGCATGATGACCTCGAAGCCCAGCGCCGCGAATACGGCCCCGGTCTTATCCTCAAAGGCGCGATCATCCGTTTCATTGAGGTACCCGGCTGCAAATTCCGGGCTGATGCCCTGATAGTCTGCGGAATTCTGCTTAAGGCTCTGCGCAATCTGCACAGCCTGGTCCGGCGGAAATTCGTGCGCCAGAACTTCAGTGAGCGCGGCTTCCGGGACACTCGCCGCATCAGGGAAGGAAGCGGATAAGAGCTTCTGAATTTTCGCGGCGTGTTTGGCTGTGTTGGTGGCGGGTTTAATGGCTGGGTACCGGCTGGCTTTGTAGCTGTCCACATCCAGGCCGTTGCTTTCCGCCATCCGTTCCAGGGAGAAGAGATACCGCGTATTAAAGGGATAGCGGGCCTCCCAGTTCTGCAGGGTCTCCGCGGTTGCGGCACTGTCGGGCGGGTAGATCCGAAGGGCCTGGCCGCGGATATAATGGGCCAGACCGGTATAGTCAGCGATCAGCATAAACGTATGAGCGACATCCCCATGCACCGCTTCAAAACTCCGGGCCCCTGAATCCGAGCGTTCGCGGTGATCATACTGCGCTGCCACTTCCTGCTTGAAGGTATTCTGTTCCCGAGGCGTTTGCGAGCGGAACTGCAGAATGCGCTCTCCGATTTCGTCCAGCTGATTATCGCGCTGGGCGGACAGCACGCAAAAGGTGATTTCCTCTTTGGTCACATAGTAGGACAAGACTGGTTCATTGACGAGCCGGATCAGAAAACGCGCCGGCCGAATCCGGAAACCGGCGGCAAAGGCCGGACGAAAGCCGGGTGACAGAAAATAGGCGTTGGGAATCTGCAGCGTCATAATCTGCTTGCGGACATTGTCCACCACTTTTTCTCCGGCAAGAATCTTGAGGCCGGCTTTGGCGGGAATCAGCAGACCGCTGGGATCCTGATAGATATACCCGAAGGTTTTCAGCATGGCCGCCCAGGTGCGCCCGCCCGAGCCGTCCGCGCTGACATGGTTCCGTTTGAGTCCGGCGGCATTCAGAGCGGCCTCGTAGGCCTTATGCAGCGCCCGGTTTTTGCCCCACGGCTGAGAAAAGTTCTGGGTCACGTCTGCCAGAGTCAGGAGTGCCTCCCGGTGAAACTGCGGATCCCGCTCCGGGCGGGTGATAAACCATAATTTGCGGGTGTCTATGGGGTTTCTCCTCCTCGCATCTGCGCATAAGCCGCGTCTTCCAAATCTGTCAGGCGGTGTTTTTTGCGCAAGGCCTCCACATGCACCTCCAGTCCGACAAAGACCGGATTGTCCGCCAGAGCTACCCCGTCGGCCCAGTCCATCCGGAGCGCCATAATGTCCCAGACCTCCTGATCCAGAATCTCGTCTAGGCGGAACCCTTGCTGCGGTGCTTCCCGGCGCAGTGACGTGAGATAAGACAAAAAGGTCAGCACGCGCATGTCCTGCAGCTGCGCACAGGTTTTGCTGAAGGCTTTAAGATGCTTGCCCGCGCCGGCACTCAGCCGGGATCCTGTCAGGCCATGGCGGTGCTGGGAACGCTCCAAATTCTGGCAGATTTTCAGGATGATAATTTTTTGTGTGAGTGAATTGATGCTGTCGAATATCGTCTGGTTTTCCATTAATGCAACCCGCCGTATCAAAAGGACATGTAACTCTTCTTATATTAGTGTCGTTATTGGTTAGTTAATTCGCCTCAAGGGGTGAATTATACATAGATCTGAAGATATTTTGTTGGAGACACTGATGGATCCGCTGTTTGGGAATGGCCGTTTTCCAAGGATCGTACCGTCCTCCTAGTAAAGATATTAAATGTTCTCCATATTGCTAATCAGTCATAGGTACGGAACCGTCTATATTAATGAGCGCACGGCCCCTAAGCACTTCTCGTCAGCAAATTTTTTACCTCAATTCGCTCGATATCAACCGCACAAAATGGTGCGGTTGTCATCCTGATCGCTTACGATGGTATTAACACGTTCAGCGATCCAATATTTGCGGATCGGCTGAGCAATATGTAACGACTCTACCGTATAACCATTCGAGAGCAGTATTGGTGGGGGGGCTGCCGGTGACAGAATGGACGGACCAGAAAATTGTGGACGGGATTCGCAATGGGAATCTCTCAGCATTCACGGCGTACGAACAAACCTATGGCAAGCGGCTCTTTTACTTTTTATTGGCCGAGACGCAAAA
The DNA here is from genome assembly GCA_027344105.1 of Sulfobacillus sp. Classification (GTDB taxonomy): domain Bacteria; phylum Bacillota; class Sulfobacillia; order Sulfobacillales; family Sulfobacillaceae; genus Sulfobacillus. The sequence continues at coordinate 5,483 of DAHWJO010000098.1, forward strand.
CCCACAGGATGCTGAAGAACTCCACCAAGATGTATTGCTCAAGACACTAACAACGTGGAACAAAGATGGTGGCTCATCATTCAAGACATGGCTGTACAAGCTTGCAAAACAAGCACTTGTGGACAGGTATCGACGACGAGCGCCGGATGTCCAAATCTCAATCCAGGAGTTGTCTGAACTGGGTATGCCAACACCGCAGGAACTACAAGTGGGCCTTAGTGATGAAACAGATGACGAACCGGTGTCCGAGCGTCAATCGGAGATGATCGCAAGACTTCGCCGCGTTGTCGATGATTTGCCTCCTCGCTTAAGAGAATTGTATAACTTGTTGGCGAGGAACTATCCTGATGAGGAAATCGCGGTATTATTCGGAGTCAAACGAGCCACCGTAAGAACGCAGAAGCATCGACTAATTGAACATCTCAAGAAAATGATGTTGCCGGAAACTGAGGAGAGAAGGTGATTCAATGGACAAAAAAGAATCGTTTGCAGAACTCCGCAGAGCGCTTCAGGTCATCGACAAGGGAGGGCCGGACGAAGAGATATTTCCGGAAGATGAGCAGTGGTTCGCACGGGTACGAGAAGTGGTCACTAGAAACGGAGGCATAAATGAGATTACCGATGCCGAAATCGATAGCATCGCAGAGCTAATGATGGCAGTCATGCCCCTAGACGATACGGAACGGCTGCGCAGGCTACAGCAGGGAGTCATGAAGGCTTTGTCACCCCATCGATCTGTGCTCGGTCACTGGCAACAGGCGCACAATAGACTGCGTCCTGCGGCAGTGTTTCGCCGGGAAGGCCCGCCGAACCCTAAGGAACAGTCCCATGTGGAGGAGGCCTTAGACCGAATCAGGAAGTCCTTAGATGAGGAGGAACAGGACGACGAGTAGAGTTGGGGACAAAAATCTATCACCGACGTTTTATGCACGGGAGGTCCGCTCCCATCTTAACCTCGGATGGGGGCCCATAAATCCTCGGCACGTTTGTGACGCTCTCGCAATCAGATATTTTGAAGACGATCTCGGTGCCAGCGGCAACGAAGCAGGCGCCTTGGTCTGCACGGAGTCCGGGCGCCTTGGCATTGTCGTGAACAGGAGTATACTGTATGCGCCAAGACGGCGATTTACGATTGCTCACGAGCTCGGACACGCCTGTATACCGACGCATTCTGACTTAGAAAAGTGGTGCGTGGCCGGCGATATTGAGGCCTTTCGGTCAGACCGCATCATTGAACGTGAGGCTAACGAGTTTGCCGCCGAATTTTTAATGCCGGACCGCACTGTGCGCGAGCGTCTCAAACGGGAGCCACCAAGCATTGATGTCTTCACTCGAGTGGCGGACGAGTTCGGCACCTCTCTTACATCTACAGCCTGTCGCGTTGTCTCCTTAGCCGATCACGACCCCTGTGCGGTTGTGTTGTCTTCCGGGGGCCATGTCAACTGGCTCGTGGCGTCGCGTCCATTCCGCCGCATCGTGGACCCGCTTGGCAAAGGCGATACTCTTTCCTCGGAAACGGCCGCAGCACGGGTGATGGCGGGCGAGATGTTTTCCAACGTCATTTACGTAGTGCCCGTTGAAGCATGGCTTCGTCGATGGCCTTCCAACATGAACACCATCAATGAACAGGTCATCCAATTTCCAAGATTTGGATCTACGTTGAGTTTTCTCGATTTCTCTACAATTGATGATGATTGGCTTGACGTGGACTAGTGTAACGCCCATCCGTATATGAAGATGAAGACCTGCTGCCTGTGGCGGGCAAGGGCTATCTTGAAAACGGACGGTGATACAATGGCTAATTCAATGGACATTCCGACTACGCACCCACAAGAAGGACCCGTCGTAACCATTATGGTCAACGACCATACCATCGAGATTCACCGCGGACACCAGTTGGTATCGGCCATTAAATCCGATGCCGGAGTACCGCAGGCGGATGTGCTTGCGGCACTTGTGGACGGGCGGCTTGTCGATCTTCCAAACGATGGGGCGATGATAATTAAGGGTGGAGAGCGATTTGTCAGTTACCCGCCCACCGGAACTTCGGCATAGGAGGCTAGTGCGATGGCTTTTCCTTCTGATCAACTGCTAGAATTGAGGACTTTAGCTCCAAATGCAGGAGAGGCGCAAGAGCGCGGAGTGGTGTACTTGTTCCTTCCTGCTTTGGCACTTCCTCATGGGTGCATGCCGGCAGCGGTTGATGCTCTATTATGTCCAGTCCAACATGGTGGCTATCAAACGCGGCTTTACCTTTCCGATCAGGTTAGTGCGTCAGGCCTGACGACCTTACGCTGGTCACGAGCCCATATTCTTGATCGCGAATGGCACGTCCTTTCATGGCAAGTACCAGGTGGCGCTCAGTTGCGCCTTGTTCAAATGGTTGCCGCGCATCTGAGGGCCTTCCAATGACCACGCGGCTACGATTGCTACGGTCATTGCACCAGCGAATGATGGCTGATCTAGTGCGGGCCCATCCATATGCGCGTGAAAGGGTGGGCTGGGTGGTAGGCCGAACGGCTACAGGGCCGGCAGACAATACCTTGGTTGTGGCCTATGATTATCTAGATGTCCCAGACGACGAATACATTGACGATCCGCGTGTGGGGGCTAGGTTTAATCGGAACGTGATACGGCGGGCCATGCAGCATTGTGTCGATACCGGCGACAGTGTCTTTTGCGTACATTTTCATGACCATTCAGGCCGTCCGGTGTTCAGTCGGACGGATCATAGAGGACTGTGGCCGTTAGTGCCGCCACTTCGGACACTGGCCCCGCAAGCTGCGCATGGTCTGTTGCTATTGAGTCTTGATGAGGCGGTGGCTATAGCCTGGCCACCGCCCTCTAAGGAGCCGATGGCGTGTTCGGTCCGTGTGGTGGGCCGTCCAATGGGTTTATTTTGAAGGAGGTCAGCTATGAATTCTCTCTATAGCCGGCAATCATTCCTAGGACCTGACTCGGAGGCCATGATAGCTGATTGCCGTTTGGGTATTATCGGATTAGGAGGTGGGGGTTCGCATATCGTTCAGCAGGCCGCCCATTTGGGAATCAAGCATTACGTAATTTACGACCCGCAGGATATCGAAGACACCAATTTGAATCGGCTGGTTGGGGCCACACTGGCGGATGTAGGAGCGCCCAAAACCTCTGTCGCTGAGAGAGTCATTTTCGGCCTTCACCCATCTGCAGACATCGTGACTAGAACGATGCGATGGCAAGATGATCCGGAACCTTACCTTCGTGCATGCGACATTATTATCGGCTGTGTAGACGGAACCCAGGAGCGCTTAGAACTCGAGGCACTTGCGAGGCGGTACATTATTCCTCTTATTGATATTGGAATGGATGTGCATGTAATCCAACCGGAGTCACCGCGTATGGCGGGCCAAATCATCTTGTCTATGCCGGGCGGTCCATGCCTCAAATGCTTTGGCGCTATTCCAGAGGATAACGTAGTCCAAAATGCATATGGAGAAGCCGGTGGGCGTCCACAGGTGGTGTGGGCAAACGGAATTCTCGCTTCGACCGCAATTGGGATGTTAGTGGACCTGATCACAAACTGGTCTCAGACCCTCTCTAGTCTCCCCTATTTGCAATACGATGGGAACGCGCATACCGTCCTTCCGCATGTTCGATTGAGCCATATGCCGCCAAACTCAGTGTGTCCGCATTTTCCACTTGGCAAGGTGGGGCCGCCTATTTTTCGGAACATCGTCCAATAGAACCGATCCGAGAGGCGAATTTGTCGGAAATGGGAACCGTTTCAGGTGAATCGGCCGGCAACAATAGATAGGAGGAAATATTTGGCTCGCCAACATTATGTTCTCGATTTTTAAGGATTCGACGGTTTCGCAGTAGCATGCGACAACGAAATGTTTCCAGTCGAATGGCTGAACAGCCCAATGATGATGACTAATCAATGATAAGGAGAATGAGATTATGGACATTGTGTGCGATTTTATGGAAGATTGGCGCGGGATAGTTCTGCGGGAACTGCAACAAATTGATCCCGCGATAAACGTGAACATGGATACCAGTGAATTGTGTTTTCAATTCGTCAATTGGAGATGGAGGAAAATTTCGCAGGTCCCCCGAGCCATCACAATATCGCGGGAATTTCAATGTCCTGCAGATAGAGTGGCGGGATTGGATTTGGTCAAGGATAAGATTATACACGGAAATAATTTGACGCCCCACTTGAGTACACGCCTGACAAACCTAGAATTTGATGATGGGTTATTGAACGACTGGGGAATTTACCATTTGCATCTCGGCACGGTCCCCTATGCCAAAAATCCGGCATTCATCGACCGGACAGATGACGTTCTTATGGCGCGGTTTGATGAGAAAATGGCCTATCTAATTGACATCGCTCACCACGGCGACTGGGCGCGGCTGCGCCTGCTAGAAATTGTGCATCGGAATTGGCCGGAGTCCCTGGCGCCTTACCGAATGAACGTCCAAAGGCTAGAGGGTACCATTTCGGATGCGGATCGCGCGGCCTTGAGACGCGGGGGCGTAATGGCTCTAACGGAAGTGGACGACGCGGTCTATATGCCCCCTGGGGGCGGGATTACGACGTCCGGACTGGGCGTCAATGTCGTCGAAACATGCGATCGGATAGTGTATAGTCTACGGGGTTACGAAGCACAAATGAAGACACAGGCTACGAATGTGGCGCAGGTGTTTCAGAGACATGGGGCAACAATTGGCGATACCTTGAAATTGGAGATGCAGACCGACTTCGACACAGTCTTCGTCGTCGACAAAGGGTCAGGGCAGAGACTCCATTTGGGTGCGTTGGTGAGATAGGCAACACGCTAACAGGAACGACAAGCAGATGGGTACCCGCCTAAGATAGCCGGTAGTGTACGGCTTGTCGCCGTTTCTGGCGTATCATATGCTTGTCTTATTAATCATACCTCCCTTCGCCTTACCGATCACCGACAGTCGGGCGTACAAGCGACATATGTTCAGTGTCCTCCGTGCCATGCAATCCGGCATCATTCCTGTGCAACTTTTTTCAATGCCCGGTAGAGCGTGGTCCGCGACACATGAAAGGCGTGGGCCACCTCCGTCATCGTCAGGTCGGGATCCTGCAATTGCCGCTGCGCCATCCGAATCTGGTCGACGGACAATCGCGGGGGCCGGCCTCCTACTCGTCCGCGAGCCCGTGCGGCCGCTAATCCCGCCTGGGTGCGCTCTCGAATCAGCGCACGCTCAAACTCGGCCAGGGCCCCAAAAATGTGGAAGATGAGATGCCCGCCGGACGTTGTGGTGTCCATGTTTTCTTGGAGACTCCGGAACCCGATATCCTCTGTGTGCAGTTGCTGAACCACTTGGATCAGGTGCACCAGGGACCGCCCCAACCGATCGAGTTTCCAGACGACCAGGACATCCCCAGATCGCGCATAGGCCATGGCCTCGGAGAGACCGGGGCGCTCGGTGGTGCTGCCGGACATCACATCCCGAAAAATTTTTTCACAGCCCACCTGCTGCAGCGCGTCTTCTTGCAAGGCCAGCGTTTGCTCGGCTGTCGACACACGGGCGTACCCGATGAACATAAAATCCCTCCGCCCCTCTAGTGTTGCAGAACTCAAGCTTGCTGTCTATTATGAAACGCCAGGTTTTGCACCAGACTTTTGCAACATCGGGCATGCGGGTTTCGGAGATCGGAGATCGCGGGAACGTGGTGGTGCAAAAACGGTCGTTTGTAGAACGGGGCGCACAATCCGACCGATGGTAGGCCAGCCAGCGCCGCAAGGAATGCCAACATGCTATAGTGTTGTGCCGACCTTAAATCACCGAAAGCTGATGGTCTTGCCTGTCCATCGTCCGACGGCTATACTGACCGTAATTCAGTCACAGTCTCTAACCCCGAGCAATGCAGGTTTTAGTGTTAAAATGATTAAACTATCTGAACATATTTCATCGGCGCGTTATCATTCCCGCCGCGTGAAAACCTCTCAAGGAAGTAACCGGTAAGTGTTTAAGATAGAACAAGGAGGATTGGCTGCCATGACGACTCATTATTTTCCAGATCAAGTACATTTTCGGTGGGACCAACACTTAGCTCCCGTGCTGACGATTGCTTCCGGGGATACGGTCGTGTATGACCTCCGTGATGTAACAGATGGGCAGATTAATCCCCAATCTTCGGATGCGATCCTTACCGAGTTGGATTGGGACCGTGTTTATGCGTTAGCTGGCCCGTTGGGTATCGAAGGTGCTGAACCGGGCGATACCCTGGAGATAGAAATGCTCGATTTGCATACACGTGGATGGGGATGGACCGGGACTATTCCGGGATTCGGGTTATTACCGCAAGACTTTCCTGACGCTCATCTGCATATTTGGGATATCAGCAATGGGCGTGTCGCGCGCTTTCAGGACGTGGCCAGTATTCCACTGCGGCCATTTTGTGGAACGATGGGGGTCACGCCTGCAACGTCTGAACCTACCCTGATTATGCCTCCAGGCCATTTTGGGGGCAATGTGGATTGCCGGGATTTAATCACCGGAACGCGTCTCTATTTACCCGTACAAGTGCCGAAGGCGCTATTTAGTGTCGGAGATCCTCATGCCGCTCAGGGGGATGGAGAAGTATGCGTGAGTGCATTAGAATGTCCTATGACGACGGCATTTCGCTTTATCTTGCATAAGGGGTATTCGATTCCCGGACCCCAATTCCAAACCAGTGGGCCTTTACGCTCTGGAATAGAGGACCAAGGCTATTACGCGACGATGGGCGTGGGACCCGATCTGATGGCGGCCGCACAAGATGCGGTACGGGCCATGGTGGACTATATCAGCCATAGTTATCGTCTCGATCCGCTAGACGCTTACATTTTGTCGTCGGTGGTGGTGGACTTGAAAATCTCGGAGGTTGTCGACCAGCCCAATTGGGTGGTTTCGGCCTATTTACCCCTGAGTATTTTTCATTAACTGACACATCACCCTGATATCGACAGTTTCCTACTTTATGTTTTTCCAAGGAGTGTGCTCCCTATGCCAAAAACCGCACCATCTGCCAGTCCCGAAGATATTGCCCAGCAGATCCACAGGACCGCCCACGGCGAGAGTGCCACGATTCAGGGATCGGTGCTGACCGCGCCGGCCCCCGAGAACCGCACCACGGTGTCTCAGGATATTTTGGTGAAAGACATCGATCCCCGCGGCACCAATGTGCGGTCGCGGATGGACCCCCACGAGTTAACCAATCTCGTTGCCAGCATCCGCCAGCACGGGCTGATTGAACCGGTGCTCGTGCAAGTCTTGCCCAAAAGCCGCGGCTACCGCTACCGCCTGATTGCCGGATTCCGCCGCGTGACCG
>DAHWJO010000099.1:0-12730 GCA_027344105.1 Sulfobacillus sp.
CCTCCATGGTGTGGCGTCCGAGCACTTCGGGTCCGCCGCGCTCCATATTGGCGGTGATCACCATGACTAAAGGCGCTTCCATCAGACCCTCCAGTTTGAGGGTGAGAAAGTGGGCCGCCCGGGCGTTGTCGAAATACAACTTTTGCACCTGGCGCTCCCGGTCAGCGAGGACTTTCAGCTGCTGCTTGACTGACGGGTCCGTAATCAGCACAAAATCCCACGGCTGCGAATAACCGACCGAAGGAGCGTGGTGGGCGGCCCCGAGCAGGCGTTCGAGGACATCAGCCGGCACGGGGTCGGGAAGAAATTGGCGGATATCACGGCGGCTTTCAATGGCCCGGTAGACAGCCGCCCGTTCAGGCAGGGAAAACCGGTGCCGGGCTGTGTGGGAAGGGGAGTGGCCGGAATGCGCGCCGCTTGGAATGCCCGCTTCGTCAAACGTCGCCATTTCTGTAGCCACGGCACAGGCCTGGCGCACAAGCGGCAAGACCAGAGCGGCGCCGCTGCCTTCACCCAAGCGTAAATCCCACTCTATGAGGGGACGCAGCCCCAACGCTCCGAGAACAAGGCGGTGTCCCGGCTCCGCCGACTGGTGAGAGGCAATCAGGTAGCCAGCCGCATTGGGAGCCATGCGTGCGGCTAGTAAACCTGCCACGCCGGTAAGGTACCCATCGAGCACGACGGGGAGGCGGTGGTAGGCTGCGCCCAAGATAGTCCCGACCATGGCGGCCACTTCGAGGCCGCCTAAGCGCGCCAAAAGTTCGAACGGCTCTATGTCAGACGATGCATGCCGGACTAAGGCATCCTCCACGGTGCGCACTTTTCGTTCCCATGCGGATTGGTCAATTCCGGTGCCGTGTCCTGTCATCTGCCGGGGGGACTCGCGGAGCAGTGCGGATGCCAAAGCGGCTGCTGACGTGGTGTTGCCGATGCCAATTTCGCCCAAAAGGATAGCCCGGCCGCCATGGTCGGCCGCCTCGGCGGCGCGGTTCATTCCGACCGTTAAAGAAGCGAGGCACTCAGCGGATGTCATCGCCGGCTCCCATAAAAAGTTCCGGGTGCCCGCGCGTATCTTCTGGGATACCAGCACACTGTCGCCATCCTCGTGGCGGCAGTCCCCTTGGACCCCAACGTCAATGACTTCGACCGTGCTGGCGGCATGGCGGGCTAAAACCGATATGGCGGCATGCTGCCTTTGGTATGCGTGCAGCATTTGGACCGTGACCTCTTGGGGATATTGCGACACCCCGAGGGAAGCCACGCCGTGATCCCCGGCATAAATCAGGGTCACTGACGGATCGACGCTGGGGCTGAGGGTGCGCTGGATTCCCGCGAGCTGGCAAGCCAAGTGCTCCAAGCGCCCCAAACTTCCTTGAGGTTTAATCAAAGTGTCTAAATGATCTTGCATCTTGCGCTGGTAAGAACGGTCTCTCGGAACAATGTTCTCAATGAAACTGTCTAGTTCAGATATGCCAGTGGTCATAGTCTACTCCTCCGAATAATTTCTGGGCACCCGTTGCCGATGTCGTGGGAAATGGGCTGCCGATTTCTGAACGGGACCTCTTGGGGAGCAAAATAAAAATGCCCGACCAAAGAGGCCGGGCATTTTACCATCATGCCGTCACAGTTGGCTTCGTTGGGCAGGTCTCCTGGCTCGGGTCATTGGCGCATCGTCTTCCCGCCCGGAGGCAGTGACAGTTTGATGCTCCTCATCCGTTACAGTGGCGGGACCGCTCCGGATTTGCACCGGATTCCCTATTCTCCCCCTCGGGGCACCCCACGAAGTTTTCTTCCACTTCTTTACTGTTCGCCGCCGGACATAAAAATCCTGCAAGGAAAATCGACCTGACGCCTTAATCCTTCAGTCACGCGCCTCCGATTGGGATATCTAGTATCTGTGCTCCACCATGCATGGCTAAATCCGTCACAAAGGGCCGTGTGGGCAGTTCGTGACGGATTGGCTGGGCGACCGGAAACTGCCGGCGTGGACTTCCCACAATTTTATAGGATCCGCGGGGAAGGCGGCCAGTGACCGCATATTGCTGGCCGGGAAGTCACGGCAACACCAAGACCACAGTCGGTTTGGCCCATCAGGTGGCCATCGACGCTCCCAGAGGCTCGACGGTGATCCCGGCGGCTTGCAATCCTGCGCGCAGGACCTTCACGATCTCGTGGGCCCCCGGTGTGTCGCCATGCACGCAGATTGTCTGCACCAAGACGGGAAGAGATGTCCCGGCAATGGTGGGGATAGCCTGGGTTCTGACCATGCTGACAGCCCGCGAGACAATGCGGCTCACATCCCTGATAACGGCATCAGGACGGGACCGGGGCACCAGCGTCCCGTCCTCAAGGTATTCCCGGTCCGCATAAATTTCATGGGCGACCTTCAGGCCTTTCTCTTCCGCTGCGCGAGTGAGCTCCCCTCCATAGGCAATGAATATCAGTCCGGGATCGAAGTCCCATACCGCGTCCACTATGGCATTGGCGAGCTGCCGGTCCTTGACTGCGAGGTTGTTCAGCTGCCCGTGGGGCTTGACGTGCTGCAGTGTCATCCCCTGGCTGCGGGCAAAAGCGAATAGGCTGCCGATTTGATAGAGCACGTCAGTATAGGCCTGGTCATAAGTGACGGAAAGGTTCCGCCTCCCGAATCCCACGAGGTCCGGGAATCCCGGGTGGGCCCCGATTCCTACGCCATTAGCTTTGGCCATGGCCACCGTCCGCTGCATAATGCGGGGATCCCCCGCGTGGAATCCACATGCGACATTGGCAGAGGAGATGTATGGCATGATGGCGGCATCATTCCCAATAGTGTAGACCCCAAAACTTTCACCCATATCGCAATTCAGGTCAATCGTGTCCTTTGCCACTAACGCGCCCCTTCCTTCGTTTCAGCATCAGCCCATTCGATAATGGGCTGCCCTTCCTCGACCACAGAGCCGTCCTCCACCAGGTACCGGAAAAATATCCGGGCCTCCACTGGCGAGGTGACCTCTTGAAATGTCTTCATCACCTCAATCAAGGCTAAAACATCCCCGGTATTTAAAGTATCATTTTTCCGCTTGAATGGCTGCGATTCTGGATTCGGGCGGAAATAGATGACGCCCGGCAGCGGCGCGCGGAGAATCCTGGACTCAGGGTGGGGCTCTTCAGGACCTGACGGGAGGCGGTCATGCCATTCGACCGCCTCTTCAGCAATCTGCTGTATCTGATCGCGCCACAGACTCCTGGCTTCGTCTACTGAAATCAGCCGAAAACGGACGGCGGTGCCGGGTTTGCATTGAGCTACCCGGGAAAGGTCCGCTGACACCACCACGGCGATGACGGGATAGCCTCCCAGTGTGCCGCGTGACGGCAGCAAGATCAAAGGGGAGCCGTCCGGTGTCATCTCAATCGAACCGGGAGCCATGCCTTCGGACAGTACGGCGGGGAGACTATGCGGCCTGATTGGACCTTTGAGACGGATTCCCATCCGGTTGCTGTCGGTTCCCACGGTGTACGCAGCCTCGAGAAACTCTTGCCAGTCCCGGGAATTCATGAGATGCTGGCGCGGGCCGGGGAGAATTCGGATATCGCCCGTGCCCGACTGCGGCAAATGTGATGGCCGCCGGATTTGAGAGCGGTTCCATCCGGCCTTGCCCGGGACGGCCCCAGTGGGAATGTCGTCGCCCGCCTTTAGGGAACGGCCCATAAATCCCCCAATACCCGCCACCAAGTCTGTGCTCCGGCTTCCCATGACGGGGTCGACGGTGATGCCTCCCTGCACGGCCAGATACGCATAGACGCCCTGAAAATCTCCCACGCGGACTGTTTCTCCGGGCCTCACCCAAAATGCACACCATCCAGGCAAGTTCTCGTTCCCAACTTTCACGCTCTTGGCTCCGGTTACAGCGACCCATGTGCCGCGGTTAAATTGAACTTCGACTCCTTGCAGCATCATTTCCACCGTGGCGGCTTCCGGGGGATTGCCTGCCAGAAGATTTGCCCAGCGGTGCGCGGCGGTGTCTGCGGCGCCGCCAGAGGAGAATCCGAGCGGTTGGTAGCCGTAGCGACCCAAGTCCTGGATGACACTCTGGGGGCCAGCACGCAGCACGCGCATCATTTCACTCCCCCTGTCCATATCCACTCGGGCCAGTGGCCCGTCTGGACAGTCTCATCCTCAAGGATCGCCTGATATGTGGGTTCATCAATGGGCTGAAATCTGATGCGGTCCCTTGGTTGGTAGACAATAGGCGGGGTGGCTTCGGGCCGGAAGAGGCGCAGGGGAGTTCTTCCAATGATCTGCCAGCCTCCGGGGGACGCCACAGCATAAATTCCCGTCTGCCTTTCCGCGATGCCGACGGACCCAGCGGGCACCATGCGGCGTGGGGAGGAACGGCGCGGACATTGAATTGACGGGTCCAGCTCGCCTAAGAACGGAAAGCCTGGCGAAAATCCCAGGCAGTGGACCCGGTAATCCTGCTGACTATGTACCGCCACGACGTCTGCTCCGTCCATATGGCGCTGACTGGCGACCTCTAACAGGTCTGGCCCGTACTCCCCGCCGTACAGGACCGGGATAGTAATGTGGCGGGAACTGCCGGGCATGCGCTGCCCGGCAGACAAGGCATCAGCCGTGACCTGGTCCCATGGCTGGTCTTCCAAACCGGGCCGGAGCATCACCAAGACAGTGGTGTAGCCTGGTATGACATCCATGACATCCGGCACATGACCGTGGATGTGGTCAGCGACCGCCTGGACGCGGCCACTGATCTCCTCGGACATCACGGAGCCAAGTTCGATAAGGACGGCATTTTCTCCGGACTGGCGCACAACCCAGTCTTTCATCACACGGCACCCACCTTCCTGAGTCTCAAGGCCACGCTGGCTAACACTCTATTTCCGCCACGTTCCGGATCCGCTCGACAGGCCAGTCGGTGATAAACATGTGACCGGGGGCGTGGGTGATGGCGATGGGGGGCGCGGAGCGCATAATGGCGGATTGCGACGTGACTCCGCAGGCCCAGAACAGAGGCACCGCGTCCCCAGGAGACTCGTGAAACTCGCCCCAATCCGGGCTGGAAAGGTCGGAAATACCCAGAGAATTGGGAAATGCCATGTCCACCGGGGCCCCGTGAGCCAGAGCGAATTGGCTGGTAACAGACTGGGCCAGGGCTACTTCCTGGCTATTGACCCAGCGCATTGACACGACCAGTTCGCCTGACCACTGCCCAGCGGCCTGCGTCTGCCGCTGGGTTTTATACATGGGCACCGTCCTCCCGTGGTCCAGATGCCACAAGCGGACTCCAGCCGTCTTGAGCGCCTGCTCCGCGGTAAAACTGCAGCCCAGCAGTATCCACACCCAATCGTCTTGCCACAATTCGCCGATGTCCAAAACGGTTTCCTCCAATTTGCCGTGTCGGTACACACAGTATTGTGCGACGTCACTGCGGATGTCGGCACCGTCGGCCAGACCGGAAACATAGGGGTTTCCGGCTTGACCGAAGCCCAGAAGCGGAAGGGGCTGTGGATTTTTACGGCAGTAATCGAGAAAGCTCCGAGCCCAGATGCTGGGAAGAATGACGAGGTTTGCCTGCACAAACCCGTCACAGACTCCGCTGGTAGGATTGGTCCAGTATTGTTCACGAATTTGCGAGCGAATTTCTTGGGGCTCCATATTTTCCTCCTTGTTGCTGTTCTATTCCGGCGGCTGGGCTATGACTCCTCAATAGAGATGAGGTCGGACATGGCGCCCGGCAGTTTGCACATGTCACGGCACTGCGATTCGGACCCGCAGCAGACCGAACAGAGGGTTCCATGATAGAAGGGGCACTCGACCATGTCCGTCGACTCAAACTGATCATGGCAATGCACGCATGTGAGCAAGGACTCGTGCCCATGCTCCAGTTGTGCGGCGCTCTCCACGGTGTATGTGCGGCCGCGCGATAGTCCGGCAATGACAGGAGGCAGGAAGAATCCCAGACCCGCCGAGACAAAAGGAGCCCACGTCTCTCCGCCCGGACCAGCCGCCCCAAACGCCAAAGGCCCGCCCACCGCCAAGGCGATGATCAAAGAGCCCACTCCCACCATGTTGAACTGGGGCAAAAATGCCCGCTTATATTCGTAGCCCGCGGGACTGAGCTTGAACAGCCACTTGTTAAATACGGTGTCTGAGACCACTGTCATAGCCCAGGCAATGATAAAGACGCCCTCGAATGTGAGAATTTGCAGCATGTGGGCGAAGATGTCACCCATCATCAGTGCGGTGCCTAAGATGGCGGTCAGTATCCCCCACCATTGCCGTCCCGGTGTAAAGTGAAAGACCCGGGCGAAGAAATTGGAGTAGGCCAGAGAGCCGCTGTACACGTTGATGGAGTTGATGCGGACTTGGGTGATTAAAACGATCAGCAGGCCGCCTACCCCAAGAATCGAGGTAAAGTACGTGCCGGGATTGGTTTGGTGCAGTTCCAAGCCAAAATACGAACCGATCAGCACGACACCCAAAAACGTGACGATCATCACCACATAACCGTTGAAGAATGAACCAATGGCCGTGTCTTTAGGACGGACGAAGCGTCCGAGGTCGGCACCCTGAGTGCCCATGCTGATTAGCGCAAACACGGTCGCAGCCAGTTGCAGCAAAATGGGGCCGGCGGTGGTGGAAGGGGCTACTGCGGGCCGGTAACTGAGCCACGGCACCAGGTGGGGAAGGTGGGCGACATGATACCAGACGGCCGCAACGGCCAGAACGTAAATAGGCAATGTAACCCACATGAGCCAGCTGAGAAACTTCATGCCCCATGACGCCAGAATGATAAAGACAACGCCGATGAGGGTTTCCCAAACTAGCGGCGAGACGCTTGGAGTGCTCGCTTGAAGCGCGCCTACCAGGATCGAACCCTCAAAAGCGAAGAACATGATGTAGTTGAAACTGTACAAAATGGACGCGATGGCGGAACCCATAAAACCGTAGCCGCTGCCGCGGGTGATCAAATCGCTGTCCAGCCCGGTTTTGGATCCCACCCAGCTAAAGAAAAAACCGACCGATCCAATAAACAGCACACCGAACACCATGCCCCAAATTGTGGGCCATGTTCCATACTCCAGCGTGAGTTCGCTTCCCCAAGACAAGAAAAACATGGCGGTGGAGACACCAATCAGCACGCTGAAAATGCTGGTCCAGTGCCACAGGCGGAAGCTCTGCGGCACAAAGCGGAGAGCATAGTCCTCACGGCGGTCAATATTCGATTTGTCCATCATGAAACCTCCTTCAACTTAAGAGGAATGGCGTTCGTTCTCTCTATCTATATTAGAGAAAGCGGTCCTGAAACTCTTGGAAAGTTTCCCAACTTACTGCGGCCCTTCGCACTGTGCATGGGTGGGCGTGTCGGAAGATTTCCGACACGCCCTTTCCGCCGCGCACTAAAACGTGACCGGATGTCCGCTGGGACTCCCACTGGCGGCCGGACCCGGTGTCAGCTCTTCATGGTAGGTGCGCAATTTGGCCATACGCTTCACATCGGGCACGACCCCGATGCCAATTCCTGCAGGGACGGTTAATGTTCCGTCGGGATTCAGGAAAAAGGGCGGATCGATCAGATCCTCCGCAAAGTAACGCGAACTGGCGGAAGTGTCCCCGGGCAGGAGAAAATTTGGCAAGGTGCTCATATGAAGATTATGAGCGCGCCCGATGCCGGTTTCTTCCATGCCGCCGCACCATACAGGTATATTCGCTTGCTGTGCCACATCGTGGACCCGCTGAGCAGTGAAATGCCCGCCCATCCGGCCGGGTTTGATGTTGATCAGGCGGCAGGCGCCCAATGCGAGAGCTTTGCGGGCGTCTCGGTCAGAACGGATAGCTTCGTCCAGACAAATGGGGGTCGCGAGTATCCGGGCAAGAGCGGCATGGTCCACGATGTCGTCATGAGCCAAAGGCTGTTCGATCATCATCAGATGCAACGTGTCCAACTGCTGCAAGGATCCAGCGTCGGATAGCCGGTAGGAGGCATTGGCATCGGCCATTATCGGGACATCGGGACCCAAGTGCGAGCGCAGGCGAGACAAGGGGAGCCAATCGCTCCCCGGTTTAATCTTTACTTTTAGGCGCCGGTACCCTTCTGCCAAGAATTTGTCAGCCACCTGAACTAAAATATCCGGGGACTCTTGTATGCCAATGGATACGCCAACGGGAATGACTTGCTTCTGAGGGTCGCCGCCCAACAGCTGCCATAAGGGCATATTGCGCGACCGGGCAAACCAATCCCACAGTGCCATCTCAATGGCTGCTTTCGCCATAGGATTGCCGCGGACTGGAGATACAAGCGCTTGAAAGTCCTGAGGAGTCCCTAGGTCATGTCCCCACAATCTTGGCAGAATGTGGTTTTTAATGGCAAAGAAGACGCTTGCATGTGTTTCTTCGCTGTAGAGAGGTTCCGAGTCGGCGACGGATTCCGCATATCCCCGAATGCCGTCGGCTAACACGGTAACAATCCAAGTGGACTTTTGGAGTTCGGTGCCAAAAGAGGTTTGAAACGGAGCCTTTAAAGGCAATTCCACGAAATCGAGTTCGATTCTTTCGATCTGCATAGTCTCTCTCCTTATTGTGATAGGGGGGCCTGCCCACCAGTGATGAGGAATATATAGCGGTGAGCGACTTGATAGCGACGGCCACGGTGAAGTGTTAAGAGGATACGGTCCAGTAATTGGCGTAAAGATAGTCGGTGACGGGATTGAAGTACTTCACCGTGCCATGGACGGTTCTGGCATGGACATTCAGTCCGATTACACGGGCATAGCCCGAGGGAAACCACGGCATCCATAAAACGGGAAGTTGGTGTGCCACAAACTCTTGGTAGGCGTCCATCCTCTCTTGGATCTGCGCTGTTGTTCCCGGGAGGTAGGTTTCATGGATCAATTGGTTGGCCTTTAGGTTGGTGTAGCCGCTGTCGTTGTAGGCACCGCCTGTGGCAAACATGGACCCTCCCGTCGGGTAATAATTGTACTGGTATGCCAAACCGGCGCCCCAATATCCCATTTGCCACCTTGTTGGGTCAGATTGGCTGACCTCGCCAAAGACTTGATTCAAGGGCATGGATTGTAGACTGACTTGAATACCTTCCCTAGCCCAGTCGCTCTTGAGAACCTGCATCAGGTCGGTTTCAGTCACGCTTCCTGAGGCATAGAGCATGGTCAGTTTTAGGCTCTGGCCGCCTTTGCTCATCACACCGTTTACCAGACGCCAGCCGTGCTCTTTGAGCAATGCCTTGCCACGGGATGGATCGAAGGGATAGACGGGGGTTTCCAGCGACGGATCGTAAAATGCCGTAGCCGGTTTCGGAGGAATTGGTCCATCTGTGGCCACCCCCTCTCCATGATACAAAGCCTGGATAATGCCTTTTTGATCAATACCCATTTCGAGAGCTTGGCGAACATAAAGGTGCGAAAACGCCGCGCCAATACTTCCAGGGGCCTTAGGGTTCAAATTGGGTGCAATATAGTTCATAGCAAAGAGGTAGCTGGAAGAAAGAACGTCATGCGTGAGATCTTTCCGTGCGTTCCACATGGAGGGAGGTAAATAGCCTACGGATATAGTGCCGTTGCGCAATCCAACAAACTGGGCACTGGATGATGCCTCGTATTGGAAGATCAGATGAGCTATCGACGCTTTGTGGCCTCCAAAGTGAGGATTGGGGACAAAGGCCCAATACTCATTGGGTTGCCATTTGAGAAATTTAAAAGGACCGTCGATAACATGGTAGAGCGGGTTTGTGGGGGTATTGCCCGCAGCCAAAATCATCTGCAGTTCCTTGTTCATATTTTCTGGATATTTGTCCCAAACAGATTGTGGCACGGGGAATACCTGGCTCAGACCGTTATGAATAAACCATACAGGATTAGCGGGATGAGCTAGGTGGACCACAACCGTATGAGCGCCTTGGGCCGTGACACTTTGCCAGTCGTCCGGCATGCCGCCGCTGCCCAGACCCCCAAATACCCACGGAGCATTAGGCTGACTGGCAGCTTTCATCAAGTTGACAGTAAAGACGACATCTTGGGCTGTAACGGGTCGTCCGTTAGACCACCGGTAGCGGTTGCCCAAGGTGATCACGTAAGTGCTCCCCTGAGGATTGACTGTGATATGGCTAGCGAGAGACCGAGCATAGTCAACACGGTTGTTTTTGGTCAGATAGATGAGGGGACGGTACATCAAGAACTCCATTTGCACATTCAATTCCGTAAAATCTGTGGCATTGATGACCGGGAAAAACCAGCTCGGAGGAGTCTGAGGCGCTTCAGCTACTACAACGGTAGCGCCGGGTACGGACGGGCTATGCGCGGCATTCTTGATGGCCCCGCATCCGGCTAAGGTGAGAGACAGTGTCCCGGCGACCGCCATAGTGGCAATGAGCCTGTTGGTCACTAACGATCACGACCTTTCTGGAAACTATTGGACATAAAGCTTTAGGTCACGGAGCAAGGAGCAAAATAGCTCAAGACTGTCAATATTTCAAATGTGATCGTTAGGTCGATGTGGGCGTGTTCGATAACTTGTTAGCTCTCGCCAGATTTCATCAGCTCCGTGAAGATTGCGCAGAATCCGGTCGGGATCTCTTTCAGCCATGCTGCGCGCAAGGATGGGAATGAGCACCATGAGCGCGGTTGACGAATCCACGTGGTAGTGGGAGACCATAGGTAGGCGCACGGTCATCGAGACAGCGGTCAGTTCAGGACCGTTGGCATCCGTAATCAACAGCACATGCGGCGTGCGTCTGCGTGCTTTCTCCAGCAACCATTGAGTGGCTTCAGCGTAGCGGGGATAGCTTACCCCGAGTACCACGTCTCCTTCACGGATATCACGCAGCCGCAGCCACGCTTCGCTGGAGGATGCCTCGGCGAAGTGTACTGAACCGAGCAAAAGACGCAGATGTAAGGCCAGGTGTTCCGCAATCGCAGTTGTAAGCAGACCCGCGACGATCAGAATATTGGGGGCCTCAAGGAGACGGGTGATGAGCGAATCTAAGACAGGGGCTATTGACGCCTCCATCAGTTCAAGATGAGATATCTCGCGGGCAATGACGTCACTCACCAAGTTTTGCGTGCCGGTTGTCCTTTCCTGGAAAAGCTTCCAGGCGAGGGAGCTTTCCGGCACAATAGCCCTCACCTTGTGTTGGAGCGCATTGTACCCAGCAAATCCAGTCTGCTGAATGGCTCGAACCATAGTGGATGGGCTGACATCTGCCAATTTCGATACTGTGCCGATACCGTTCCATGCGATTTCGGGCAGATGCTCCACCAGCCATTCCAACGCTTTGCGAATGGAAGGGGAAGACGATGGGATAACCAGGCGAAGCTGTTCTTGCAACACACGAATGTTCATAAAGCCATCCCTGAATGATTTTTTTCTAAAGTATATAGTATGGCAATAAATTTTTCAACGGAAGGATTGCGGATGATCGAAGCCTTCCCCGACGTGACGAGCAGATGCTTAGTGCCCAGGTCGCCCTGTGCGACGGCGGCAGGGACGGCTTCGACCTCGCCGGAAAACTCGGCGTAGTAGTGACCGTTCTTGACGCCGACGAAGTTTCATCTGGACGGCTCCGATTTTCGCGAGGTGGCCGTCCCGCAGGGTGTAGCCCAATTGCGGACAGGGAAAGGAATAGTGCCCGAAGGACTTAAAGCCGGATAGCCGGTTTCTTCCTGTTCTGGAGGCGGCAAAAGCCTGCTTGAAAGCCTTTGTCGACTTGCGAATGCCCGGTGTGGAATGCCGGAATCGCACCTTTCCGCACCGGAAAACTGTTCTCTGGCGCCACGTAGGACAAGGTGTTGCAGGATTTCTCATAGGGTTCCTGGCACTCAACCCGAAACCGATTGTATCCAGGCGACAATGTTTCCGAGGGTTCTCTATCACCTGCTGTTGGACCTGTGCCGCGCATTTCTTTTGACAAGTGCAGTACAAGGCATCCAAACCGTTGGCCGACCTTTCTTTAAGTCTGCAAATGCCAGTGTGTTGCATCTATAGCTAGCGGGAGGCGACAGACAAGACAGGCTTGGCATGGGAATGTTCCCGGAACAAATCCAAGAGCCGAGCCCCGGTGTGCGCGGGCTCGGCTCTTGGGTGAGCAAGAAGTCGTTAGGGTTCCGGGTCAGGAGCCGCTCAGTGTCCAGTGATTCGGATAGAAGAGGTCCGTGACGAGATTGAATGTGGAGACCGTTCCGTGCAAGTCTTTGGCGTGTTCTGGGAACCCTGTGCCGACGTAACTGGAAGAAGTCCACGGCAGCCATATGACGGGCACTTGCTGGGCCGCGTAGGTGAGATAGGCATCCATGCGCTGAGTCACTTGGGCTGGCGTGCCGGTCAGGTTGGTCGTGGCGTTAATCAGCTGATCCATGTGGGCATTGGCGTACCCTCCGAAGTTTGCGCCGGCTCCCGAATTCAACAAACCGTCACCTGAAGGATAAAAGTCCGGTTCATAGGTCCATCCACCTCCCCAAAAGGCCATTTGCCACTTGGTAGGGTCAGACTGATTCGCCGTGCCGATAACGCTGGCAAAAGTTTCCGACTGCAAATTCACCTGAATGCCTTCTTGAGCCCAGTTGCTTTTAATCAGGGAGACCATGTTTGTCAGAGTGGGGTCGCCAGACATATACAGCATAGTGAACTTCAGAGCCACTCCGTTTTTCGTCATAACGCCGTTCTGGAGATGCCAGCCGTGGTTTTCGAGGAGCTTCTTTCCAGCGGCCGGGTTAAAAGGAT
>DAHWJO010000009.1:0-44950 GCA_027344105.1 Sulfobacillus sp.
ACGGAGTTACAGGTCCTCCAAGAAACCGGGCGCACGGCGGCAAGGGAGCGTTTCGCCCCATTTCAGGCGCTCTGGCCATGTTTAAGAGGCAAAGTGGCCCGGTAGGCCGCCTTGGCTTGGGCTGGAGACAACATGTGGTCTTGCACCATGCTGCTGAGGACCTCCTGCTGGCGTGCTTTAGCCAAGCGGAAATGAACCAGAGGGTCGTAAAGCGATGGCGCTTGCGGCAAGCCGGCCAGCAGCGAGGCCTCGGGAAGGGTGAGCTGCCTGGCGGGGATGCCAAAATAATGCTCGGAGGCCTGGCCAATGCCGTAGCTGTGGTCGCCGAGATAGACTTCGTTGACGTATAAAGTGAGGATCCGCTTCTTGGAGTACAAATCAGAGGCCATCAGGGACAGCAGCACACCCGTCACCTTGCGGGGAATAGTCTTGACAGGCGAGAGTATCAGATTGCGGATGAGCTGCTGGGTAATGGTGCTGCCGCCTTGTGTGAAGTGTCCGGTCTGCAGATCAACCAAGGCGGCTCGGGCGGTTCCCTGAAAAGAAATTCCCCAATTGGTGTAGAAGGTGCGGTCTTCGGTTGCGATTAATGCCTTGACAAACCAGGGTGACACCTGGGGCAGAGGAGTCCACGGCGCTTTTTCCGCGAGAAGCCGGGCATGGGCCGCCCGCTGGAGATGCGTCAGCGCAGACCAGTTGGCTGCGTAAAACACGCTGAGCGCGACGGCTGATGCGGCCGCTAGTCCCAATACCCACTTGGCTGTTTTGGCGGAGCTGTGCGATGCAGGGGAATCCGCCGGCTTCTGGTGTACCACAAGCGACCCCTCCTCTTCTGACTGGAAACCCTGTTGACTTTCTTTCAGTATAACCGATAGGGATGAGAGAGATATGAGAAGCAGTGGGGGCCAGGCGGGACCCGAATATAAGGATGCGCGAAGTGGTGGAGCCTCATCGCAAGATAACCTGAAGGCCATAACTGAGGGGATCGCAGGCATGTCGGCATTCAGCCTCCCTTGCGAAGAAGCCACACGTCACTCACTCCAGAGATTGGGCCACTTCCATCAACAGCAAGACGCGAATGGATATACGCCTTCGTTGTGATTCCGCAAGATGCTTCCATGGCTTATGAACGGATAGGTCCATGGGGCTCCATGAGCGGCGGCGCGCTGCCGCAGTGATGAAAACAGTCCGGCAATCCCTGGACTGTGCATTCGGCGGTTTCTCCCCGAAACAGTTGGACATACGCGGCATTGCGATACGGGAAGCTCACACAGAGCATGTGAGCCTGCGTGAGGGTCCCCCGCTCACACGCATCCACGTGACCGAATCCACTTGCGCCTCGCCCGGATGCCAGTGCAGCGCGAGGGTGCCGGTTGTCGGCACTATCCGCCGGCGCGTCTTCACATAGCACCGCGCGGTGGAATAGGACACGGCCCAGGCCGAATCCGCTTCACACAGCCGGTCGTAGATCCGTTGCGTTGTGTGGCGTTGTTACCATTGTTATCGGCCAGCCATTGATCGATGGTGGCTTTAACGTGCTCAGCGAACCAAGGGCCCACTTGTGCGTCCAAGACGCCTCCAGGATGGCGAGAAACGCCGTCACTAGTGACGGCCAGTCCTGGTGCCGTTCTCCACTAGCTCGTCACGCCGCCAGCGGAATCCACGGCTTACCACTGGCCTCAATCCGCCCCCCCTGAGGATCGCACAGGGCAAACGCAGTGGTATCGGTATGCAACATGGCAGGTCCGGCCTCTTGGACGGCCCGCATGGGGGGACCAACGGTGGCCAACAGCGTGCGCCCATGATCCGCCACGTCCTCCAACACCCAGCCGAGGGTATCATCTGTATATGGCCGACTATATTTCGCGCTGGCGTTCCAATTATTTCACCGTCAAAGATCTTGAGGCTTTTACTGCATGGGCTAAGACCTGTGACGCAGATGTCGTCAAAAAGCACGACGAGGATCCCCAATCCCCTGTCTGCCTTATTCAAAGCCAGGATTTCGAGCACGGCATTCCTCTTGGCCGATCAAGCCGCAGGCAAAAGCTATCGCTAGCTGAGGTTGGCACGTACCTGCAACAATATTAAACTGGTCTTAGACTGGTCGGTGGAGGCATGCCGCATGAGAGAAATAGGTTCTTACGAAGCAAAAACACACCTCGCTGAGCTCTTAGATGATGTAAGCCGCGGTGAAAGTATTATAATCTCCCGTCATGGAACTCCAATTGCCATGGTTATTCCCGTGCCTGGACACAACAAAATTTCTCCTTGTGAAGCCATTGCAAAATTGCGGCGCGTTCGGCAGGGCGTTCGCCTTGACGGGTTATCATTGAACGAAGTGATAGAGGAAGGCCGGAAGTAGTCACCTTCGTCGTCGATGCATCCGTCACGATGGCTTGGTGTTTTAAAGATGAACAAACCCCGTATACGGAATCTATTCTGGACCGTCTACTAACACAAAGCGCGGTGGTGCCACAAATTTGGCCATACGAAGTGGTTAACGTCCTATTGATGGCTGAACGGAAGGGGCGAATTTCGGCCGCCTTGGCAGACGAATTTCTCTATACACTGGTGAGTTACCGATAACCGTCGGCAAATTCTCTTGGCCAGAACATGCCGAGACATTACTATTACGGGGCCGGGTCTCGAACCTGACCGCCTATGACACTGCTTACCTAGCTTTCGCTTTGCGACAAGCCTGTCCGTTAGCTACACAAGACCGGAAGCTTTTGAGCGCAGCCCGCGACTTGGGTACCCCAATCCTTGAGTGAATCACTAAGCCTTATAGGCATATCACCCCGTGACACACGGTTGCAATCCTTTTACACGCCTTACCCGCTCTGGAAGTGATCGATCAGCGCGCCGGATAACTCCGCCGCGTATGGTCCCCTTTCTCTAAGCCCGGGCCGTAACGGCCCGGGCTCCCTTTTAGTCGGCCATTTGCAGAGGCACTCAAGCGGAACCTTCCTCAAATTCCTAAAAAGTTTCAGGCATGACTCTGAGGATTTTGGGCCAAGCTGTGCAAGAGGTGGTTACGATGAGCAAGACATGGATACCGAAACTCCTTATGTTAACCGCGGCTGCCCTGGCTGGAGGTTGCGGGCTGGGTGCGCGCGCCGCGAAGCCAGGCGGGTCCGCGCCCCAAAAACTGCAAGTGCTGGCGTTTTGGGCCAATGATGTGACGACGCCGCTGACTGATCTCTATACCCATCCCCATGCCGTGACCGACCTAGCTCCATTTTGGTATTCCGTAGATGCCTACGGAGGTGTCACTGCACATGTCAATACGACAATTTTGAGCGAAGTGCAGAAAAACCACATTGCCGTGACCCCGCTCGTCAATGACGGGACGGGCACTCAGGCGTTTCTGAACAGCCCCGTCACGCGGGTTGCGGCCGCCAGAAATATTGCAGACATGGTGGGGAAAATGCACTTCCAAGGGGTGAATGTAGACTTTGAGCCGGCCCACACCCATTTAGTCAATCAGCTCTCAGGATTCATGATTGACCTCCGTGATTTTTTGCCCCGCTCTGATTCCATCACTATGGACATCGTTCCCCATTCCGGGGGGGCCTACAATTATGGGGTGCTGAATCGCGAGGTCAACCAGTTTGTGCTGATGAGCTACGACGAGCATGATGATGGCAGCCTGGAGGGGCCCGTGGCGGCAATGCCCTGGGTGGAAAACATTCTCAAACGCCTGCTAACCATGGTGCCGGCCTCCAAAGTCGATCTGGGAATTGCGCTGTATGGGTATAGCTGGCCGGTTGGAAGCACTCATGCGGCGACCATTCCTTACAATTCGGTAACGCCTACGATGGACCGCAACGCTCAGTGGAGCACCCAGTATCAGGAAACCTATGCACGTTACAATTCGGCATCGGGCCCCATGATTGCGTGGTGGGAAAGCCTGCAGGGCATGAATCAGAAAATCAATCTGGCCAAACAGGACCACCTGGCAGGTGTCGCATTATGGCACATTGGATATGCCAACAATGCTGTCATGCAGCTTCTGCTCCACCAGATCGGCGCGCAGCCCTGACGGGTTAATTCAGGAAACCTGAAGGTTAGTCCTCAAACGACTAACAATCTGCAAAAATGTGAAAGGATTCTCCGGGGACGTGTCGAATAGTCATAAGTGAGAAACCAATCGGTTAGGCTGTGCGCGGTTGGCTTCCCAAGGAATGAACCGCCATATGTTAACTGCCCAGGCTGCTCGTAGCCTGGGCGCTTTTTTTGCCGATAAATACTCCCCGAACGGACAAGATACCTCTATCACGCAGGTGAAGGGGACGGGCAGTGGCAAAGTTTAAGACGTTCTGGACGGATAACGCGGTACTGGGGCTGGCTACTCTCGTGGCCGGGTTTTTCAACTATCTGTACCATGTCGTTCTGGCCCATGTCCTTGGACCTGCGGGCTACGGGGATTTGACCACCTTCCTCAGTGTGACGAGCTTAATGGCGATCCCGGCGTCCGTGGTGATTTTGGTGTATACCCGAACGGGCCGGCAGGAACCTGCCGGCGCCTCCCGTCTGGGGCTGTGGCTGGGAGGTTTAGGCCTGTGGATGAGCATCTGGCTGTTCGCGGCTCCCCTATCGCAAACCTTCCATGTCAGTGCGGCTCTGCTGATCATCTTTACCGCAGAGGTGGTTCCGGGTCTGGCCCTGGCCGCCAATGTGGGAATGCTCCAGCATGGGCGCCTCTACGTCTGGGTCGGTCTGCTCGGGGTGCTCAATGCGGGGTTCCGGGTGGTCGCGGCCGGGGGCTCTTGGTGGGGCAGTTACCGGCTGGGGGCAGTAGGGATTCTGGAAGGGGCGGCCGCCTGGGTTTCCTGGTGGGTGAGCCGTTTCTTGGTGCGCCGCTTGACTGTCCTGAATGCCCATTCCCAGCCGGTGATGGTGGTGGCCACCGCCACCGTCGGCATTATTAACGTGCTTTACGCGCTAGCCGACGGGTTGGCAGCCAAATATGCGCTGCCGCCCGTGGCAGCCGGGCTGTATACCGGGATGGCGGTGATTGGGCACAGTCTCCAGTTTCTGTCGGGCAGTGTGGCGACGGTCATGCTGACGGCTATATTGTCCGATGCCACCCGGCGCTACCAGTATCTGAGCATGACCGTGGCAGTCTATCTCACGGCGGCGGGATGCGGGGAATGGATCCTCACGGCACACGGCTCCGGGGTGGTGAGTGTGATATTGGGAACAAGATTTCTGGCAATTGTGCGCTGGATTCCTTATTATGGATGGGGGATGATCTGCCTCGGGCTTTTGAACATTGCGATGCTCTACTCCGTCGCGCAAAGCCGTTGGGAAGTCATTGCCACCACAGGGGGCGGACTGGTGTACTGGATCTGGGCTCTGGCCCATGATCATTCCCTTGGAGCTTTTGCCGTCAGCACGACCCATATTATGATGGTGACGCTGATTGTGACGGCGGGGATGATGACGTGGGCGCAAGCAGTGCAGGCACACGCGAAGGTGCGCACGGATCCGTCATAGGTCTTTGAGATTTGGACTCACCATTCAGGAGGGCGACGTGCTAACAGTAGGAGAGGCATTACACGGAGCGGCTTTGCGGTACAAGGACAAAGCGGCATTAATATTCGGAGACGAACAACTGACATTTCGGGAGTTGGATGCCAAAGCCAACCGCATTGCCCAAGCCCTGGCGGGATTGGGTGTCACCCAAGGCCAGCGGGTGGGGTTGCTCCTCCCTAATGGCCTGGACATGGCCGAGGCCTACTTTGGATTGGCCAGGGCGGGAGTGATTGGCGTTCCGATCAACTTGCGCTGGTCACAGGAAGAAATTCGTTACGCCCTGATGGACAGCCAGATCAGTCTCATTATCGCAGACAAGGACTTTTTGCCCGCGCTCAGCAGCATTGAAAATATGCTGCCGGTATACTACACGCATCTCGACGGCGATGCAGCTGCGCGCAGTTGGGAAAAACTTGTGGCCCAGGCCTCTTCCGACGTGCTGCCGGTGACGATTGCTGAACAAGATATCTGGGTCATTGTGTACACATCAGGAACGACGGGCAAGCCCAAAGGGGCTGTGCGCACGCATGTGAGCAATCTGATGATTGCTCTCACCCTGGTCGCCGAGCTGGGCATATCCTCGGAGGACGTGGGGCTGGCTGTCCTTCCCATGTTTCATGTGAATTCCCTGTGGGTGGTCACGCTGTCGGTCATTATCGGCGCGACCTGCGTCATCTATCCGCACCGGGCTATCCACCCGCAGCATATTGTGGAGGAAATGAACCGGCACCAGGTGACATACACCATGTTTGTTCCCACCCTGCTGACATTTCTGGCGGACGCGGTGGAGGCTGGCCGGGTCGATACCGAGACTCTGCGGGTCATTTTAACTGCGTCAGCGCCCCTGGACAGCACCCTGCGGGACCGTATTCTGAATGGATTTCCCAAAGTGCGCCTGTACGACATTTACGGGTCGACCGAGTACGGCGCCTGTTCCGTCATCCGCCACCGCCTGGATGGGCCGCTGGGTTCGGTAGGATACCCGGTGATTGGACAAGACGTTCAGATTCTGGATGATGCCCGCCAAGTGGTGCCTGTGGGCACTATCGGCGAGGTCTTTGCCAAGGGCCCGGCGTTGATGAAACAGTACTGGAACAACCCCGAGGCAACCCGGGACAGTTTCACGGCTGACGGCTACCTGACCGTGGGGGATATGGGATATGTCAATGCGGACGGCCTGCTGTTTCTCGTAGACCGCAAGCAGGATATGATCATTGTGGCCGGTGAGAATGTCTACCCGGTGGAAGTGGAGGAAGTGCTGCTGCGCAGCCCGGACATCGGCATTGCCACAGTATTTGGAGTGCCGGATGCGCGCCGGGGGGAGCGGGTGGTGGCGTTGGTCGTACCCCGGACCGGCAGGAGCGTGGATACCGAGATGCTGCACAAGTTGGCGAGGGAGCTCTTGGCGGATTATAAGCGGCCTTATATCATCGACGTGGTGCAAGCTCTTCCGATCGGCCCCTCCGGCAAAGTCGTGCGCCGCCAGGCCAAGGAAGAGTGGCTGAAAGCGCATCCTGAACTGTAATAGCGATGCATAAGCGCAAGGCCGGGTCGAAATCCGGCCTTGCTTTCTTGTCAGCCGAGCGCTTGCCCGAAATCTGCCACCAGGTCCGCTGCGGACTCCAATCCCACAGAAATGCGCAGCACATCCGGTGTGATATGCCGCAGTGTGCGCTCTTCGGCCGTCAGCGCAGCATGACAGTGCAGTTCGGGCAGGGAGACGATGGTTTCAGTTCCCCCGAACCCGGCGCCGGTGCGCGCCAACCTCAGGCGCCCCGCTGCCTCCGGCACCAGCGACGGACTTTTCAGACGGACCGTCAGCATCTGGCCGTAGCCCCGCATAGTTCTGGCCGCCACATCGTGCCCCGGATGGCCGGGGAGCCCGGGGTAGTAAACTTCCTGGACCTGGCTGTGTACAAAGAGCGCTTGCGCCAGCTTTTCAGCCGACTTCTGCGCCTGCTCCATGCGGACGGGCAGGGTGTGCAGACCCCGCAGGCACAGGTAGGAATCGTCCGGAGACAGCACCGCGCCGCAGGCATTTTGAATGAAGTACAGCTGCCGCCCCAACTCGTCAGTTTTTGCCACCGCCACCCCCGCCGTGATATCGGAGTGTCCCCCAATCATTTTGGTGGCTGAGTGAATGACCAGGTCGGCTCCCAGCTCCAAGGGGTTTTGGAGGTAGGGGGTGATGAAGGTGTTGTCGACCATGACCAGGAGGTTGCGGCTATGCGCCCATTCGGCTAAGCGGGGCATATCGGTGACATGCAGGAAAGGATTGCTGAAATTCTCCACCAGAACCGCTTTGGTTTGGGGGAGCACCGCCTGCTCCAGAGCCTCGAAGTCTTCCGTATCGACGTAGCTGGCCTGCAGGCCGAACCGGCTGAAAACGCTGCGCAAGACTCTCTGCGTGCCCCCCTGGCAATCCCGGGTGACGATCAGGTGGTCGCCCTGGGAGAACAGCATAAACGCAGAGGTCAGAGCCGCCATCCCGGAGGAGAAGGCGAGCCCTCGGGCCCCGCCCTCGAGGGTGGCCATGGCGGCTTCAAATGCGTGGCGGGTGGGGTTGCCGGAGCGTGCATAGTCATACTCCGGAGGGTTCCACGGATCGGCCTGGTGATACGTGGTCGCACGGTAGATGGGCGGTGTCACAGACTGCGTGGCCGGGTCCAGTTCCTGGCCGGTATGGATAAACTGGGTGTTTTTCTCCGTCATCAGAGCGTCTCCTTTTGGGGCTGGCTTAGCACAGGGCGCACAGCGCCCTGTCCAGGTCGGCAATCAGGTCATCCACATGCTCAATGCCCACAGACAGGCGCATCAGCCCCGGCACGATGCCCAGTTCCCAGCGAACCTCTTCGGGCAGTTCCCGGTGGGTCTCGTTGAATGGGTGCGTGATGAGCGACTCGACGCCGCCCAGGCTCACAGCGGGCAATATGAGGCGCAGGGCGTTCATCAGCTCCACGTACTGCGACGGCTCATAGAGAACAAAAGACAGCATCGCCCCGGTGCCGGATGACTGGCTCTTTTGCAGCAGGTCCTGCTCCTCGCTGCCAAAGCCAGGATAGAACACGTCGCGCACCTTGGCATGCCGGGACAGGAACTGGACAATTTGGACGGCGTTGGCCTCCTGCCTGTCCATGCGCACCGCGAGGGTCTTCATCCCGCGCAGGAGCAGCCAGGCATCCCACGGACCCAGGATGCTGCCTGTGGCATTGGTCAGCTCATTGAGCAGCGCGTACTGTTCCTCGTGGCGGCACACAGTGGCTCCTGCAAGCACGTCATTGTGCCCCGCCAGGTATTTGGTGGCGCTGTACACGGCAAAGTCCGCGCCCAGCTCCAGAGGGCGCTGGCGCACCGCCGTCATAAACGTATTGTCGACAGCCAGTTGCGCCCCGTGGGAATGGGCCATCTCCGCCAGAGCGCGCAGGGGACTGACCCGGAGCAGGGGATTGCTGGGGGTTTCCGCGATGACGAGCCGGGTCGCCGGGGTGAAGGCGGATTCCACGGCGTCCAGACTGCGCGTGTTCACCATGGTGGACGTGACCCCGAACTTGGAAAAAACGTCTGTCAACAGGCGGTAAGTGCCGCCGTAGGCATCGTCCGTGACAATGACATGATCGCCTTGATGCAAAGTGTGAACCAGCGCGGTGAGAGCGGCCATGCCGCTCCCGTACAAAATCGCCCCCTGGCCTCCGTCCAGACGGTTGATAGCTTCCTGCGCACTGTGGCGGGTAGGGTTCTCCGTACGGCTGTAGTCATAAGGACCCAGATTTTCCCCGGGATGTTGATACGTGACAGTTTGGTAGATAGGTGTGCTTACAGAACCGTAGGAGTGGTCCTGTCCCACACCGGAGTGAGCCGCAAGAGTCTCAGGATGCCACTTCGGGCTCCCATGTACGTGCACGAAAATCGTCCTTTCTGTGACGGTATAGGCAGATTAAGAAGTCAGGAAACGGTCCAGGATGTCGCGCGCGTTTTCGTGCAGACGGCTTTCCTCCAGCAACTGGTTGAGGACGTCGGCAATCCATGTATCGAGAGCAATGCGATCCGTTTTCAGTACGACATCGCGGACAATCTTCTGCTTTTCGGCCTGCAGCTGTCCGCCCCGTGCCGCAAGCTGGTAGCGCACGTTGTCAAATGTCAGTGTAATCGACTTGATCGAGGATTTTTTGGAAAACAAGCCAGACTGGCGGACAACCTGCACCCGTTCGGGCAACGCGGCTTCGAGTTTGCCCGCAAGCACGGTCATGAGCATGGGCACATCATGGCGGACATCCTCAAGTCCGGCCGCCAGAATTTCAAATGACATCCCTGCGCTTTCATCCACGCTGCCATCCCTCTTTCCTTCACAGTCGGCCCGGGGCGGGAAAAACCTCGTGAGGTCTCCAAGATCCGCTCCTTGCGCCCCGGGCCGACCGCCAGTTCTCAAACCGGATTCACGGCCTTCGTCACTTCCTATTCTCGGCGAAGACGGGGCAATTCGCAACCTGTAACGGGATGCTCCGCCAATTTTGTTCCAGGGAACATGCCCGAGCAAAAACAGCGCGGGGGGCCTGGCAGGCTCTGTGAAAAGGTCAGAAGTCCAGGCCTGTCAGGGCGCGCACAGCAAAGGAGCCCGCAGTCAGCGGGCCACTCTTTGCCTATCACAAAATGCAGCAGGAGCTGGGGTCTCTTGCGGACGCTGCCAGAAAAAAGAGAGCCCAGAGGGCTGTCAGCCTTGGCCCTGCCTCAGTGAAATAGATGGCGCCAGGCCGACTGGGCCGCGTGGCTGATGTGCATGGCCGCGAAGGTGAGAAAAGCTCCCAAAAGCGACCGGGCCCCCTGCCATGATTCCAGCCCCTTCTGGGCCTCTCCTAGGGTGTGAATGAAGAAATTCAGCTGCCAGAGAATCAAGGCTCCCAGCAGCGCCACAATCAGCAAAAACCAGCGAAATAGGTGACGGTGCCGGGCGGGATTGCGTTGAGACTCCAGCAGACCGTGCCGCTGTTCCTTGGAAAGGGACGAGCCGGATGAAGACATAATGCCACCTCCTGTCCCCACCCTAACACGAATGGTAAAAATTGGCAACAAGATATTTTTTGTGCAGACATCTTGACCATTAGTCCGCGCCATGGTATTTTGCTAATCAATTCAATAGGAACACTTCTTATCCAGAGTGGTGGAGGGACTGGCCCGATGAAACCCGGCAACCCCCGTAGGGCGGGTGCCAATTCCGGAAGAATACGCAATGTATTCTTTAAGATGAGAAGAGCTAACGCCTCTTCTCTAAGTGGCGTTTTTTTGCGGTTGAAGATGCCGGGCTCCGTCTGGTCACAAGAACGCGTCCAGCATTTATCCCTCAGCGACTATTCATGCCGGTGAGATCAGAACAGGGGAGAAATTAGAGATGAAGACCACAATGATGGGATCGTATCCCAAAATTCCGGCAGGGCCTGGACCCAGTGTGCGCACGGCGATCCAGCGTTTTGAGAAAGGCCAGCTCTCCGCCCAGCAGCTTTACAACACGTACCAGTTGGTCGTGAAGCGCGTGGTCGACCTGGCGGCAGATGCCAACATGGACCGCACGACGGATGGGCAGATCCGCTGGTATGATCTCTTTGACCCGGTCGTGCGCGACCTCGACAATGTGCACAGCGCCGGGCTCTTGCGGCTGTTTGACAATAATTTTTACTTTCGACACCCGGTGATTACCGGCCGGCTGCAATATCAGGGCGGCACTCTGGCAGCCTGGAGCCAGGAGGCGGTCGCCAGTTCCCGCATTCCGGTCACTGTCGTGCTTCCCGGCTTATTCACCTTTTTAGCGCTGGCAGAGGACCAGAACTACCACAGCGCGGATACTCTTCTCAGCGACTTAATTGACGTGATGCATCTGACCGTCCAGCACCTGGAATCTACAGGAATTGCGGAAGTGCAGTGGGATGAACCCGCCCTGGCGCGTTACGGCGGGAGATGGCCGCAAGACACCGTGCATGATGCCTACCGCGCGCTGCTGGGACCCGCAGGGACCACCGTGCTTGACCAGTCGCTGGCGCTGTACTGGGGCCCATCGTCCTCTTGGGTGGATGTGCTGGCTGACCTGCCTTTTTCCCGGCTCTCATTTGATGCCATAAGCGATCCCAGCATTTTGTCCCGGCTGAGCGCCGAGGCTTTGCCGAGCGAAGTGGGACTTGGCCTCCTCGACGCCCGCAGTGTCCGCATGGAAGATCCGAAGGCCCTCGCTGCCGTCCTGAGCCCCATCCTGGCCGCTCAGGGACCTGACCGGGTTTGGGTTCATCCCAGCTGTGGACTGGAATTTTTGCCGCCTGACCGCGCAGCCCTGAAAGTGCGCCTCTTACAGGACCTTAAAGCCCTGATCAACGGTTAACCGAGAGAAAGGACAAATCACTCATGGCGAAGAATTTGAAGACAACCAGCGTGGGCAGTTTCCCCAAGCCCCCGCAACTAATGGCAGCACGCGCCCGTTACCGGCGTCATGAAATTACGAAAGAGCAGCTTCAGCAGGCCGAAGACGAGGCAACCCGGCAGGTGATTGCGCTTCAGGAAGAACTCGGCATCGATATCTTTGTCCATGGCGAGATGGAGCGGGGCGACATGGTAGCGTACTTCGCGGAGAACTGGCAGGGCTTTTCGGAATCTCTCCCTGTCCGGTCCTATGGCAACCGCTACTACCACAAGCCCATTGTGGAAGGGCCTGTGGCTTTAGGCAAAGCCGCTGGACTTACGGTGGGCGCCTGGCAGAAAGCGGCGGCGATGACATCGCACCCGGTGAAGGGGATGCTGACTGGGCCTTACACCATCTGTGACTGGTCGTTCAACGCCTACTATCCCGACCGGCGCTCCTTGGTGCTGGACCTCGCGCGGCTGGTGCATGATGAGGCCCTCGCCCTTGAACAAGCGGGGGCGCAGTATATTCAGATCGACGAGCCCGCCCTGTCGACGCGCCCGGAGGAGCTGGACCTGGCGATTGAGGCCATGGCGATTGTCACCCGGGGCCTGAAGGCCAAAACCATCAGCCATGTCTGCTATGGCGACTTTGACACGATCTTGCCGGGGCTGTTTGACCTGCCTGTGGACCAGCTGGATCTCGAAGCGGCCAACCAAAACTTTGCGCTGCTTGACCTGCTTGCCCGCCACCCATGGCCCAAGGACAAAGAACTGGCCCTGGGAGTCGTCGATGTGCACACCCACCGCATTGAGTCAGTGGATGAGGTCAAGGCAGGAATCCGGCGGGCTATGGAAATCATCCCCCTCGACAACCTGCTGATTGACCCGGACTGCGGGTTGAAGACAAGAACGTGGGAAGAGGCCGAAGAAAAGCTGCGGGTCATGGCGAGAGCCGTGCAAGCGGTGCGTGAAGAGGAAGGGCTGGAGTGAAGACTCTGGCCGATGCTTTAAAGGAGCCGGCCTGGATCATCGGGGACGGAGCCTCGGGGACTGCGCTGATAACGGCGGGCGTGGAGCCCCAGGCCCTGCCCCTGGTGCCTCTACGGCAGCCGGACGTGCTGATGAACCTTCATCTGCAATATCTGGAAGCAGGGGCCCGTCTGCTGGAAACCCAGACATTCGCCGCCAATGGGAGCAAACTGGCAGCTCTGGGTCTGGAAGCAGACATCAGTCTGCTTCACCGCCGCGCTGCCCAGATTGCCCGCCATGCGAGGGATATTTTTGGAGAGCCTGCCTGGATCATCGGTTCAGTGGGTCCCTTGGCGCAGCCTGTCGATTCCCGGTTGATGGAAAACTTGACTTATGAGGAGGCTGTGGAATTTTACCGCCCCTGTGTGGCTGGTCTGCTGGCCGGGGGTGTGGACGGGTTTATTGTCGAAACCATGTCCGACCTGCCCACTGTGATGGCGGCGGTGGCGGCCATCCGCGAGGAGAGTCTGCTCCCCGTCATCGTCAGTTTCGCGTTTTCTCCCTACGGCACGACACGCTACGGGCTGACCCCGGAGCAGGCTATCGACGCCATGGCGTCGCTGCCGGGTGGGAAGCCGGACTTGGTGGGGGCTAACTGCGGCAGCGGCCCCGCGCCGTTGCTGGATGCGGTCATCAGGATGGCGCCCCGTGCCCGCGAACTGGGAATTCCCCTGGCGGCTTTTCCAAATGCGGGACAGCCTTCCATGGTCGCGGGCCAGGTGCATTACCCTGCCAGCCCGCTTTATGTGGCGACCATAGCGCCTGCGCTAGCCGAGGCGGGGTGCCGGGTTATAGGGGGGTGCTGCGGGACGACTGCCGCGCACATTCAGGCCATCGCCGGGACACTCAGCCAGGCACCCCACACCGGCTTGGTCTCCGGGTGGAGTCCTGGCGAGGACCACGGGGTTGCGGACTTTGCCCATGGCGACGCTGTGCCGGGCGGTCTATCCCGGTTGTTTGGCGAGCGTTTTGTTGTCAGTGTGGAGCTGGACCCGCCGCGGGGGGTCAATCCCCACCGGCTCTTGGACAGCGCCCGCATAGCTTTTGAGGCGGGCGCCGATGCCATCAATATCGGAGATAGTCCCATGGCCCGGGTCCGCCTCAGCGCCATGGCCACGGCCCGCCTCATTTCGGAGCAGCTTCCGGTGCAGACCATTCTCCACTTCACCACGCGGGACCGCAACCTGATGGGGCTGCAGAGCGACCTTTTGGGCGCGCATGTCCTGGGAGTCCGCAATGTCCTGGCGCTGACCGGAGACCCACCCGGTATTGGCGATTACGCCTATGCCACGGCGGTCTACGATATCAATTCCATTGGCCTCGTAAAAGTTCTGGCAGGGTTTAACGAGGGTCGGGACGCGTCCGGACAGAAAATTGGCGGGCACACGGCATTCGACATCGGCGTGGGGGTTAACCCGACAGCCGAGGACATGGGTCAGGAGGTGCAGCGTCTGCACCAAAAGCTTGACGCCGGAGCGTCCTTCATCATGTCGCAGCCGATTTATGCGCGCGAACAGCTTGAACGTTTTCTGGACCAATTCGGGCCGCTGCCGGTGCCGCTCCTGCTCGGAGTGATGCCGCTGGTGTCATACCGCCAGGCCTTATATCTTCACAATGAGGTGCCCGGCATTACCATAGGGCAGTCCATCTTAGACCAATTTGAGCGCATTCAAGACGGCAGCGGGCTCGGCATCACCCTCGCCATGCGGCTCATGGAGGAGCTTGCGCCCCTTATCAGGGGAGTGTACCTGGTGCCGTCATTCAACCGGGTGGAGCCTCTGCTGCCGCTGATTGCCTATG
Organism: Sulfobacillus sp.; assembly: GCA_027344105.1. Lineage (GTDB taxonomy): Bacteria > Bacillota > Sulfobacillia > Sulfobacillales > Sulfobacillaceae > Sulfobacillus. The sequence goes on from DAHWJO010000009.1 coordinate 14,749, forward strand.
TGCGGGACACTTTCAGCAAGAAGCCAGGCCGGATGGATGCCGGCTGAGGCATTCGAGGAAGAGCCGGGCCGCCGCAGGAGACGGCAGGCGGTACCGGGCTGCTGTCGGACCCGGGCCGACATGCACAGTGACGGCTCCCTCCACGGCGGCAAACGCATCCTCGTCGGTCCGGTCATCGCCCATGACGACGGCCAGGGTCGGGGACGGCAAAACCTTTTGGAAGCGCGCATACAAAGTCCGTACGGCGTCGGCCTTGGTCGGCCCGGGAGCGGGGCGAATTTCCCAACACAGTTTAGCTGGCAGGATCTGAATGTGGGGAATGCCCTGCAGGGCTGCGGCCAGCGTCTCAGCGAGGCTCTGGTGCAGCTCCCGAGGCACATGCCGGTAGTGGAGGCTGAACGAATAGGTTTTGTCTTCGGTCAGGGTCCCCGGGAAGAGGGAGGGGAAAGGAGCCAGCACCTCCTTGATCCGGTCGTGCTCCGCGAGAAACTCGCGGGTGCTCTCATGCACCCAGTGCGCCGCCCCGTCCAGATATTCGGCGCCATGATTTCCGCTGCTGCTGACCGCAATGTGGCCAAACAGCCGGTGGATGTCCGAACTGGCTCTGCCGCTGACAAGAGCGACGCGGTGGTTCGGTGCTTGCGCAATGCGGCTCAGCGCTGCGGACAATTCTGGCAGCACCACCACACTATCAGGCGAGGGCGCCAAATCCAGCAAGGTGCCGTCAATATCCAGAAACCACGCCCAGCTTTTAGCCTGCCGCCGGCAGCTTATCTCCTCCACCACGCGGCAACTGAACGTCTGATCAGACATAAGACTGGGCCGCCATCTTCAGCGTTAGGAAAATATTTTCCATCCAGTCATAGATGGTATGCTCCTCCAAATGGTGGCGCATGGCGGTAATGCGGTCGGCCCGCTCATCGGCCGAAATGGACAGAGCCTCATGCAGGGTATTGGCAAACCCTTCGGGATCCAGGGGATTGATGGGAAAAGATTCATGCTCCAGTTCATTGGCAGCCCCCGTGGTTTCACTGAGCAGCAATACCCCCCGCTTATCCACTTGCGCGGCCACGAATTCCTTCGCCACCAGGTTCATGCCATCGACCAGAGAACTGACCACGGCAAAGTCGGCAGCCCGGAACAGCCCCATGAGTCGCGGACGGTCCAGGCTGTGAGGCAGGGTGATGACGGGATTCCACCCGTTTTTTGCAAACAGCCGGTTAACCTCCTGCGTTTTTTTCTCCACGCGCTCATAAAATCTCCGGTATTCCGGCACTTCCGTACGCGAGGGCACGACGATCTGCAGGTAGGTGACCCGCTCCCGGTATTGCGGGTACAGCGTGTAGAACTCTTTAATGGCCTCCAGGCGTGGGAGCAAGCCTTTGGTATAGTCGGCGCGGTCCACCGAAATCCCTAGGATTTGGTCATGGCTTTCGACGTGGCGGCGAATGCCGCGAACCCAGCGGCGGATGCGCGGGGTTTCCACCATGTCCTCTATGGCCTGAACATCTACCGAGATGGGAAAGGGTTTGACATGAACGATGCGTCCTTGCCAGACTACCTGGCCGGCTTCGCGGTCCACCTGGGTTTTCAAGGTCCGCTCGACGGCGTTGAGAAAGTATTCGACATCTTGCTCACTTTGGAACCCCAATACATCTGCTCCGAGCAGGCCCCGCAAAATTTCTTGGTGCTGCGGACATAAACGGAAGATAGGGAGAGGCGGCCACGGAATGTGCCAGAAGTGAGCGATGGATACGTCCGGACGCGACTTTCGGACAAATGCTGGCAGCAGGGACAGCTGGTAGTCGTGCGAGAACACCCAGGCCCCCTGGGGGCTGACCGCATTCACACGCTTGGCAAATTTCTGATTCACACTCCGGTAGATTTGCCAAGCGCGGCGGGAAAACTGGGCGCGCTCAATCAGCATGTGGCTTAATGGCCACAAACCCTGGTTAGAATATTTTGCGTAATAGCCTTTGACTTCTTCTGGACTCAGAGTAATCCGGTTCAAGGTGTAGCGAGGATGTTCAGGCGGAACCTGGCGCTGACCTCCCGGTGAGGTCTCAATATCGGCATCGCCGCTGCCCCATGCCACCCAGTTGCCGCCAATTTCCTGCAACAAGGGATCTAGGGCCGACACCACTCCCCCCGCTGTTTGTATGGTGTGCAACCCCCCGGCAAAATGCTCGTCAATATAAGGCTCCCGGTTGGTTACCACAACAAGAGGAGCCTCGATCAGCTGTTTGATGGCCATGATCGTCACCTCTCTTTACACTAATTGTAACACAGAGAAATTGGAGAAATTTGGCGGAGACGATGAGGGTTTTCGACGAAATTTTCTCAGGCGCCCTACCAGCTTGCGAATTTCGGGCAACCGGAACAAAGCCAGCATAAAAAGATAGACTGCCAGCGAGGCGCCAACGGCAGTTAGCAGGCTCAGCCTTGCAGGAATGAATCCGCGCACTGTGTCCAAGTCCAGCACACGGCGGGCCATATACACGGCAATAGAGGTGACGGCGCCGGCGAGAACCATCTTCAGAGCGAACGGCCGGAATTGCAGGCTGGCGTTGTGGCGGGGATTGAGAGCCCGGATGGTGAGCAGCGTGGTGTTGAGCCAGGCGGCCAGGGCAGTGGCAAGGGCCAGACCGTCGGCCTGCATGAAGCGGACCAGAATCAAGTCGCCGGCGATGTTGAAAAGAATGGTGATAATGCTGAACCGGGCGGGGTTCTTGGTATCCTGGGTTGCAAAAAACAGTTTCTGCAGATAGAAGGAGAGGCCAAATCCGGGCAAGCCCACCGACCAGTACAGCAAAGTGCCCGCAGTGATCCGCGTGGAGTAGTTGGAAAAAGCCCCGTGCTGGTAAATCAGCCGCAATATGGGCACAGACAAGATCATGAACCATACCGTAATCGGAACAATCAGCAGCACGACCAGCCGGAATCCACGCATGGCCAGCTTCTGGTATGTGACCTGGTCATGCTGGCTCTGATGCTGGGCCAACCGGGTATAAATGGGGGTGGTTAGCGACGAGATGGCAAGTCCCACCGGGATTTGCACCAGCACATAAGAATAATTCAGGGCGGCCAGGCTTCCGGTGCGCAGCGATGATGCCAATATCCGGTCGACAATGACCCCGATGGTGCCGACAGAGCTGGTGAGGAAAAATGGGCCAGACATGCGGATCATCTTGCGTAGGAGCGGGTGGCCAAAATGCCACCGGAAATGGAGGCGCAGCCCACTTTTGCCAAGGGCGGGCAGGGTCACGGCCAACTGGGACACAACGGATATCAAAAAACCAATGGCGACCCCCTTGATTCCGAAAAAATGTCCGAGGGTGATGATGGTCAAGATCCGCACGATGTTGATAGCGACAGGGGACACCGCTGGGTAAAAAAACTCCTCACGCTCTTGCAAGATGCCCACCACGAGACCGGATAGGCCCCAGAACAAAATGGTCGGAACCATGATGCGGGTCATGGAAATGGTCAGGGCCAGTTCCTGGTGGTGGAATCCGGGGGCCACCAGATGCATGATTTCCGGGGCGAACACTTCTCCCGCAATAATCAGCATAGCGGATAGAATGACGATGGCGGTGAACACTTCATTAATAAAATTTTGCACCGAGCGCTTGGACAGCTGGGCGTCGCCCTGCGTCATCAAGGGGACGACCGTGACCGAAATGGCTCCGTTCATGGTGCTGAACAGCAAATTGGGCAACACCGAAGCCATCAGCCAGGCGTCATTGGCCGCTGATGTGCCGAAATAGGCCGCCATGACGATTTCACGGACGAAGCCACTGAGGCGGCTGACGAGTGTCGCAATAAAAATAATGCCGGCTGATACCCCAATGCTCTGCCGCCGGCCGGCCGCAGCCTGTGATGAGCGGCGACTCTTCAGATCAATCCCGCCTTCCAAGAGAAAACCTGTCCAAAATCACGTATTAGTATAGCAACAATCGGCACGGACTTGAGGGAGTGCCCCCAAAGAAATTCATTCCAGCACAGGTTAGTGGACGGAACGGCCGGGTAGCCTATAAAATAAAGAAGAAGAGAATGGGCGGGACAGAAATGAGGAGGAACATGGGCGGGCAAGGACCGGGTAAATGGGCCGTTCGGCTGGCTGTATCGCGAGATGCTGTGCTGGTGACGTTAGGCACTGGCCTGGTGCTCATGGCGCTGTGGTGGGTGATGAGCCGCCTCGGCAATGTGGTGGTGGTCCTGATGATGGCGGTGATGTTTGAAATCACTCTCAGTCCCATGGTCGAGCGCATCGCTCTTTACTGGCACCGGCCGTGGGCCGTACTGGTAGTCGTTTTGACTACCGTCATTATTTTCGCGGCGGGCGGAATTTTGCTGATTACTGTCATGGCGGCCCAGCTGGCCAGCCTTGTCACGAAACTTCCCCAAGAAATCCAGACAGTGACGCAGACCACGCCGGGACTCATGGAGTGGTTTCGCCACAATGGGATTCAGGTGAATGTGGTAGAGGTGGAAGACCGGCTGGTCAGCAGTCTGGGTCAGGTGTCCTCATTCCTGGTGAGGCAAACGGTGAATATTGTGACGCACCTGGTCGACACCATAGTAGACGCCGCTATCACTTTATTCATTACGGTGTACCTGCTGCTCGATGCGAACCGGATTCAGTCCAGCATCTTGCGGCTCATCCCGCACCAACAGCGGGAGGGACTTCTGGCCGTAGAGCATACGCTGACCCGGGTCATCGGCGGGTACGTGCGCGGGCAAATCGCGCTGTCCGTAATTGTCGGGACTATTTTCGGATTTGGCACGTGGCTTATCGGTCTGCCCTACCCGCTGGTGATCGGGGTGTTCGCCGCCATCATGGAGCTGATCCCCATGCTGGGTCCTGTATTGGGCGCCATTCTTCCAGTAATTTTAGCGTTGTTTGGACGCCCCTGGGTTCAGGTGCCGGAGGTGCTGGTGCTGCTGGCGGCCGCGCACCTGCTGGAATCGCAAATCCTCGGGCCCCGCATCATTCGCAGCCAAGTCGGCATCCACCCTGTCATCTCGGTCATTGCCCTGATGATTGGAGCGACTCTGCGCGGGATTTTAGGCGCGCTGTTTGCCGTGCCGATTGCCGGAATCATCGTGGCAGCCTGGATCGCTGGGGTCAGGGTCTGGCGAGAAAAGGTCGTGCTGCCCTCGCAGCCGACCCCGCCGGTGGAATGAAGAACACTGAGCGGTGTCACTGCCAAGGAAATGGCAGAGAGATTTTTGCTGATATTTTATAATTTACATGGAATGGAAAAAAACTGCCCAACATGAGCGAAAAGCCGATATAATAAAGGCAGGTTGCGAGATCGTGATGTGAGCTCTGAAAGGAGAGTGCAGACTATGCCGTGTCCATTGTGCCAAAAAGGAATGCTCACGGAGTGGGTAGCGCCGTCTGGAGAGATATCCATTGTCTGTAGCGAGTACCCGAAGTGCCGTTTCACGGCGCCGTCTTGGGCAGAGATATCCGGAACTTTGGCGCATTTCCAGCATCCCGTGACAAGGGAACAGGTATGACACGACCTGCAAGGGGACGGGAGTAAAGTGCCGTCCTTTTTGGGTAAAAAAATAGAGCTTCCCATTTTCACAAGGAAGCTATCGAGAATCCGATCCCTCAGCCAATTCTCCGGCACTCCACAATCCTAATAGTGCGTCCCTCATTTAATAATGTATCACTAATCAGAATTGTTGTCAACAAATAGTGTCCCTTTTGTTAGGGAAAGGATGGGTCACTACGCTGGTAGGCGTGACAGGAGTCAATGGAGGCATCGGCGCCGCGCTTGTCCAGGTGCTCGAAGAGCATGGGGTCACCGTGGCGGGTTTCGCCAGGAATCCTCTGGAGGGGCAATATCGTCTGGATGTGACTTGGGAGAGTGGGAATATCGACTTCGCCATGCGCGCGGCTCTAGGTGGGGAGGGTCAGTATGAGGCATGGATCAATTTGGCCGGTGCAGACATCCTCAGCAAAGGGGTGCGCAGCCTCTCATACATGACGCGTCTGGACATGCTGTGGAGAACCGATGTGGAAGGGACGGTCAAGTGCAGCCGCGCTGTAGTACCGTACCTGTGCCCGGGCGGCCTCATTGTCAACATGGCCTGGGATGAGGCGGTGACCGGCGCCAAAGGGGAGTCCGCGGAGTTGTACGGGACAGCGAAGTCTGCCGTGCTGGGGTTTAGCGCCAGTCTGGCGCGGTCTTTGGCCCCTCACCGCCGGGTTTGCGTGGTGTCTCCCGGGTGGGTCCGAACCCGTTGGGCGGACAGTTTGAGTTTGGAACAGCGGGAGCGCCTCGTCAAGGGGAGTGCAGGCCGGCGGTGGATCTCCGCCCGAACCGTGGCAAATGCCGTGTATGACCTGCTGCACTCACCCGGACAGACGGGGCAGGTCATCACAGTCCGTTAACTGAAAGGGTGGGACGCGGGGCGCATTGCCATGGGCAGGGAGGCGATCGCCGACGGCAGCCTGTGAATCAGATTCCCGAAGCGCGCTAGCTCCGCTCGGCGCTAACTGGTAGGCTCGCCGACGAGGATCAAATGCCCGGGTACATCTTTCATTGCGAGGGAGACTCGGTCTAACAAGCTCACATCCGCCATGGACGCCTCATCGATGATCCGCGCACACCGCCTCCCGCAGTCCTTCCGGGTGGGCATGCGACCACTGTCCGACCTGCACAAGGAAGCGCTGGATGGTCAGAGGCATGTGGCGGGGCTCCAGGACATCGCGCACGACGGCTAAAGCCGCTTAGCGGCTTTAGCCGTCGTTGCGGTCAGGAGCATGGATAGTTACCGCCGTGTCGAGATACGGGCGTAAGGCGACACATAACGGGTGGCGGACCATTGGCGGTCATCCTTTCGGGGAAGAGGGATCGGATTACACAAGAATCGAATGTGTCTGGAGCGTAATAAACCAAGCCCGTCCGCTCCGGACGGGCTAGAAGGATCTGGATAGAGTGTTCGAGGCAGACAGCGGGGGCCATTTCTGTTAAACGATTGGCATCGCATTCCTTCTTTGGGTCCATTCCCATACCGGAGGGCACGCCCTTCAGAGCGAAGGCCCCGAACGGGGGCGACCCGGATCCAAGGTTTGGCGAATAGCGAGGAGATAACGCTGTTGCATCCAGTCGACCGCTTCCGCCGTTACGTGAACAAAGGGATCGGCATCCCCGGTGACTTGCGCGTGTTCCAAGGTGGTGAGATATTCCGCTCGGGATGTGGCGGGATAGGATGCGGGCGGATAGGTATCACGCAACAAACAGCCATTCACCAGAAGACGCGAGACCCGCCCGTTCCCATCCACAAACGGATGGATGGCCGCCAGCTGAATATGGGCTTGTGCGGCAAAGACCACCGGATGCAAGGACTCGGGACGGTGGGCAAACCGCTTCACAAAGTCCGCCATGGCGTCCGGTACTCGGAGGGGATTGGGAGGGACATGACGCGAGCCGCGAATAAAAACGGGCACCGTCCGGTAGTGGCCTGCGTCGTCGTCAAGAATCCCCTGCATCGTCAGTCGGTGCAGATGAGTCATCACGGTTTCAGTCAGAGGATCAGCAGACCGCACCCATTGTTCCAATGCACGCCACGCCGTTGCGCTATTCTTGACTTCCAGGTGTTCCTGAATCGTTTTCCCCCCGATGGTAATCCCATGTTCCAACACCACTTGCGTTTCGTGCAAGGTGAGCGTATTCCCTTCGAGGGCAGTGGTATCATGGGCGAAGCGAATGAGGAAATCATCCAACAAACTGCGCAGCGTCGCCCCGGGCAGAGGCCGCGCCTGGGCAATTTGTTGTTGCTGCATCGTCACGCGTTGGAGTAACAGGTCGAGGGATTCGGGCATAGTGACTCTCCTTTCGCAGTAGTATACCGTATTGTCCTCAATTCTGGGATGGATCGGAGACCCTTAGAACAGCGGCATATGTGGCGTGCTCGACCGTGGTCTTAACGCATAGCAAATTGACGGGCGCTTTCCCGCTTCTTTAAAGACGCCGCATGCACCGAGCACAGATGAGCGATCTGCGCCATCCAGAGTCACAGGGTTATGCGTGGGTGCCCCCTCTCCGCATGGGAGACGGAAGCCGCTTCCGTGGTCAGTGTGCTCCGCAGCCATGTGGCGACTTCCCAAATATATCCGCAGAGCTCGCGCCCCACGGCCGTATAGCGCGCCGACGCGGCGCAGGCGGTCATGGAGCTGATTTTGGGCCCGCGAACTGATCTGACGCAGGGCTGGCGCCCAGTCGGGCCAGCGGCCAAGCGGCGTTTGACGGCTCCTTGCAGGCTCGGGCGGAACCGATCACGATAGGCTGAGTCGACCAAGACACCCCGCAGATGGACATTGCCGGTTTTGGTGATGTGACCGCGCCTTTGCTTGCCACCGCTGGAGGATTCGCTCGGGACGAGCCCAACAACAGCCATGAGCGCCGTGGGACGGGAAAATTGGCTAAAATCGTCGGCTTCCGCCACGAGCGCGGCGGCCGAGATCCAATCGATGCCGCGTAAAGCCTGAAGGGCCAGCATCAGCGGATAAAGCGAATGCAGGGGCATCGCGCCCTGGATGGCGGCATCGAGGCGCTGCAGTCGCGTGTCGAAGTCCTCAATTGCTCCAGCCATTCGTCCACACGGTGGAGCGGGGGTCTGGGCCGGGATGCAACTGACCGAAATGGGTTTGTCTCGCCACGATGTGGGGCGCCTCCTTCCTGTGACGGAAGGGACCGTGCTCCTACTTAGTGGCGTATCGCGACGGGGGACTCGCGGCGCTGGAACAGTTCAATCCGCATCCCCATTCGGCTGCGCAACAGCACTTCCTGGACGCTGAACTCACCCCCCCGTCTTAGACGAAGCCCGGGCGGGCCAACGCCCTGTCTTTTTTGTGGATGCAGCGCCTTGTGTCTTGGGTGCCTGGCTGGGCTATCTGTGGTGTCTGACGCGTATCGTTCTTTCAGGCGCCCCTCTGGGCGTCAACGCTTCCATGTGTTAGGAGCACTCCATGCCATCACCCACGAAATTATCACTTTGACCAATGACAAGTACATTAATGGTGAGAGTGTCGTCACCTTGTTCGACGCTCTTGCGAAGAAATTTACGGATTTACCCACCACCGTCGTGCTCGATAATGTCCATGTCCACGCAACGCCTTGGTGTCACCCTTTTTTGGGTTGCCGACCTATTCGCCAACCTCAATCTCATCGAACGGTTAGGGAAATTTGTCAAAGCGGAGTGTTTGCATGGTCGGTATTACCCGACATTCGCCCCGTTCAAGAAGGCGATTAGCGACTGCTGGGAACATCTCGCCGATTAGCATCACACGGGATAGTCTCTTAACGCTTAAATTTCAAATGTTCAAATCCGCTTCATGATTCGTCAAATGTGACCCGCGAAGAGTATAGTTGGCTGGTGATGTTGATGGCTCAGAATCATCACGACGACAAGCACCGCTTCCCCTACAATCATCACAAACGCGGACACTCGCCATTCCGGTGTTTCTCGCACGACCGCCATTGACCATACACCCCTACCTATGATATCACGGTGATATCATAGGTGAAGGTTCCTTGGCTGTCATGCTTCTCTGGGGCAGTCCGGCGCGGGTCGGTTTGACCTTTTCGACCGTGGGCGTGGTGGGGCCAGGGAGACGCCCTCGTCCGTTCACCATTCGGCAGCGAGAGAGAGGGGCGGCATGCAGTATCCGAGATTAGTGGTGGCAGCGCCCAGAAGCGGGGAAGGGAAGACGACGCTGTCATTGGCGTTGATGGCGGCCCTGACACGCCGCCATCAACGGGTGCAAGGGTTCAAGGTAGGTCCCGATTATATCGACCCCGCTTATTACGCCTTAGCGAGCGGCAGGGCGGGCCGCAATGTTGACGCCTGGATGGGCGCGGACGCGAGTGAGGTGATGCGCAGCTTCTGCCGGGGAATGCAGGGTGCTGATATCGCTGTAGTTGAAGGCGTGATGGGATATTATGATGGGAAGGATTCTAACCATCAAGAGGCGAGCACGTGGCACGTGGCCGATTTGCTGCAATCCCCCACCGTGCTCGTGGTAGACGGCCAGAGGAGCGGGGGCAGCCTGGCAGCTGTCGTCTGGGGCTTTCAGCATTTGGTGGAGCCCAGCCACATTGCAGGCGTGGTGGTCAACCACGTCAACGAACGCCATTACAGGCTGCTGCAAGAAGCGATCGGGCGGGCGACGGGACTGCCATGCTATGGTTACCTTCCCTTTGACGCCACCGTGTCTGTGTCGGAGAGAGCTCTGGGAATTTTGCCAGCCGGGGAAAACCCGGGGGCCCAAGCCATGATGGGCAGGCTCGCGGCACTGGCAGAAAGCACCCTGGACATTCCCGCTCTCGTGGCGCTGGCGCGCGGAGCCCCGCCGCTGGAATGCCGGCCGGCACTGGGCGCCGCGGGCAAACCGCAGACGCACCGTCGGGTGACTATAGCGGTGGCCCAAGATCAGGCGTTTAATTTTTACTATCCTCAAAACTTCGAATTGCTCGCAGACCTGGGAGCAGACATTGTTCCTTTCAGCCCGCTGGCAGGCGAGGAGATTCCCGGGGAGGCTCAGGCCCTGTATTTGGGCGGAGGATTTCCGGAGATCTATGCCCAGGAGCTCAGCGTACAGCAGGGGTTGCTATCGAACTACCGCCGCCGTATCTTACAGGGTATCCCCACGCTGGCCGAATGCGGGGGCTACATGTTCTTGGCAGAGAGCCTGCGGGGCACGGATGGCCGGGTGTATCCCATGGTGGGGGCCATACCTCATGCGACGGAAATGTGCAACACACTGCAAGCGGTCGGCTACCGCACTATTAGTCTATTGGGTCCAGGGCTGTTTGGCGATGGGTCCCTGTTTCGCGGACACGAATTTCACTATTCCCGCACGTCCCGCCAGCAAGGCCCCGCAGCCTATTCGCTCGAGGGGCGACGGGGCACGGCGGACAGCGGGTATCGCTCAGAACGCCTCGTGGCGGGATATGCGCATTTTTACTTGCCGTCCAATGTCGCGGCCGTCAGCGGCTGGCTCAAAGCGGCGCGTTCCTGCTCCTGAGGCCAAAGGGATCAGTGAAGGAGGCAGGGACAGCTTTTCGGCTGTCCCTGCCTCCTTCATATTTCAAGAATGCGGAGCTTGGCGGGGAGGCGGGGAACAAAACCTGCCCGTCCTAGTTCAGTGAGCTGGAGGCCAAGTCCGGTCCGGCGCCCATGCGGTACTGAGCTCCCAGAATAAGAACACCGCCCAGAACCAGCAGCACCGTCATGAAGGCCAGTCCGGCAAACATGCTGTTATGGCTGACCGTCAGCAGGTATCCGACCATGAACGGGCCAAGGAAACCCCCCAGGTTTCCCAGACCGTTAATCAGTCCCATGGATGATCCCAAGGCATTGGGTCCGACAATCAGGGGCGGGAGGGTCCAGAAGACGCCCAGAAATGCCATGACGCCCGCTTCTGTCAGGGAAAGGAAGATCATGGCGAGAACGGGGCTGGACGTGCCCACTGCCGCGGAGAGCAGGAGGGAGACTCCCGCCGCTATCAGCGGTATGGCGATATGCCACTTGCGCTCTCCCGTGCGGTCAGAATGCTTCGAGTTGAGCCACAGGGCCAGTACGGCCACGATGTACGGCAGGGTGCTGAGCAGCCCTACGCCTGTAGGGCCGAGGGACGAGAGGTTTTTGACGATCGTCGGCATCCACAAGGTCACTCCGTAGAGGCCGGTGACTCCTAGAAAATAGACGGCCACCAACAGCCAGACCTGTCCATTCACGAAGGCCTTGCGCCAATTATCCGCCGCTGGGCGCAGGGTTTTGGCGTCCTCGGCGAATTTGGCCCGAAGATAGTCGCGTTCTTCCGTACTCAGCCACTTCGCAGTTTCGGGGGAATCATCAATGAATATCCACCATACCCCGGCCCAAATCAGAGCAGGCAGCCCTTCAAGGTAAAATAGCCAGCGCCACGACATGTGGGCCAGAATGAGGCCAGCCACTGGGGACATGATGATGGCAGCCACGGGAAGGCAGAACATCCAGTAAGAATTAGCCCGGGCCCGCTCGTCGAGGGGAAACCATTTGGCTAACAGGGCCAGTGTGGCCGGCCATACCCCGCCTTCCGCCACCCCTAGCAAAAAGCGCACCGTCAGCAGTTCCGGAACATTTTGAACCGCTCCTGTCAGTATGGCAAACACGGCCCAGAATAGGAGGGAGATGGTGACGAATTTTTTAGCGCTCCAGTTCACTCCCCAGTGGCCGCCCGGGATCTGCAAAAAAAGATAGCCAAAGAAGAAAATGCCTCCAGCCAGTCCCGCCATGGTAGCGGTGGTGCTCAGGCTTTTCTCCATGCCGCTGAATCCGAATCCAATGTTGATACGGTCCATAAATCCAATAGTGTACATCAGGAAAGCGACAGGTATAATTCTGGTCCACCGCTGGCGCGGCGCTGTGCGGTAATTTGTCCGACTGGATGAATCCAATGTCAGCGTCCCCCTTTGCCGGTATCTTCCGGTTAGTCCTGCCAAAAATTCGCGAGGCAGGACCAGAATTAATAAAATATTGAAACTTCGCACTATTAAGCGGAATTACCGACCCATCTGACACCTTATGATGGCGTTTGGCGCACGAAAGGGAGGGTGCTTGAGTTATTGAAAATAAGCCGTCCGGGAAATTGCACACGGTTTGCCCGCCCACGACCGGGGTCATGATGATGCGGCATTTGACGCGGAAATTCTTCAATCCGGCGCCAAATATGTGCAGAATTCCGAAAATGGACACTCACTATTATAGAACAAGCTGGGGCAGCGAATCAAAGAGAAAAAACGCCCGGCCTGTTCATTGGCTCGACAGGGGATCACTCATTTTTTTCTGCCGGGCGGCGCGCAGACTGCACGATCGCGGTTGTGATACCATAGTCATGTCAATGTGCATTCACAGCGCCGTGTCCGTGGACTAAGGTCCAGCCAGACGCTCGCCGCACAGCACATAAGAAAGAAATCGGGTTATCGAGGTGAGAGCGCATTAACCGTTTTATAACTATTCACGGCCATTTTTATCAGCCGCCGCGGGAAAATCCTTGGCTTGAGAGTGTGGAGCGGGAAGAGTCCGCCAAACCTTACCATGACTGGAACCAGCGTATTACGGATGAGTGCTACGCCCCTAATGCCCATGCCCGGATACTGGACGACAAGGGATATCTGCGCGCAGTGGCGAACAATTATTCGCGTATCAGCTTCAACTTTGGGCCAACCTTGCTGGCTTGGCTCGCGCACAGCGACCCGGACACCTATCAGGCCATCATCGCTGCCGACACCAAGAGCCAGGCCCGCTACAGCGGCCACGGCTCGGCTATTGCCCAGGTGTACAACCACATCATTATGCCGCTCGCATCCTCGCGGGACAAGGAGACCGAAATCATCTGGGGAATTCGCGACTTCACTGCCCGGTTTGGCCGCCGTCCCGAAGGCATGTGGCTGGCCGAAACGGCAGTGGATTATGAGACACTGAACCTCCTGGCAAAGCATGGGATTCTCTTTACGATTTTAAGCCCCGAGCAGATACACCGCGTGCAAGACCCTAGGACCCTCCAGTGGCATGACGTTGCGCCCGCAGCTCTGGATACGACACGCCCGTACCAGGTTATGCTGCAAGGCAAGCGCTCCATCACCGTGTTCTTTTACCATGCAGAATTGTCGCGGGCGGTGGCATTTGAGGGACTGCTCAACAATGGGGCCTATTTCGCCTCCAGGCTTGCCGGGGCGTTTTCCGGCAGCGCCGCGGACAGCCAGCTCATCAATATTGCGACGGATGGGGAATCTTACGGCCACCACCACCGGTTTGGGGAGATGGCGCTGGCGTATGCCCTCGACGTGATTGACCAGGCTCCGGATGTCGCGCTGACAAATTATGGGGAGTACCTGTCTGTGAATCCCCCCGTGTGGCAGGCTGAAATTCTAGAAAACACCTCATGGAGCTGTGCGCACGGCATCGAACGCTGGCAGAGCGACTGCAGCTGCCAGTCTGGGCTGCACCCGGGGTGGAACCAGAAGTGGCGGGCCCCCCTGCGCGAAGCCATGGATTACCTGCGCGATGCGGCCGTCCCCCTCATTTCCGCCGAGGCCGGCCTGTGGGCCAAAGATTTCTGGGCGGCGCGCGACAGCTATATCGACGTGATACTGAACCGCACCCCTGAGCAGGTGGACGATTTTCTCAAGGAGCACCAAAGGGCGCCCCTGACCGCTGACGGCAAAGTCCGGGCGTTGGAAGTGATGGAACTGTCCCGGCAGCTTCTGCTCATGTACACGAGTTGCGGCTGGTTTTTTGATGACATCGCCGGGTTGGAGTCGGTGCAGGTGATGAAGTACGCGGCCAGGGCCATCCAGTTGGCGGAGGGGCTTTTTGACGTCCCGCTCTCTGAAATGTTCACCGCGATTCTGGCTAAGGCTTCGTCTAACGACACCGGTGACAGCGGCAGGCGCATCTTTGCGGAGCAAGTTCTGCCGAGGCAGCTCGACTTGGCCCGGGTCGCCTTGCACTACAGCCTCATGCATGTCCTCACGGTGGAAGAGAGCCTGCCTCTCACCCAGATCTATTGTTACGATGTCCAGCTTGAGGGAGACCGGATGTGGCGCGCGGGAACGGTCAAAATGGCAAGCGGCAGGGTCAGGGTCCAGTCTCAAATCACTCTAGCGCAACGCAGCTATGTGTTTGCCGTGCTGCACCTCGGCGACCATAATGTGACAGCGGGAGTGCAGGCCGGCGCGGAGGCGGAGCGTTTCGATGCGGTGGTAAACCAGGCCGGCCAGGCTTTCGACACGTCTGACTTTCCTGAGGTGATCCGTTTGCTGGACCAGTTTTTCCATGGGAACACCCATTCCCTGCGCCAGTTGTTCAGGGATGAGCAGGAAATGGTCATCCGCCAGCTTGTCCGTGATGCCTTTGCCGACGCCATCCAGGCCCACCGCCAGAATTACGAGCGCACCATTCCCCTCATGCGATTTCTCAAAGACATGGGCCAGAATATCCCCGACGTATTTCGCGGCGCTGCGGCGATTGCCATCCGCACCAGCCTGGGCGAAGAACTGACCCGTGACCCCGCGCGGTTTGACGAGATTGAACGGTGGGTGCAAGACGCTGTGGAGTGGGATATCTGGCGCGACGGCCAGGATCTCATGGACGGCTTCGCCCGGTTTGTCAAGCACCTCGCGGGCAACGTCCTGTTACATCCGGAGCGGGTTGAAGGGCTGGCGGATTTGGTCAGAGGGGTCCGCATTGCCTACAGCCTCCCTATGCAAATCGACCTGCGCACCGCCCAACTCGCGGTGTTCCACATAGGGCAAGGGCGCACGGTCCAGCATCCGGGTACCTTGTGGAATGAGCGTTTAGCCCAACTTGAGAGGATGCTCATGATTCATTCGGGCGAGCAGGACACACACTGAGAGGAGAGAGATGCGATGGCGGTAGACGGCAAGGAGCGGGTGCTGGTTCTGAACGTCAGCCCAGCCGTTGATTGCGGCCGGTTTCCCATCAAACGGGTGTCCGGGGACCGGGTGGCGGTCGAGGCAGATCTGATTGCGGACGGGCATGATGTGGTAAGGGGCAGACTGCGCTGGCGCAAGATGCCACGGGGGCCCTGGAATGACGTGCCTCTCGTTCCACTCGCCAATGACCGCTATAGCGGGGAGTTTGAGGTCGGATCGCCAGGCGTCTACGAATATGTGGTGGAAGGGTATATTGATGGGTTTGCCAGCTGGCGCCAGCGGTTCGATCAAAAGCGGGAGCTGAACCAGGATATTCCGCGGGAATTGGCGCGCTGCGCGCAGCTGGTGGGGGACAGGCGCAGCCTTTACAAAAAGAGGCGAGGACTGCCGCGCACTCTCGTGGGCGACTTGAACCGGCTGGAGGAGATCCAGGCCATCCTCGCCTCGCCGGCCGACGTCAGCGAATCGGCGGCGGTTGCGGCATCGGACGAACTGATGGCGCTGATGGACAGGGTGCCGGGACCCCGTTTTGCCGGCAAATCTGCTGCACTGCGCGTGCAAGTAGACCGGTCCCGAGCGCTGACGGGCGCCTGGTATGAGTTCTTCCCACGGTCCTGTCCCGGCCGTTCCGGCGATTACGGCACGCTGAAGGAGTGCGAGGCCTTTCTGAACTATGTGGCGGACCTGGGATTTGACGTGGTCTACCTGCCCCCCATCCACCCAATCGGGACCCAGCACCGCAAGGGTGCCAACAACCGGATAAGCGCGGGGCCGGATGACCCTGGAAGCCCCTGGGCGATTGGCAGCGGCGCTGGGGGGCATACGGCGCTCGACCCGCACCTGGGCACACTGGACGACTTCGACCACTTTCACCACAGGGTGGGGGAGCTGGGCATGGAACTCGCGATGGATGTGACCTTGCAGTGCTCGCCTGACCATCCTTGGGTAAAGGAGCACCCATCCTGGTTCAGCCATTTCCCCGATGGCAGCATCCAGTATGCGGAGAATCCCCCTAAAAAGTATGAAGATGTGTACCCGCTCAATTTCGAGACGGAGGATTGGGCAGCGCTGTGGGAAGGGCTGTGGGAAGTGATTTTGTTCTGGGCAGAGCGGGGCGTGCGCATTTTCCGGGTGGACAATCCGCACACCAAGCCGATTCCCTTCTGGGAATGGCTGATTACCCGCACTCAGGCGCAGTATCCCGATGCGATATTTTTATCGGAAGCGTTCACCCGGCCGAAATTAATGTATGCTCTATCCAAAGCCGGATTTAGCCAGTCTTACACCTATTTTGCCTGGCGCAACTCAGCGGCAGATTTGAGGACTTATCTCATGGAACTGACCGGAACAGAGGTCAAAGAGTTTTTCCGGCCAAACTTTTGGCCGAACACACCGGATATCCTAGCCGAATATCTGCAAACCGGCAAGCCAGCCGCATTCGCCATCCGGTTTGTTTTGGCGGCGACGCTAGCCGCCAGCTACGGGATTTACGGACCGGCCTTTGAGCTATTGGAACATGTTCCCATAACTCCGGGCAGCGAAGAATACGATCACTCAGAGAAATATGAGGTGCGTACCTGGGACTTGCACCAGACTCCCAATATTCAAGACCTTATCCGGAAGGTCAACCGCATCCGCCATCACGAGACCGCCCTGCAAAACAACAATTCTCTAGTGTTTCACCGAATCGATAACCCGCAGCTGCTGGTCTACAGCAAGCGCGGCCCCGAACCGTCGAGCGCACTGCTCATGGTGGTGAATATGGACCAGACGTTCACCCAGGCGGGGTGGACCGCCCTGGACCTACAGGCCCTGGGTTTGCCGCCTGAGGGCGCATACTGGGTCCATGACCTCCTGACCGATGTGCGCTACCACTGGTCCGGACCGTATAATTACGTAGAGCTCCACCCACAGGGATATAACGCCCACATTTTTCGCATTGAGACCGAAGAGGGGATATAATGCAAGCCGAGATCATTCAAACCGACCGCCAGGACTGGTATAAAGACGCGATTATCTATGAACTGCATGTGCGCACATTTTTCGACAGCAATGGAGACGGTATTGGCGACTTTGCCGGGCTCACCGAAAAACTCAGCTACCTGGCGGAATTGGGAGTGACCGCGCTCTGGCTGTTGCCGTTTTACCCCTCGCCTCTGAAGGACGACGGATATGATATCGCGGACTACATGAATATCCATCCGGCCTACGGCACCTTGCGCGACTTCCGGCGCTTTCTTCGCACGGCGCATGACCTCGGTTTGAAAGTCATCACTGAACTGGTGATGAACCACACTTCTGACCAGCACCCGTGGTTCCAAAGAGCCCGGCGCGCCCCGGCGAACAGCCGCTACCGGAACTACTACGTGTGGAGCGACACCCCAGATAAATATGGCGACGCCCGGATTATTTTCCAGGACTTCGAGCGTTCCAACTGGACTTACGATGACGTGGCGGAGGCGTATTACTGGCACCGCTTCTACTCCCATCAGCCTGACCTGAACTTTGACAATCCCGTGGTCAAGCGCGAGGTCCTCAAAATCCTGGACTTTTGGCTGGATATGGGAGTGGACGGACTGCGACTGGACGCCGTTCCCTATCTTTTTGAGCGGGAAGGCACCAATTGCGAGAATCTCCCCGAAACCCACCAGTTTTTGCGCGAGCTGCGCGCGCACATTGATGAGAAGTATCCATCGCGCCTGCTCCTCGCTGAAGCCAATCAGTGGCCGGAAGATGCGGCGCTCTATTTCGGGGAGGGGGACGAATGCCACATGGCCTTCCACTTTCCTCTGATGCCCCGCATGTTTATGGCGCTGTACATGGAAGACCGCTATCCTATTATGGATATCTTGCAGCATACCCCGCCCATCCCGCCGTCAGCACAGTGGGCCATTTTCTTGCGCAACCACGACGAGCTGACTCTGGAAATGGTGACGGATGAGGAAAGGGACTATATGTACCGGGTTTACGGCAAGGAGCCGCAATTCCGGATCAATGTCGGCATCAGGCGGCGGCTGGCCCCTCTCTTGGGCAACAACCGCCGGCGGATGGAATTGATGAATGCTCTGCTGATGACCCTGCCGGGAACCCCGGTGCTTTATTACGGCAACGAAATTGGCATGGGCGACAACGTCTACCTAGGCGATCGTGACGGGGTGCGGACCCCGTTCCAGTGGAGTCCGGACCGGAACGCGGGATTTTCCCGGGCCAATCCGCAGCGGCTCTGCCTCCCGGTGATTGTGGACCCGGAGTACCACTATGAATCGGTCAATGTGGAAGCGCAGCAGAACAACCCCTCGAGCTTCTTGTGGTGGATGCGCCGGATCATCGCGCTGCGCAAGTCATCGGGCGCATTTGGGCGCGGCGCGCTGCGCTTTCTCAATACGGACAACCCCAAGGTTTTGGCCTTTGTGCGGGAATTTGAAAATGACCGCATCATGGTGGTCGCTAACTTGTCCCGATTTGTGCAGGCCGTCACCATTGAGACGGGGGAGTTTCTGGGACAAGGGGTGGTCGAGCTATTCTCGCATGGCACGTTTCCCCAAATTGATTACGAGACCACCGTGTACACCTTAGGGCCTCATGACTTTTACCTGTTTAAGCTGCAGGACCAGCAGAGTGCCACCGGGGATGAGGGAATTGCCCCCGGCCAATCATCTGTGGCCATTGCTGACCTCTCCCATCTGCCCCGGGTGCTTGAAGATCTGGCGGGGCGCATCCCAGACTACCTGCAGCGCCAGCGCTGGTTTGCCGGCAAGGGCCTGCGGATCATGAGGGCGAGCCATGAGGCATGGATTGCCGTAGGAGAGCGCGGAGGGCTGTGGATTGTGCGGGTGCATTACCTGGGAGGGAGTGAGGAGCGGTATATGCTGCCCCTGTGGCTCCAGCCTGGTGCAGCCGAATCCTCCTTGGGAATCTTTTCGCTGAACGGGGACATGTGGAGTTTGCAAGATGCCACCGACCGCCAGCAGTTTTGGTCCGAACTCGGTCGCTACTGGGTTCATCCGGAACGTCTGAACGGGCGGGACATTGAGCGCAAGACTACTCAGGCGTGGCGCAGCCGGCCGCGGCTTGAAGCACCCGATGGGGAACCGACTCCGCTGCATGTGGAGCAGAGCAATACCTCCGTGATGTTTGGAGACCGCTGGATTCTGAAGATATTCCGCCGCCTCGAAGAGGGGGTCAACCCGGACTGGGAAATTGGGCGGTTTATGACGGACCATAATGGGGAGAGGATTGCCCCCAGAACGTGGATGGGGTGGGAATACCGCCATGTGTCCCAGCATTACCAGCTGGGGATCCTTCAAGAATATGTGGTCAATCACGGGGATGCATGGACCTATACCCTAGACCACCTCGGCCGCTATTTTGAGTCGGCCGCCGCCCAGAATATTCATCTCCAGCCTGCTTTATGCGCAAACTGGTGGGAGGAGCGCAGTGACAGCGGCGATGATACCGTGAAAGAGATGATGGGGGAATTTATCGGCCAGGCGGCCCTTATCGGCCGCAAGACGGGACAGATGCACATGCTGCTGTCTTCGGATCCCTTGTCGCCGGACTTTCGCCCGGAGCCTTTTTCTGCCCTTGATCAGCGTGCAACATACCAGTCCATGCGGCAAAATGCGGACCGCACCTTGGGCGACCTGAAAGACAGCCTGCCTGCGTTCGGCGAGGAACTGCGGGCCATGGCTGCCGCCATTCTTGACCGCCGCTCCGGCATTGAGCAAGTTTTGCGTCGAGCTGCCAGACCCACGGTGCAGGGGGCCAAAATCCGCTGCCACGGAGATTACCATCTCGGCCAGATGCTCTATACCGGGGAGGACTTCATGGTCGTGGACTTTGAGGGCGAGCCGCTGATGTCCCTCACCCAGCGGCGCATTAAGAGGTCCCCGTTTAAAGATGTGGCAGGCATGATCCGGTCTTTTCACTATGCGGCCTTTACCCAGGCGATGCGGCAGCAGGAGTTTGGCGTGCCCTTCGAAACTCTGCGGCCTTGGGCGGCGGCCTGGTTCCAAACGGCGACAGCCCGCTTTGTGGAGACCTACCGGGAGACGATGAACACCGCCCTGCTGCCGGAGCTGGGATCGGAGTGGCTGACCGCTTTTATTCTGGAGAAAGCCCTCTATGAGCTGCGCTATGAACTGCGCAACCGGCCGGCATGGGCGCGAATTCCTATGGAAGGGATCTTAAGCCTCATTCCGGCAGAATGATACGGCAAAAAAACATGGAGGCTTCTGCTATGCTGGAAAACCGTTTGGATGACCAAACTCTATACCTGTTCAATGAAGGGTCGCAAAGTCAGCTGTACCGGCATTTTGGGGCTCAGCGGGTCGACCCGTCCCGGGAATTGGTGAGATTTGCGGTATGGGCTCCGTCTGCCCAGTTTGTCTCGGTAGTGGGAGACTTCAACGGTTGGGATGCCCACCGGCACCCCATGCGGCCCTTGGGGGTCTCTGGAGTGCACGTGGCGGCTATCGAGGGATTGCCGCCCGGGTCTTTGTACAAGTACCACATTGAGACGCCACAGGTCGGATTCTCCGGGGAGAAAGCGGACCCCGTCTCTTTTGGCATGGAAATCCCTCCCAAGACGGCCTCGGTTGTCACCGATTTGGCGTACGACTGGCACGATGGCGCCTGGCTGTCCCAGCGCCAGGCAGACGGCTGGCGGTCCAGACCCATCAGCATCTATGAGGTGCATCTAGGATCGTGGCGCAAGCACGCCGACCAGACGTCCCTCAGCTACCGTGAGCTGGCGGAGCAGCTGGTGGCCTACGTCCAAGACGCCGGATTTACACACGTGGAGTTTTTGCCGGTGATGGAGCATCCCTACTACGGTTCGTGGGGCTATCAGACCACCAGTTACTTCGCGCCATCCCGGCGCTTCGGCACGCCTCAGGACTTGATGTATCTCATCGACTGCCTTCACCAAGCCAATATCGGCGTGATTCTGGACTGGGTGCCGTCTCACTTCGCCACCGATGCGTTTGGGTTAGGGCAGTTTGACGGCACGCATTTGTATGAGCACGCCGACCCGCGCCAGGGAGTTCACCCTCAGTGGCACAGCTATCTCTTTAATTACGGGCGCAACGAGGTCAGAAGCTTTCTGACCTCCAGCGCGATGTACTGGGTCGACGTTTTTCATGCGGACGGGCTGCGGGTGGATGCGGTCAGCTCGATGCTCTACCTGAATTTCGGGCGCGAGGAAGGCGAGTGGATTCCCAACCGCTACGGCGGCCTGGAAAATCTGGAAGCCATCCAATTTCTGCGGCAGGTCAACCGTACGGTGCATGAGGCATTTCCCGGGGTGCTGATGATTGCGGAAGAATCCACAGCCTGGCCGCAAGTGTCAGGACCGGCCGCAGATGGCGGGCTCGGGTTTGATTTCAAATGGGACATGGGGTGGATGCACGACACCCTGGATTACATGGCGCTCGATCCGATTTACCGCCGCTACCACCATGATTCTTTGACATTTCGTCCCATGTACGCGATGAGCGAGCGGTTTGTGCTGCCTCTGTCCCATGATGAAGTTGTGCACGGCAAAGGCTCGCTGCTGGGAAAAATGGCTGGGGACCCGTGGCAGAAGTTTGCCAATTTGCGTCTGCTGCTGGCATATCAGTATGCGGTGCCCGGAAAGAAATTGCTGTTTATGGGAGGGGAGATCGGACAGTGGCGCGAATGGTCGCATGACCGCGAGCTCGACTGGTTTCTGCTCCAAGAGCCGCAGCATGCGGGAATTCTGCGGCTGGTTAGAGATTTGAACCGGCGCTACGCCGGAGATCCGGCCTGGCATGCCGGAGACCACATCGACAGCGGATTTGAGTGGTGTGACTTCGAGGACCGGGGCGGGAGCATTATCAGCTTCTTCCGCCGTGACGGGCAGGGCGGCCAGGTCCTGTGCGCATTCAACTTTACTCCCGTGCCCCGCACTCACTACCGGCTGGGGGTCTCCCCAGGTGGGTTGTGGCAGGAGGTTCTCAATACCGATTCCGAGTGCTATGAGGGCAGCAATCAGGGCAATTTAGGCGTAATCGTCGCGGAACACTCCCAGTGGAAGGGGAGGCCGTGGCGCCTAGAGGTGACCTTGCCCCCATTAGGCGCCGTCTTCTTCGAACCTGTCAGCGGTGGAACGGATTAAATATTTCGGGTGGGGTGACACGGATATACCGTGCCCACTCGGGTTTTTTGCGCTCGAGCGCCCGGTACATGTCCCATGCCAGACTGCGGTAGCTGAAGTGACCCTGGGAGCGGCTTCGCAATTCAATAATGTAGGCCGCTTCCGCGATATCCATGCTCATCAGCACCCGGCGCTTGTGCGCCAGCGGAAAAAGATAGGGGAGAACATCGCCTGGCTTTGCTGCCTGAAGTTGCGCATAGTAGGCGCGCAGACTCTCTTCCAGGCGCTGCCCGGCGTCGGTTCCCGCCAGGGGTGCAGGCAGGGCGTAGGACATATCCAGGGACAAGTCCTGCACCGCTTTAGATACCCGGCGGTGGCGGTTGAAATCCCGGAAGGCGCCGACATCCATGGTCAGGTCGAAGACCAGCGGTGCCTGGCGCAGGAGCCGGGGCCAATCATCATGGTCCCCGCGCAGGGCGAACACGCTGTCAAGCAGATCGCGTTTCTCTCCAGGAGACAGCCGGGACGCCTGGCTCAGATATTGGCGGTAGGAGCCGTGGCCGAATGGGTACAAAAGGTGCGCGATCTGCGCATCTTGCGGGTCGGCCTCGGTGATTAAGTCGACAGGCTCTCCAGGCGCCTCCGGCGCCTGGACGGCGAATGGCCGCAGCAGCTGCCCCAGCGCCAAGCAGTATTGGTCAGCGCGGGCGTATTTCACCAGCGTCGGCAGCAAAGGCTGCGGGGGGGTGCCGGAATGACCCTCGAGGTCAAACGGCGCGTCTTGGGTGGCCGCCGTTTTCATGTGCCCCGCGATTTCCTGCACTTCCGCCAGCGGGGAGGCGAGCAACCGGCCAATCTGCTGCTCAAGAGTGCGGGCACTGGTGATCTGCCCGACGCTGGTCAGCATGTTGAGGGGCAGGCAATAGCGGGCGATGTCCAATGCCCGGGCGCGAATCACCCGCCCGTAAGCGGTCTCGTCCATTTCGGCAGGGCGGGGATACCATTCTCTTTGCAATGTCTGGGAGCTTGCTAGCGTCCTGTGGTAAAGCTCGAGCAATTCCTGAGTGCGCTCATCATAAAAAGCGCCAGCATTAGGCGGCCGGTAGTAGGGCGCACGGTCAAAGTTCTGGTACCGGGTCGAGCGTTCCTGACCGTCCCATAGCGGCTCATCAACGATTTCCATAGCGGCCAAGAGAGAAATATCCTCAATGGCCAGCGCCACATGAGCCAAGTCAGCAATGGACGCATGTCCATAATCGAAGTAAAACGTATTGAGAAACTGTGCCGCCTTATCCTCAGACAGTTCGCGGAGATTGTCGCGCAAGGACCGGCGGGAGCGCGAGTATTTCGCCATCCCATAAGCCAGCACTTCGGGAGGAATGTTTGTTACCGAATAAATTTGCGGCATGTCTGTCTCCTTGATCGATGGTTAGGGTCCCCGCCCGCCGGCAACTCAGCGGTAGCGCAGTCCGATTAGCATAATTGCAGCCGAGCGGCCCGCGCTTGACAACTGGCCCAACTCGGCCAGCTGACAGTCACCGTCGCTGTGCAGCGCCTCGGCAATGCGGAGGAGGACTTTCTGTTCGGGACCATAGCGCAGAGCTTCCTGATGAATAGCTTCCCAGTTGACCAGGCGGTTGTCAAGGTCGACCCACTGCATCAAACGCATGCGCTGGGTTTCGGAAAACATCGGCAGCGACAGCGTTTCTATGACGGCGTTCCACTGCGGGGCCTGCCTGACCCAGATGTGCGGGCCCACGAGATATTGGTAGGTAGTCATAACCTGCCTCCTTTAGTCACTTTCTTTCATACTAACGCAATCTTTGTCGAATGTGAAAAGAAAAGAATGGCAATAACCCCGGGGACTCGGGTTGGTGGAGACTTGGAGCGCCGAAATCCCCTAAAAATCGCTCTTGTGACAGAGGCCTGCCAGAATTTTTTTGAACACGCACTAAAGACGGTATGCTACACTAAGACTTGCTTACCCTATAAAAAGGCCTGACTGTATTGCGGGACACATTTGAAGGGAGGCGCTTTCCTATGTCCGACACCTTTAGCCAAATATCACTGGATGAAGCACGGCAAGACGGATACTTCGAAGGACATGCTGATGGGCTGCAAGAGGGGATCGAGGCCGGATTGCAAGAGGGGACACTGCTGGCCCTGCGCGCAGCTCTGTTGCGCATGCTCGCGGCCCGTTTCGGCGCGGCGAGCAGCGCTGTCCGGCTCCGTGTCGCATCGGAAACGGAATCTGGGCAGTTATATGCATGGATGGACCAGGTGCTGGCGGCTGGCAGCATGGAGGGCCTCCAGGATCTGTGGAATTAGAGGGAGCAGGGGGGTGGCCAGTCCGAGAGGCTCTGTGCCCTGTAGCCATCGCGACCGTGTGAGGTCCTGGCCGAGAAAGGCGGACCGGCCTTTACTCCGGCCAGGCATTGCTGGATGGGAAAGTGGGACGAACTCGCCCCCCGCTATGATGGTCCACGGGAGAAACCGCCCTAAAAATTTGACTGTCTATCAAGAGGGGTGGAATGATGTTGCCGCAGGGAACACCAGGGGGGAGACCGGTCGTGTTGCGCAGCGCCGACCGCGCTCCTTGCAGCCAGGCTTTGACCACCCGGTGCGCTGCCATGTTGAGCGGCTGGATCCTGCAGGGTGCCCCCGGTCCCCTGTTAGCGCGCAGTCGCCCCTATACACTTCATATCCGCCCAGATGAGCAATTGGACGGCAGCCTTGTGGTCGCGCCGGGGGGGCGCAGCGGGGATGGACAACCTTTAATCTGGGGATTGCCAGCTGCGGGAGAGCTCGGCCTGCAGGAACTGCGGATGCCTGTGCTCCACCAAATGTCCGACGCCTTATCTTCCGGAGTATTTGACGTCGTCCTCCGTCTCAGGCTCACCGAGCGCCCGCGGATCTTGTACATGGGATCTTACCAGGATGCGGCAGGGCTCACGACCTTCTTCAGCGCGGTCCGGCCCGTGATTTCCCGCCAGGGGGAGGCGGTGCTGCTAGGCGGGGCAGCCGAGCGGACGCGCCTAGCACCCGTCGCAGCCCATTTAGGACTGGCCGAACATGTAGTGTTTGCGCCCGTGCTGGCACCCCATGAATTGGCGGCGCTGTACCAATCGGCTGATTTGCTGATCTACCCGGGCCAAGATGCGCAGAATCTCTACGGTTTGCTGGATGTGTATGCCAACGGACTGCCCAGTCTTGTGGCCGATACGCTCCCGGCCCGGATGATCGCGGGATACCCAGCTTTGCTGGCGGACCCGCATCAGCCCGGGATCTGGGCTGATGCGGTCCAGGAATTGCTCGGAAATGCCCGCTTGCGGGAACAGATGATCGCGAGGGGTTTGGAAGTAAGCGCCCCCCACCTCCTTCCGCACGTTTTTCGAAACTGGCGGACAATGATTGAACTCAGGAGCGGGGGCGTCCTTGCCAGATATTTAGGGGGAATTTGAATGCTTTACGGGTTAGACTGGATGGACGATATCGCTCTTCCGATAACACTAGTCCACATTGGGCACGATGATGGAGAATTTATTCACGCCATGTCGGGGCAGAATATCACCTGGGAATCAAGACAGGCCCTGCCCAGCCTTCCTTGGGACTGGCTGCCGGACGGCGTGCCGATTTACGGCATAGCAGACGCGGGCAGCGAGCCGGCGGTATGGTTTGTGGGGGAGCCAGCCGGGCAAGAGGAGCGCAGCTGGCATGATCTGGTGCTGGCCATTGGCCGGCAGCAGAGAATTTTGACACCCATGACCGAGTCGGTGGTCGATGGAGTTGTGGACGCTCTGCGGATTGCGGTGCTGACGACCCCCAGCTGCCCGAAATGCGCACAGGCCGTCCGCCTGCTCGGCGCCATGGCTATCCGCAATCCTAAAATCACCGTCTATGCCATTGATTTGGACAAGGCCCCGGAGCTGATCGCGCGCTGGAACTTGCAGTCTCTTCCCGCCTTTGTAATCAATGACATCGTGACCGTGATGACGGCTAATGAGTGGATTTTGGCGCAGGCCATCGCCAGCGCCGGAACGGCTCCGGGTAAAGACCAGGCGCCTTTTTGAACTTGTTCGCCGCCAATATTTAGCTTGTTGATACCAGAATTAATTAATATTGAAAATCAGTCGTCAATGTATCAACCGAAGAGTACAATAACTGTAGAATTTAATATGCGGGAGATGTGCTCATATGGTTCATGTTACGGCCGTCCAGCAGGTACTGGCGGTTTTTTCTGGGGTGCTGGTGGGATTTTCTTTAGGACTGATTGGCGGCGGCGGCTCCATTTTAGCGGTGCCGCTGCTCCTCTACGTTGTGGGGATCCATGATGCTCACATTGTGATTGGAACCACAGCCCTGGCCGTCGCGGTGAATGCATATTTGAATTTGATTCCGCATTGGCGGAGCGGGAATGTCAAATGGGTAGCCGCCGTGGGATTTGCTATCCCCGGTGCTGTCGGCGCCCTTATCGGGTCCACGCTCGGGAAAATGGTGAACGGGAAGGACCTCTTGTTTCTATTTGCCATTTTGATGCTGGTGGTGGCGGGCCTGATGTTGCGGCCCAAAAAGCAGGGAGAAGAAAAGCATTTCGAATGGAACCGCAAAATGCTGGCGCGGGTCATTCCAGCGGGGTTCACGGTCGGTCTGGTGTCCGGATTTTTTGGAATCGGCGGCGGCTTCCTGATTGTGCCGGGCCTGATGTTTTCGACGGGGATGCCAATGATTTATGCCATTGGCAGCTCGTTATTCTCGGTGGGCACCTTTGGGCTGACCACCGCCACCAATTACGCCTTATCGGGCTTGGTGGACTGGCTCATCGTCATTGAGTACATTGCGGGCGGAGCCGTGGGCGGATTGGTTGGCGCTCGCCTGGCGAGCCGCTTAAGCCACCAGAAGCGCGCGCTGAACTTCATTTTTTCCGGTGTGGTAATCGCGGTGGCGATCTACATGCTCATTCTGAATCACTGACGTGGCCGGCACATAGGGCAGCACCAGCGCATGGTGACACACAAGGCCGCGAACCGGCACCGGTTCGCGGCCTTGTGTCGGACTGCGGCATGATACAATAAGTCTAAAGACAGAGTAATTGGGGTGTTGGGGTGGTATTGCTTTGGTGCGGGTTGCTGGCTGCCTTGGGCGCATTCATAGTGTGGGGAAAACCGAGAGCCTATATTGCGGGGCTTGTCATTGCATCAGTCGTGGTGGAAGTCATTCACCACTGGTACGCCGGAATTGGTCAGTATTTCCCGTGGGTGGGAGTTTGGCTTGGAGGCATTGTCTCGGCTAAACGGGAGACCTGGCGGGAGTGGTGGCGGTTTCTGCGCCGTCAGGCAGCGTGGATTGCCGTCTTCCTCGTGTATCTTGCGGGCATTGCAGCCTCAGCGCTCGCGGGCATTCACCTGTCGGTGTCC
This sequence comes from Sulfobacillus sp., assembly GCA_027344105.1. Taxonomy (GTDB): domain Bacteria; phylum Bacillota; class Sulfobacillia; order Sulfobacillales; family Sulfobacillaceae; genus Sulfobacillus. The sequence continues at coordinate 42,741 of DAHWJO010000009.1, forward strand.
GTACGGTACGCCCTAGGAGTGCCGGCCGTTCTGGCCGTGGCTGTCATCATTTTCCCGTGGGCGGTGTCCAAGGGCTACTCGTCTCTTGCCTCGGTTTTCCGGATAATCGCCGGGATGGGGGTGGTGCTCACGGTGAGTGCAGCCATTGCCGCCCTCGGGTATCATTCCGGGTTTCCGGTGCCGGTCGGCCACCACACGATTCTCGCGTGGCAATGGCCTTTTGCCAATAAGAACACATTTGGCATGTTACTGACCTTTGCCTTCCCGGCGGCAGCCTTTCTCACAATGTCGGCTCAGGAGGATGTCTGGGCCCGCACGGGGTGGGGTGTTGCCAGCCTTGTCCTGCTCGTCGGGGTGGCACTGAGCTACTCCCGCTCCTCATGGATTGCCAGCCTGGTGGGACTGGTCGCCTTTGTCGTACTGTACTACGGCCGCCGCGGGGCGTTATGGCTGGCCGCCGCCATCGTTGTCATGGGCGGGGGACTGGTGGCCAAAACCGGCATTCACAAGTGGCAGCTGTTGTGGAGTAAGGGCCTCAATGGGCGCATCGTGCTGTGGAAAGCGGGATTTCGAGCGATGGACCACCACTGGGTCCTCGGAGTGGGGCCGGGAAACTCCCCAATGGCGCTGCGGCCTTTCGTGCCGGCTATTTATGCGGGGCTGACGCCGTCCGATTCCCTCTTGCGCACGGGGCTGGAATTGGGGCTGGTGGGGCTGGCCTTCTGGCTGGTGCTGGTAGGGGTGGCTATGGTGGGACTGCTGTTGAAGCGGCCCTGGGGCCATTGGCAGGACAGCGCCCTCTTTGCCATTCTCCTAGCGAGTTTGGCGCAGCAGGTCGTGGAGTCTTTGATGCTTGGGGGAGTGTCTTTTGGGGACTTTTTCTTTACCCTGTTCGTAGGGCTCGCCTGGTACCGTGTAATGACACAGCCGGCCAATCGCCGGACGCGCCGGTCACGATTGCGGCCGGTTGGCCGCTAGTCATCCTTCTTTTTAAATGAAATCTGCACAACAGTCCGGATGACAATGACAATATCTTTGAGCCACGACCAATTGGTGGCGTAGTGCAGGTCGTAGGCGGCTTTCTCTTCGGGGCTCGAGGTGTAGCTCCCTGCCACCTGCGCAAGCCCTGTCAAGCCAGGTGTGCTCAGATGGCGCAGGTCATAAAAGGCTATGTCGCGGCGGTGCTGGTCAACGAAAACCGGACGCTCAGGCCGGGGACCGACTAAAGACATATCTCCCTTCAGAACATTCCACAGCTGTGGCAGTTCATCAAGATGCGCGGTCCGCAACATATGGCCGAGGCGGGTGATCCGCGGGTCGTGGGCTGCGGCCAGCACAGGGCCCGTAACGGCTTCCGCGTCGGGCACCATAGTCCGGAACTTCAGGAGCATGAAACGCCGCCCGCCTGCAGTGACCCGTTCTTGGCGGTAGAGCACAGGCCCGCCCGAATCGAGCAGAATCAGGAAGCCAATGGCGAGAAATACCGGAAGTCCCAATACGAGTCCCATGATCGACACGGCAATATCGGCAACCCGCTTCAACGCCGCGGAGCCATGGCGTGTCCGGATCGACGCCAGAGAAAACATCGGGGTGTCACCGACAGACGTCAGTTCAGACCCAGCGACCAGCAGGTCGTAGGTGTCGGGCTTCCACAAACAGGGAACGTTGCGCTTCATGCTTTCGATAAAGTACGCGGATTTCACACCGCCGTCCACCGTGCCGAGAATCACTGCCCCCACCTCTCCCCAAGGGGCTGCGCCGCAGGGCTGGCCCGGTTCCATGTAGACCATGGCGATGCGGGGCAGATACTGTCCCGCCCGCACCGTCAGTGCGGGCCACTCCGGCCGCTCGCCCACAGCCAGAACGGTGACGGTAGGAGCCGTGCGCAGGGACCAGGAGCGGTACGCCAGCCTCCAGACCACGAAAAAAGCCATCTGGAATAGAGCGGAAATCACGAAAACACTGCGGGGCAAGCCAATCGTGACCAACAGCAGGCTGATCATCGCCGCCACAAAAGTATTGGTAATGATGGCCATAATAACGGAACTTACGATTTCATGGGAGGTTTTATGGGCGGAACGGTCATAAAGTCCGTAAAAATAGAAGATGATAAGCAGGGCTGCTGTTTCCCATGGGAATAGGCGCGAAAAAGCCCGAAAATTGTAGGGTGGCAAGTGCATATCGAAACGGATGGCGAAAGCTAACAAATT